>DASZDK010000089.1:0-70964 GCA_035942035.1 Acidimicrobiales bacterium
ACAACGTGCCGGCCAGGGAGCGGTTCAAGAACCAGGGCCAGTGCGTGAAGTTCGTGAACGAGAGCCAGAGAAACCGCCTCTGACCGACATGATGGGGAGGCGCCGGCAGCTGCCGGCGCCTCCCGCGTGCGTGCCGGCGGCCGACGACGGGCATCTTTTGCGGAGGGAGCGAGTCGACCGGTCTGGAGCGTGCGATGCGAGTGGTGATCACCGGGGCGACCGGCAACGTGGGCACCAGCTTGATCGAGGTGCTGGGCACCGAACCGACGGTGGACGCCATCGTCGGTATCGCCCGGAGGCTCCCGGACTGGCGGCCACCCAAGACCACCTGGGCCCAGGCCGACGTCGCCGTTGACGACCTGGCGTCGCACTTCCAGGCCGCCGACGCCGTGGTGCACCTGGCGTGGATCTTCCAGCCCACCCACGACGAGCTGGAGACGTGGAACAACAACGTCCTCGGCAGCATCCGCGTCTTCGACGCCGCCGCCGCCGCCGGTGTCTCCACCCTGGTCCATGCCTCGTCGGTGGGCGCCTACTCCCCGGGACCCCAGGACCGCCCCGTCGACGAGAGCTGGCCCACCCACGCGCTGCCCCACGCCGCCTACGGCCGGGAGAAGTCGTACGTGGAGAGGGTGCTCGACGTCTTCGAGCTCCGGCAGCCCGACATCCGGGTGGTCCGCCTGCGGCCGGGCTTCATCTTCAAGCGCCAGGCGGCGTCGGAGCAACGTCGCCTCTTCGCCGGCCCCTTGCTGCCCAACTGGCTGGTGCGACCGCACCTGCTCCCGGTCGTCCCCGACCTGCCCGGACTGCGCTTCCAGGCGCTGCACAGCCTCGACGCCGCTGACGCCTACCGGCTGACCCTGCTGAGGCCGGTCCGGGGCCCATTCAACATCGCCGCCGACCCGGTGGTCGACGCCCGGACCCTGGGGGAGCTCTTCGACGCCCGGCCGGTCAAGCTGCCCGCCTGGCCTGTACGGGCGGCGGTCGCCGCCGCCTGGCGCCTCCACCTGGTGCCGGCCAGCCCCATGCTGGTCGACCTCGCCTTGAGCCTGCCGGTCATGGACACCGCCCGGGCTCATTCCGAGCTCGGGTGGAGCCCGTCGCGCACGTCACTCGAGGCCATCGAGGAGATGGTCGAGGGGTTCCGAGACCGCGCCGGCATGGACACTCCGCCGCTCGATCCCGAGGCGGGTGGCACGCTGCGGGAGCAGGAGCTGGCCACGGGCGTGGGGAAGACGGCAGCCCCGCCCGACGAGCTCTCCGGAGGAGCGCGGGACTGACCGGCGTCGCCTACTGGGACGCCCCTGGCTCCTCGCCCCGCATCAGGTCCCTGGTGGCCTGCCCCAGCGGGTCGTGGCGGGTGGACAGACGGCGTACCACCGGGACCAGCTCCTCGGCGAAGCGTTGGTACAGGGGCCGCAGCTCGGCGACGGGGTCGTCGGAGGAGTCCACTCGGGCGTCCCACAGGGGGCACTGCTCGGTGTCGAGGACGTAGATGACCGCTGACACCTCACCCTGGCGGTCCGCACCGGTGGAGGCCCCCGCTTCGAGGGTGAGCAGGAGGCGTTCGGCCAACTCCTTTCCCTCGGCGGCGTGGAACGCCTCCACGAGGGTGTCGAGCGTCTCCGGCCCCACCAGCCGGTTGCCCTGGGCGCTGTAGCCGCGGCCGGTGCGGTGCCCGGCCCAGGACGGAGCTTCGGGACCGGGCGTGGGGGACGAGCTTGCCCACCCCCACCATCCCGGTCATGGCGCCCACGCCGAGCTGGCCGGTGGCCTGGCAGCGGGCCACGAGCGAGAACGTCACCGGTATCCCTCCTCGACGGGTCTGCCCGCCAGTACCCAGAGGCGCGGAAGCGTAGGCCGCTGGTGCCGGTCCACCGGCGGCGAGATGAATCTTCCGCCCCGCGTGGGTACAACGGCACAGTTCCCGAAAGCTTTCCGGGCCGGCGGGGCGCGGGACCCTCATTGGAGTGGCATGGACATTCTCGAGCTCGTGCCCCTGGTCGTTGGTGTGGTGCTGGCCTCGGCCGTCGCCCTCGACGTCTTCTTCACCGTGGCCCACGCCGACATCGAGGGACCGGTGGCCAGGGCTGCCCAGCGGGCCGTGTGGGAGGTGTTCGTGGCCCTCAGCCGGCGGTGGCGGGCTCGACAGCGGGGTGTGTTGGCCATGGCCGGTCCGGCCATGATCGCCACCACGCTGGTGACGTGGGTGGTGCTGTTCATCCTCGGCTTCGCCCTGATCTTCTACAGCGGCCTGGACGGCTACCGGGCCGAGCCCCAGCTCGGCCCGCTGGGCTTCGGCGATGCGCTCTACTTCGCCGGCGTCACGGTGACGGTGCTCGGCTACGGCGACATCACCCCGTTGACGACGAGCCACCAGCTGCTCGCCATGGTGGCGTCGGGCGGCGGCTTTGCTCTGCTCACCGGGGTGGTGACGTATTTGATCGAGGTGACGAGCAGCCTCGACGAGCGCTACCGCCTGGCCCTGCTGCTCCAGGACGAGACCGAGGGAACCCGCGAGGGGTTCGCTCTTGCAGCCGCCGGTCTGGAGACGGGTGACGTCCAGTACCTGCAGACCCGTTTCGAAGAGTTGACCGACCACCTGCGCCAGGTACAGGACAAGGCGCACCGTTATGCCCTGGTGGCGTTGTACTACCGCTCTCGGGACCCGCTCTATGACTTCGAGCCGACGCTGGAGCTGGCGGGAAAGACGGCGCTCGCCGGCCACCTGCTGGCCGAGGACCCTTCCTGGGCGGCGGTGCGGCCGTCGGTACGTCATCTCGACGCCGGCGTCTCGCGACTGATGCGGACCATCGCCGACCGCCATCTGGGCCCCGAGGTGGCGTCGGACCTCGCCGGCGCCGTCCCCGACGACGATGACCGGAACCTGGTGCGGGAGGTGCGGGAGCGACTCCGCCAGGCAGGTGCGGACATCGGGCCCCAGGGCGACAACGAGGCCCCGTTGCGACTGGCCGCCCGCAACCGTGTCTTTCTGCGCGGGTTGCGGGACATCACCGGGCGGACGCTGGGGACGGTCGAGGGCGAGGGCACGCCGCCCAGCGCGGGGACGCCCGAGGAGACGCGCCACCAGCGGAGCTGACCGTACGCGGCAAGGCCGGGCCAGTTCTTCAGGCCTGCTGACCACCCACCCGTGCCCGGACCGCTCTGGCAGGCGCCGGGCTCCAGCTCCGGTACGCCGGCGAGACCCGCCAGGACCAGCGCCACGATGCGTTCGTTCCTAGCCACCTGCCTCCCGCGTGCGGACTGCCAGTGGGGCCGGCCGACAGGTCGGGCCGGTGCCCACGCCGGGGCGGACCGTGCCGTACCCGCGATCATGCGCCCGTACAACGTATGCGCGCGGGACCGGTCGGGGGGTAAGCTCCGTCGACTGGGCGCTCGGTCGAGCAACGAGCCGGACCGCCCTTCGGTCGGGCGAGGAGTCGGCGGTGCAGGCAGGGAACCCGTGGGCGGCGGGGCAGCTTCGTACCGATGTCGTCGTGGTCGACGGCTCGGTGTGCGTGCGGTTGCAGGGGGAGCTCGACTTGGCGACGGCGCCAGATCTCTGGCGAGCATGCGAGGTGCTCGACGGGCAGCTCGAACCGGGTCTGTCCGTCTTCGTCGACCTGGCCGGGCTGCAGTTCCTCGACGCCGCCGGCCTCGGGACGTTGGTGCGCCTGCGCAACCGGGTGCGTGACGCGGGAGCCCACCTCTCGGTGCTCGACCCGTCGCCGCCCATCAGACGGGTGTTCGAGCACGCCCGGCTCGAGGCCCTCGTCGACAGCGCCGCGGCAGCGGGAGACGGCAGCGCAGCCCCCTGCTGACCCGGTGACCGGTCAGCTGCCCGGCCCGAGGAACCAGTCGAGGGCCTCGCCTGCGATCGCCGGCGGCACGGCGTGGCCGCCCTCGAACTCCCGATAGCGGACCTCGTAGCCGTCCTGCTCGAGCCGGGGGACGATGCGGCGACTGGTGGCGCCAATGGGCAGGACGTCATCGGCCGTGCCGTGGGAGATGAACACCCGGGGTGAGCCCGAGGTGGAGCCGGGAGCGACGAAACCGGGCGAGAACGCCACGATGTGGCTGAACAGCGTTCCGTTGACCAGGCCGACCGACAAGGCGTAGGAGGCCCCGTCGGAGAAGCCGCCGATGGCCAGGCGATCGGGGTCGATGGTCTGCCGGGCGAATGTCGCCGTCAGGGCACGGTCGATGAAGGCGATGTCGGGCCCGTAACCGCCGAGCAGCACGTCCCAGGTACGGTCCCGCGCCGGCGGGGACAGCAGCACGAGCCCGGTCTCGTCGGCAAGGTCGAGCAGCGGCGCCAGTCCACCCTCGGCGGTGCCCCCCGCCCCGTGGAGCAGCAGGGCCATGGGCGCAGGTGCGCCCGCGGTGACCTGGTCGGGCACGTAGAGCAGCGCGTCACGGTCGGTGTCGAGCCCCAGCGGTTGCAGGCCGGTTGCCGGTGCCGGCGACGTGACCGGGCCCGGTCTGGAGGAAAGCTGTCCGCTCGCGACCTTCACGCTTCTCTCGCCGGCCGTCCCTGCTGACCCGCCCTGTTCGGTCGTCCCGCGCCGCGCCGGCTTCACGCCACAGGCGGCCAGGCCGACCGCGGCCAGGCCGGCGCCGCCGGCGAGCAGGAAGGTGCGACGGGAGGTGCTCGATGGTGAGGCCAGATACAGGGGTCTACCCCTGCCGGGGTGAGTCCCAGCCCTGCTCCGCAGGCCCCGCCATGAAGGGGCCGTGCGGAAAGGGACCCGGATGGCGCGCCCCATGCCACCGGGCTCCAACCCGACGTCCGCCCCTGCGTCACCGTACCTTCCTAGGCTGGGCGGCCATGGGCGCAGACGTCAGCGTGTTCTTCAACCCGAAGTGCTCGAAGTGCCGGACGGCTCGGGGACTGCTGGAGGAGCGGGGCATCGACGCCGAGCTCGTCGAGTACCTGGACGAGCCACCGACGCGGGCGGAGCTGGAGGGGTTGCTGCGGCTGCTCGGCACCGACGACCCGCGGGCCATCACCCGCACCGGCGAGGACCGCTACCGCGAGCTCGGGCTCGACGACGCCGACCGGGAGGCGCTGCTCGACGCGCTGGTGGCCAACCCGGTGCTCATCGAGCGGCCCATCGTCGTGGTGGGGGACCGAGCCGTGGTGGCCCGTCCGCCGGAGCGGCTGCTGGAGTTGCTGGACTGACCGCTGGGGGGAGCACCACGACGTCCCAGGCCGGCGTAGGGGCTAGCGGCCCCGGTCGTCGGTGTGCCGGTCGCGCGCCGTGCTCCCCACCGAGGGGCTGCCGTCGGCGTCGACGGTCTCACCCTCGAGCTCGGGCATGCGCCCGCCGAAGTAGAGGGCGCCGGCGGTGCCGCCGGCGAGAGCGCCGATGATGCCGCACATCAGCAGTCGCCCGGTCACGGTGAAGCCGAAGGGGATGAAGGCCACCGGGAGCAGGAGCACGAGGCCGATGGCCCCGCCCACCAGGCTGCCCATCACCAGCCCCTTCCACTGGGCGTCGGTCGACGCCGGCAGCCCCGGGCCGGCCCAGGCCTGGTTCGCTTCCTGGCGCTGCTGACCCTCGAGGGCATCGGTGTCGCCGGACACGTCCTTGCGATCGGCGTACTTCTGGCCGTCGTCGGACCGTCGGGTGGCGTCGTCGATCTTGCCTTCCGCTCGCCGGACGGTGTCGGGCTGCTCCTCTGCGCTCATCGACGGCCTCTTGGCCGGGCGTACGGGCTCAGGGGTTCGGGGTAGAGGGTGCGCACCGCGGCCAGCTACCCGTTTCAGGGGCGCTGGCAAACCACGACGGAAGGGCCGCATGGGCGCGACAAGGGGGGGGACGGAGTGCAGCACGCCGGTGTGGCCCCGCCCGTCAGGAGCCGGCAGCTTCGTCAACTCACTCGGGGTCGACCTCGACCTGGGGGCCGCGGGCACCAGGGCCCCGGGTGGCCTCTTCGGGGTCCCAGCCCGGCTCGTCGCGGATCTCCACGTCGAGGCCTTCGGCGGCTGCCAGCTCGCCGGCCCGCTGCTCCGCTTCCTCGCGGGTCGTGAACGTCCCGACCGGCGGGTCCTCGAGGCTTCGGCGCACCACCCAGTTGCCACCGTGCGGCGTAACCAGGACCACGCTGTCTCCACTCATGGCCTGTCGTCCTACCCGGCGGGCGGCCGGCTCACCATCGACCACAGGAGGTCACCATGAAGTTCCTCGTCATCTGGCGCATCGAGATCTCACGCCTCTCCGGAGAGGTGCTGAAGGCGGTGTTGGCCATGCCGGACTACGCCAAGCCCTTGGAGGAGCAGGGAAAGGTGGTGGGCCGGTACCACATCGTGGGCGGCCACGGCGGCGCGTGGATCTACTCGGTCGAGTCCAACGACGAGCTGGAGATGCTGCTCGTGCGCTCGCCGGTCTACAACGTCTCCACCTACGAGGTGTACCCGCTGGCCGACATGGCGGCGCCCCCGCTGCAGCCCGGTAGCTGAACCCAAGGATGAGCATCTCCGCCGACGCCGGCGGGTGGGACGCGGTCGTCGTCGGTGGTGGTCCCGCCGGCCTGAGCGCCGCCACCTGGCTGGCCCGCTACCGCCGCCGCACGCTCGTGCTCGACGCCGGCGAGCAGCGCAACCGGATGGTCGAGCACACCCACGGGTACCTGACGATGGACGGTGCCACTCCCGAGGCCATCCTCACCACCGCAGTCACCGGCGTCGACGCCTACTCGTGCGTCGAGCGTCGGCGGGCGGAAGCCGTCTCCGTGGAGGGGTCGGAAGGCAGCTTTGTGGTGGGCCTGTCCGACGGTGGGCGGGTCGAGGGCAAGCGGGTGGTCCTGGCCACGGGGGTGGTCGATGCCGTGCCCGACATCGAGGGCTTCGACGAGCACTACGGGGCGGACATCTTCCACTGCCCGTCGTGCGATGGGTTCGAGGCTGCCGGCTGTGACGTGGTCGTGCTGGGTTGGAGCGCCCATGTGGCCGGCTTCGGCCTGGAGCTGCTCGACTGGGCGGCCAGCGTGACCGTGGTGACCGACGGCCGTCGCTTCGAGGGTGACGACCGGCACCACCGGGCGCTGGCCGCTCACGGGATCGAGCTGCTGGAGGACGACGCCGTCGCCCTGGTGGGCCGGCGGGGCGAGCTGCGCGAGGTGCTGTTGCGCAGTGGGCGCCGGCTCGACTGCCAGATGGCGTTCTTCTCGCTGGGCCATCAACCCCGCACGCCGTTGGCCGAGAAGCTGGGCTGCGAACGCACCGGCGACGGCTACCTGTCGGTCGACGAGCACGGCAAGACGTCGGTCTCCGGCGTCTACGCCGCCGGAGACGTCACGCCGGGGCTCCAGCTGCTGCAGGTGGCGGCGGCCAAGGGCGCGACCGCCGGCGTCGGTTGCGCCATGTCGCTGCGTCGGGAGCCTCCCCTGCCCAACGGCCCCCGGCGGGCGCCCGACGTCGGCGACGCCCTGGACGAGGGCTAGCAACCGAAAAACCGTGCTGTTCGTCGGGACCTCGGGTTGGCAGTACCGCGACTGGCGGGGGACCTTCTACCCCTCAGGCGTGCCCACCCGCCGCTGGCTCGAGCACTACGCACACCGGTTCCGCACCGTGGAGGTCAACAACACCTTCTACCGGCTGCCGCCGGCGGAGACCTTCGCGGCGTGGCGCGCCACCCTGCCCGATGACTTTGTGATGGCGCTGAAGCTGAGCCGTTACCTCACCCACTACAAGCAGCTGCGGGAGCCGGAGGAGCCGGTCGAGCGGTTCCTGCGCCACGCCGCCCCGCTCGGCCCCCGCGTGGGCCCGCTGCTGCTCCAACTGCCACCCACCCTGGCGGCCAACCGGTCCCGCCTGGCCGACACCCTCGACCGCTTCCCGGCCCCGGTGCGGGTGGCGGTCGAGTTCCGCCACCCGTCGTGGTTCGACGACGAGACCCTGTCGCTGCTGGCCGCCCGCAACGTCGCCTTGGTCCTGGCCGACCGGCGGTCACGGCCGCTGGGCCTGGTGGAGCGCACCGCCGACTGGGGCTACGTGCGCTTCCACGAGGGACGGGCCAAGCCCTGGCCGTGCTACGGCGACCAGGCGCTGGCCCGGTGGACGGAGCGCCTGGCCGCTCGGTGGCGCCCCGAGGACGACGTGTTCGTCTACTTCAACAACGACCCCGGCGGTTGCGCCGTGCGCGACGCGTGCCGCTTCGCCACTCTCGCCGAGCGCCAGGGCCTGCGACCGACGCGCGTGCCGGCACCGGAAGAGGTCGACGTGGCGATCAGGTAGCGGACCGCTGCCGGTCATATCAGTCGGTATGCAATGCGAACGCGGTGAGGTCTCGCATAGGCAACTGGGCAGGAACGTCTGATTGGTGTACGTGCGGTGAAGCCGATCGAAACCTCATTGGAATTCGGCGGCGGAGAGCTGGGCATGCCGGCCCACGAAGGAGCTGATGATGCAACTTTGCCGGACGAATTTCTCAGGCAGTTGCCTCGCTATTGGTGGTTTTCGCCCTCCCCGTCGTTTCGTCCAGCACCGCCTCAGCAGCACCATCGGGAACAGAGCTTCTTGAACTTCCGCGTAACCGCGACCCGTACCGGAAAGTTGTGGATCGGCGAGCACGTGAGAGAACTGGCCAACGGTTGCTCTCGCCCACGGCAGATCACGGCGTCATGGCTTGGCCTTGGCGTCGAGACCCACGACGTGTGCGACAGGACCTCGCCCCCCGATCCTGTGGTGCTGCACGGTGGACCACCCACGAGCGAACAGCCGCGAACGGATGACTTCTCGACGGCAAGTCACGTTGTCGGCTGTGCCATTCAATTGTCGGATTCGCCCTCGCCTCTGCTGCTGTCATCGCCAGCGGTGGCTCAATGTTCTGGCGGGGCATTGCCGCACTTGGATGGTCGAGGGTGGCCTTTGTTCATAGGTGCGGCCAAGGTGGTCAGTGTCGCATCGAAGAAGCACAATGGTTGGGGTCACGACCACAGATATGCGATCGGTCTACGACTCACATGGATAGCCCTCGTCATTTCCACCATTGCTGTGTATGTCTACAGCTGGGTAGGCGGAGTGTGGCCGAAAACGTTCGTCTTAGCGGTCGCGGGATCGTCGGTGCTGGGCGTCATCACCGTCGTTGCCGTCGTCTAGGAGCGGCCGGGTATGGGCACCGGCGCCATCTTGCACGCCACCTTCGTAACGGCGCTTCTCCGCTCTGGCCCTGTGACAGTCGCGGGGTGAAGAGGCCGTAGCCGCATTGCGGCCGCCCCCGCCGGCTACTCGGGTGATGACGAGCTACCCGACCGGGGAGGTCTGCTCCCGGACCTGGCGCTTGAGGTGGCCGAGGATGGCGCCCATCCCCCGCAGGCGGAGGGTGGAGATGGCCTCGTCGAGGCCCATCTGGCTGTAGAAGTCGTTGGGCACGGCCAGGACCTCTTCGGCCGTCGCCCCGTTCAGGCCCTCGGCCAGGATCCCGGCAAAGCCCCGGGTGGTCGGTGCCTGGGGCGGGCAGTCGAACCACACGGCGACCCGGCCGTCGCCGTCGACCTCGGTGGAGAGGAAGAACGGGGTCTGGCACTCCTCGACCTGCTCCATGGAGCCCTGCTTGCCCTCGAGGTGCGGGGGCAGGGGGGGGAGCTTGCGGGAGTACTCCAGCAGCGCCTCGAGGCGCAGGTCCTTGGGGGCGCCGGCGAACAGCTCGACGATGCGCTGGAGCTTGGGGGGAGACGCCATGACGAACCTCGAATCTTGACCAGACTTATCGGGTATTGACACGATAACCCTAGACTCGGCCCGAACCAACGAGTCCCAACGAGTCCTGACCGCAGGAACGAGAGGAGTGCCCATGGCACCAGACGTCGCCCCCGACACCGACCAGAAGCTCCAAGCTTACGCCCATCCCGAGAAGCTCGTCACCACCGAGTGGCTGGCCGAGCACCTCGACGATCCCCAGGTGGTGGTGGTGGAGTCGGACGAGGACGTCTTGTTGTACGACACGGGCCACATTCCGGGCGCGGTGAAGATCGACTGGCACACCGACCTGCAAGACCCGGTGGCCCGCGACTACCTCAACGGCGAGGAGTTCTCCAAGCTGATGTCGGCCAAGGGCATCTCCCGTGACACGACGGTGGTGTTCTACGGCGACAACTTCAACTGGTGGGCCGCCTATGCCCTGTGGGTGTTCAGCCTCTTCGGCCACCCGGACACCCGGCTGCTCGACGGCGGCCGCCAGAAGTGGCAGGAAGAGGGCCGGCCGATGACGACCGACGTGCCCACCCCCCAGGCCACCGACTACCCCGTGGTCGAGCGCGACGACGCCCCCATCCGCGCCTTCGCCGACGACGTGCGCGCCCACATCCGCTCGCAGGGGCGGCTGGTCGACGTGCGCTCGCCCCAGGAGTACTCCGGTGAGCTGCTGCACATGCCGGCCTACCCTCAGGAGGGCGCCCTCCGCGGCGGGCACATCCCCGGAGCGGCGAGCGTGCCCTGGAAGAGGGCGGCCAACGACGACGGCACCTTCAAGAGCGCCGACGAGCTGCGCGCTCTCTACGAGCAGGAGGTCGGGCTCAAGGAGGACGACGACGTCATCGCCTACTGCCGCATCGGCGAGCGCTCCAGCCACACGTGGTTCGCGCTGCACCACCTGCTGGGCTACCCCAAGGTGCGCAACTACGACGGGTCGTGGACCGAGTGGGGGAACCAGGTTCGGGCACCCATCGAGAAGCCGGGGCACCCGGTGCGTCCCGAGGTCGCCTGAGCCTCTCGCACCGCTGACCGGTACACCCTCCTCGCTACCGGGGGCCGCCGCCGGCGGCCCCCGGTAGCCTGTTTTTCCGGCGAAGGCGGCACGGCGGAAGGGGAGCGCATGGCAGTCGAGGCCCGGGCGGTGGTGGCCGCCGCCAAGGGAGCGCCGGTCTCGGTGGAGACGATCCTCGTCCCCGATCCGGGCCCGGGCGAGGTGAAGGTGCGCGTCCAGGCCTGCGGCGTGTGCCATACCGACCTGCACTACCGGGAGGGCGCCATCACCGACGACTTCCCGTTCCTTCTCGGCCACGAGGCGGCGGGGACGGTGGAGGCCGTCGGTGACGGCGTCAGCGAGGTGGCGCCGGGTGACTACGTCGTGCTGGCGTGGCGGGCGCCGTGTGGGCGGTGCCGCTCGTGCCGCCGGGGTCGCCTCCACCACTGCTTCGACAGCGCCAACGCCACGCAGCCCATGACGCTCGCCGACGGGACGCCCCTGACCGCGGCACTGGGGATCGGCGCCTTCGCGGAACGAACGCTCGTGGCCGCCGGCCAAGCCGTGCGCGTCGACCCCGCGGCCCGTCCGGAGGCGGCGGGACTGGTCGGCTGCGGGGTGATGGCGGGCTTCGGTGCCGCCGTCAACACCGGCGCGGTGGGGCTGGGCGACTCGGTGGCGGTCATCGGCTGCGGTGGTGTGGGCAACGCCGCGGTGGCCGCCTCGGCGCTGGTGGGCGCCCGCCGGGTCATCGCCGTCGACCTCGATGTCCGCAAGCTCGAGTGGGCGGTGGGCTTCGGGGCCACCCACACGGTCGACGCCTCGGAAGTCGACACCGTGGAGGCCGTCCGGGAGCTGACCGACGGCTTCGGAGCCGATGTCGTCATCGACGCCGTCGGCCTGGCCTCCACCTACCGGCAGGCCTTCTACGCCCGCGACCTGGCCGGGACGCTGGTGCAGGTGGGGGTTCCCGATCCCATGGCGACCATCGACCTGCCGCTGATCGACCTGTTCGGACGGGGCGGGGCCCTCAAGTCGTCGTGGTACGGCGACTGCCTACCTTCGCGGGACTTCCCCATGCTGATCGACCTCTACCTCCAAGGGAAGTTCGACCTCGACGGCTTCGTCACCGAGACCGTGGCCCTCGACCAGGTCGAGGCGGCGTTCGACAAGATGGGCGCAGGCGACGTCCTGCGCTCGGTCGTCGTCCTGTGACCCCCGTGGGCGGCGACGTGGCGGTGGCCGTGGAGCGGGTGCGGACGTCGGGGACCTTCTCCCTCGACGGGCAGCACTTCGACGTCGAGAACAACGTCTGGCTCGTCGGTGAACGGATGGCGGGGGCTCCCGTCGTGGTCATCGACGCCGCCCACGACGCCGGTCCCGTTCTCGAGGCGGTGGGTGACCGCCAGGTGGTCGCCGTGGTCTGCACCCATGGGCACAACGACCACGTCAACGCCGCCCTCGACGTGGCCGGTGCCACCGGCGCGCCCGTCGCCCTCCACCCGGCCGACCGGATGCTGTGGGACGTCGTCCACCCCGACCGGGCTCCGGACCGGGAGCTGGCCGATGGGGACGAGATCGAGGTGGGGGAGGCCCGCCTGCACGTGCTGCACACGCCCGGGCACTCCCCGGGCGGCGTCTGCCTGTACCTGCCCGCCCAGGCGATGCTGTTCTCCGGCGACACCCTCTTCCAGGGCGGCCCCGGCGCCACCGGTCGTTCCTTCTCGGACTTCCCGACCATCATCGACTCCATCCGGCGGCGGCTGCTCCCGCTGCCCGGGGAAACGATCGTGCACACAGGCCACGGCGACTCGACGACCATCGGCGCTGAGGCGCCGCAGCTCGACGAGTGGGTGCGGCGGGGTCACTGAGCCGTGCCGCGCTGGGAGGTGGCAGCGTCGCTGGTGGGCGGGGCCTGGGCACCGGGCGACTACGACGTGGGCGACCTCGTCCGCCTGCGGCCGCGACCCGACGACGTGGCCAGCCTGGGGCCCGAGCAGGCCCGTTTGGCGGCGATCGTCCGCCTGGCCAACTCGGTGACCTTCGCCGTAGCCCTCGCCCTGCTCCTGGTGCGGATGGTGCCTGTGAGCGCCGCTGAGTTCGAGTTCCGGCCGTGGGCGCAGCGCGACCTCGTGATCGTGGACGAGACCGACGACCCCGGCTGGCAGCGGGCCACCCGGCACGCGGTGGAGGTGTGGAACCGCTCCGGTGCCGACCTGCGCCTCACCTGGGTCGCCGGCGAGCCCGGCGGTGAGTGCCGTGGCCAAGGGAGCCGAATCGCGGTGTGCCCGGCCCACGAGCAGAGCCTGGAGGGAATCTTGGACTTCCAGGGACGCGCGTCCCAGGAGCCCGGCGGTGACCATCCGAAGTCGGCGTTCGTGGAGGTGTGCACCGACTGCGGGCTCGACGACACCCTCCGGCGGGTGGTGGCCACCCACGAGATCGGGCACGCCCTGGGCCTGCCCCACAACTCCCTGCTCGGTTCGGTCATGTACCCCACCGGGGGCACCGACCAGCCCGACGAGATCGACTACGCCGACCTGCGAGCCCTCTACCCCATTGCGCGGGACTGACGGCGCCGGCCCTCAGCGAGCGATGAAGTACTTGGCCCGGGGGTGGTGGCAGATGATGGCCGAGGTGGTCTGCTCGGGCTGGTACTGGTAGCCCGTCTCCTCGCTCACCACCAGGCCGATGCGCTCACCCTCGAGCAGATCCCACACGGTGACGTTGTCCTCCAGGTCGGGGCAGGCGGGATAACCCCAGGAGTAGCGACTGCCCCGGTACTGCTGGCGGAACAGCCCCTTGAGCGTCGGCCCATCCTCGTCGGCGAAGCCCCACTCCTCGCGGATGCGGCGGTGCCAGTACTCGGCCAGGGCCTCGGCCATCTCCACCCCGAGACCGTGGAGCAACAGGTACTTGGAGTACTCGTCCTCGGCGAAGAGCCGGCCGGCGGCCTCGGACACGGCGCCGCCCATGGTGACGATGTGGAAGGCGGCGTAGTCGGCCTCGCCCGAGTCCAGCGGGCGGAAGAAGTCGGCGATGCACAGGAACGGATCCTCCTGCTGGCGAGGGAACGAGAAGCGGCCCCACTCGGCGGTCCGGCTGTCGTCGGTCCAGATCACCACGTCGTTGCCGTCACCGTTGGCGGGGAAGAAGCCGTAGACGACCTGGGGCACGAGGATCCCCGATGCCTTGGCCTCGGCCAACTGCTCCCGCAGCACCGGGCGGATGCGGTCCTTGAACACCTCGTCGGACTCCCCCTTCTCGGGTCGGTAGCCCCACTGGTTGCGGAAGAGGGCGGTCTCGTTCACGTAGGCGGCGATCTCGTCGAGGGAGATGCCCTTGACCACCCGGGAACCGAGGAACGGCGGCTTGAACACCCCGTTGTCGGTGGCGACCTCGGGAGAGCGGGGCGGGACCTCCACATTGGGATCGGGGGTGCGCTGGCTGCGCCGGGGGAGCAGCACCCGCCCTCCCGGCACCCGGCCGAAGTCGGGGTCGTCGGCGCCCGTGCGCTTGAGCTCGTTCAGGCGATCGAGCGTGCGCAGACCCTCGAAGGCGTCCTTGCCGTAGAACAGCCGGCCCTCGTAGACCTCCCTGAGGTCACGCTCGACGTACGAGCGGGTGAGGGCGGCGCCGCCGAGCAGCACGGGGATGCGATCCAGACCCTGGGCATTGAGCTCCTCGAGGTTCTCGCGCATGATCAACGTGGACTTGACCAGCAGCCCACTCATGCCGATGGCGTCGGCCTTGACCTCGAGCGCCTTGGCCACCATGTCGGTGATCGAGACCTTGATGCCCAGGTTGAACACCTCGTAGCCGTTGTTGGTGAGGATGATGTCGACCAGGTTCTTGCCGATGTCGTGGACGTCGCCCTTCACCGTGGCCAGCACCACCCTGCCCTTGCCTCCCTGGTCGGCCTTCTCCATGTGGGGCTCCAGCCAGGCCACCGCCCGCTTCATGGTCTCGGCCGACTGCAGCACGAAGGGCAGCTGCATCTGGCCGGAACCGAACAGCTCGCCCACCACCTTCATGCCCGCCAGCAGGTCGTCGTTGACGATGGCGAGCGCCGGCTTGGCCGCCAGGGCCTCCTCCAACTCGGCCTCCAGCCCGTCGCGGTCGCCGTCGATGATCCGCGCCTTCAGGCGCTCGGCGACGGGCCAGTCGCTGCGGTCCTCGTTCTCCACCGCCGCCGAGGTGACCCCCTCGAAGGCGGCGAGCAGTTCCTGGAGTGGGTCGTAGCCCGGCCGGCGGCGGTCGTAGATCAGGTCGAGGCAGATCTCCCGGACTCGCTCGTCGATCTTGTTGAGCGGCATGATGCGCCCCGCGTGGACGATGGCGGCGTCGAGACCCGCCTCCAGGCACTCGTGCAGGAACATCGAGTTGAGGACGTGGCGGGCGGCGGGGTTGAGCCCGAAGCTGACGTTCGACAGCCCGAGGATGGTCGACACTCCCGGCAGCTCGGCCTTGATCCGACGGATGCCCTCGATGGTCTCGATCCCGTCGCGCCGGCTCTCCTCCATCCCCGTCGACAGGGGCAGCGCCAGAGGGTCGAACAGGAGATCGGACGGTTCGAGCCCGTAGCGCTCGACGGCCAGGTCGTGGATGGCCCGTGCCGCCCGCAGCTTCCAGTCGGCCGTGCGGGCTTGGCCCTCGGTGTCGATGCAGGTGCACACCACGGCGGCGCCGTACTCGCGGGCGAGGCTCAGGAAGCGGTCGAGGCGTGTCCCGGGCGCGTCGCCGTCCTCCAGGTTGACCGAGTTCAGCACCGGCCGACCGCCGATCCATCGCAGCCCGGTCTCGATGACGTCGGGCTCGGTGGAGTCGAGCATGAGCGGCTGCGACGACTGCGTGGCGAAACGCTGGGCGATCTGCTCCATGTCGGCCACGCCGTCCTCACCCGTGTAGTCGACGCAGACGTCGAGCACGTGGGCGCCCTCCTTGACCTGGTCCTTCGCCATGGCCACACAGGTCTCCCAGTCGTCGTCCAGCATGGCCTCGCGGAACCTCCGCGACCCGTTGGCGTTGGTGCGCTCGCCCACCACCAGGAAGCTCGTGTCCTGGCGGAACGGGACGGCGGTGTAGATGGACGCCGCGCCGGCCTCGTGCACGGGGGAGCGCGGTGCGGGCGTGAGCTCGGCACAGCGCTCGACCACCGCCCGCAGGTGCTCGGGCGTCGTCCCGCAGCAGCCGCCCACGACCGACACGCCCAGCTCGGTAACGAAGCGGTGGTGGTACTCGGCCAGCTGGTCGGGGCTCAAGTCGTAGTGCATCTTGCCGTCGACCACCGAGGGCAGGCCAGCGTTGGGCAGGCACGACAGCGGCATGCGGGCGGCGGCGCTCAGGTGGCGGAGGTGCTCGTGCATCTCGGCCGGACCGGTGGCGCAGTTGACGCCGAGGACGTCGGGGCGCATGGGGTCGAGTGCGGTGAGGGCAGCGGCGATCTCGGTGCCGGGCAGCATGCGACCGGTGAGCTCCACGGTCACCTGGACCTGGAGGGGGACGGTGCGCCCGGCGGCGGCCATGGCCCGCCGACACGCCACGATGGCCGCCTTGGCCTGCAGGAGGTCGAAGACCGTCTCGATCAACAGCAGGTCGACGCCCCCGGTCAGCAGCCCCCGGGCCTGGACCTCGTAGGCGTCGCGCAGCTCGGCGAAGCGGATGTTGCCGAGCGACGGGAACTTGGTGCCGGGGCCGATGGAGCCGGCGACCCAGCGGGGACGGTCGGGGGTGGAGAAGTCGCTGGCCACCGAGCGGGCGATGCGGGCCGCGGTCTCGTTGAGCTCCTCGGTCCGGTCGGCGATCCCGTACTCGCTGAGTGGGACGGCGAAGGCTCCGAAGGTGTTGGTCTCGACCACGTCACAGCCCACCTCGAAGAACGACGCGTGCAGCTCGGCCACCACGTCGGGTCGGGTGGCGACGAGGATCTCGTTGCAGCCCTCCAGCGCCGGCCCCCCGAAGTCGTCCGGCCCCAGCTCTCGCAACTGGAGGTTCGTGCCGACGGCCCCGTCGAACACGACCACCCGCTCCCGTGCGGCTCCGAGGAAATCCATGGCCGCAAGGGTACTGACCGCCCTCCCGCCGGCAGAGGGGCCAGGCCCGAGCGCCGGCAGCAGATGGGCTCGCCGGTAGGGTCGCGACGAAAGCGAACCCCCCTGGGAGGACCCATGCCCCTCACCGTCACCGCCGCACCCGACCTGCCCGACGGCGTGGAGGTGGTCGGCATCCCCGTGGCCGAAGGGCCCACCGTGCAGGGTGACGGCCATGGCGTCGAACCGGGGCAACTCGAGGCCCGGGGCTTCGAGGCCAAGGTGGGCGAGACCGTCGCCCTGCCGGGGCGGGGTGACGCCACGGTGGTGGCCGTGGGCGTGGGGCCGGCTGCCGACGTCGGCCCCGACGTGCTCCGCCGGGCGGCGGCGGCCCTGGTGCGGGCCGCCTGGAAGCGGGACTTGATGGCCACCACCCTGCTCGCCGCCGTGCCCGATGGCGGCGACCGGGCGGCGGCGGCGCGGGCGGCGGCCGAGGGGGCGGCGCTGGCCGCCTACCGCTTCACCCGTTACAAGTCCGACCCGGACCAGTGCCGTCTCGACGGCGTGGTGCTCGTGGCGCCCGATGCCGACGAGCTGGAGGAACCCCTGCGGCGGACGACCACGGTCGTGGAGGCGGTGGAGCTGGCCCGTGACCTGGTGAATGAGCCGGGTGGCTCCCTCAGCCCGTCGGAGCTGGCCGACCGGGCTCGACGGGCGGCGGAGGCGGCCGGCCTAGGCGTCGAGGTGCTCGACGAGGTGGCGGCGTCCGAGCTCGGGCTCGGGGGGCTGTTGGGTGTGGCCGCCGGTTCGCACGAGCCCCCGCGCCTGATCCAACTGACGTACGACCCTCCCGGGGCACAGGCCACCGTGGCCCTCGTCGGCAAGGGCATCACCTTCGACTCGGGCGGGCTGTCCATTAAGACGGCCGAGGGCATGATGACGATGAAGACCGACATGGGCGGAGGTGCAGCGGTCATCGCCGCCATGGCGGCGCTGCCGGCACTGGCGCCGCCGGTGAAGGTGCTGGGCTTCGTCCCCGCCACCGAGAACATGCCGGGAGGCCGGGCCACCAGGCCGGGTGACGTACTGCGGACCCGCAACGGCACCACCGTGGAGGTGCTCAACACCGACGCCGAGGGCCGCTTGGTGCTGGCCGACGGCTTGGCCCTGGCCGTGGAGGAGGAGCCGGACGCCATCGTCGACCTGGCCACGTTGACCGGAGCCTGCATCACCGCCCTCGGGAACAAGATCATGGGCCTGATGGGCAACGACGACGGTCTCATCGACCAGGTGCGGTCGGCGGCGGAGCGAGCGGGTGAGCCGGCGTGGCCCCTGCCGCTGCCCCAGGCCTACCGCAAGCAGCTCGACTCCGAGGTCGCCGACCTGAAGAACATCGGCGGTCGCTCTGCCGGTGCCCTCACCGCCGGGCTGTTCCTCCAGGAGTTCGTCGGCGAGGTGCCCTGGGTCCACCTCGACATCGCCGGGCCGTCCCGCGCCGACGAGGACGACGGACCGGTGGCCAAGGGGGCCACCGGCGTCGGTGTCCGGACCCTGCTCGAGCTCCTGGCCGGCGACCCTGGTTTCCCCGGTTCGCCCGGTGGGAACACGACCTGAACAGAATCGCCGAGGGAAAGAGGGAGAGATGCCGAACTACGAGGAAGGCATGGGCACCACTCATGTCGCCGGGGACGACACGACCCACGAGCCCGGTCAGGAGCCCGGCAAGTCGGGAACGTCGAAGACGCTGGATTACTCCGAGCTGGCGGACAAGGACGTGAACACCCCGCAGCAGCGGGACCAGTCGTGGACGCCCGAGGAACCGACCGGCCCTCGCGCCGAGGAGCCGCTGCGGCAGGAGGCCAAGCCGGTCGAGCCGCTCCCGCAGCCGGCGCAGGACAAGCTGGAGGAAGTGAAGGCGAACCCCCACTCCGACGCCCAGGACACCACCGATACCCAGGGTGAGCCCGGTCCGCTCGGCGGTATGGAGAAGACCGGCAGCGGGGACCAGGACCCGATGCGCAACGCCCAGGGCTCGGGCTCCGAGTAGAGGCATCGCCACCGCCGGCCGCGACTGACGACCGTCACCACCCGCACCTCGCACTGACTGTCTGAGCTCGACGTGGCCGGCGGTGGCGGGTACTCCCTACGGCATCTGGCCGACCGTTCGCGCCGGCTGGCACCTCGAGCTCTCGGGGCCGCCGGCGTGGCGGCGGTTGGGGTGTACGCCGGCCAGGCAGCCAAGTACCGTCGCCACGCCCGGCGGATGCTCGAGCTCCCTCAGCCGGCGGCTCCGGGCACTGCGGCGTTCTCGCGCTGGGTGGAAGGCGCCTGTGCCGCTCCCCTGCGCGAGGGCAACCGGGTGTCGGTGCTGCGCAACGGCGACGAGATCGCACCGTCGATGATCGACGCCATCGCCGGCGCCCGCCGGTCGGTCGACCTGTCCAACTACATCCTGTGGTCCGGGCCCATGGCCCGAGACTTCGTCGACGCCCTCGCCGACGCCGCCCGCCGCGGGGTGGAGGTCAACGTGCTCCTCGACGCCTGGGGCTCGGCCAAGCGCAACGCCGAGCTGGCCGCCGACCTGGAGCGAGCGGGAGTGTCCCTGGCCTGGTTCCGCCCGCCGCGGTGGTACCAGTTCGACCAGTTCAACAACCGCATGCACCGGCGGGTGCTCGTGGTCGACGGCACGGTCGGCTTCACCGGTGGCTTCGGCATCGCCGACGAGTGGATGGGCGACGCCGAGGGAGTCGGGTGCTGGCGGGACACCCACCTGCGCCTGGAAGGGCCCGTGGTGCGGGACCTGGCCGGGGCGTTTGCCGACAACTGGGTGGACGCCACCGGCCGGGTGCTGGACCCGGAGCACTTTCCCGGCCTGGATGCTCTGCCCGGTGGCGTCCCGGTGCAGCTGAGCCGCAGCTCGCCAGGGCACGGCCCCGCCGCGGTCGAATTGCTGTTCCTCGCCGCCGTGTCCGGTGCCCGGGAGCGGCTGTGGGTCACCACCGCCTACTTCGCCCCCCGCCGGGGCGTGGTCGAGGCGCTCGTGGAAGCTGCCGGCCGCGGCGCGGAGGTCCGCTTGCTGGTCAACGGCACCGAGATCGACAAGCCACCGGTGCGGCGCGCCGGACAACGCGACTACGACCGCCTGCTGGAGGCGGGGGCCAGGATCTTCGAGTACCAACGCACGATGATGCACGCCAAGGTCCTCCTGGTCGACGGCGGCTGGGCCAACGTGGGCTCGGCCAACTGGGACAACCGCTCCATGGCCCTCCAGGAGGAGATCAACTGCTCAGTGGTCGACCCCGGCGTGGTCGCCGAGCTCGAGAAGGACTTCCTCCGAGACTTCGACGACGCCGAGGAGGTCGATCTCGCCCGGTGGCGTCGGCGCCCGGTGCGGGATCGGGCCCTCGAGGCGGCCAGTGCCGCCTTCCGCCACTCTTTGTAGCGGCACGTTCGCTGCCTGTCGCCAACGGGTAAGAATCCGCCAAGCGACAAAAGGGAGGCTTCGCATGGGGCTCGTGGTTCTGCTGTTGGTCCTCGCCCTGCTCTTGGGAGGCGTCGGTCTGTTCGTCGAGGGCCTCAAGTGGCTCCTCATCATCGCCCTCGTCCTTTTGGTGGTCGGGGCGCTCAGCGGGTCCCGTCTGGGTGGTCGGACCCGGCTCTAGCACCACCTGAAGCCGCCGGTCCTTACGGCGGCGCGCGCGCCGGCCCGGTGCCAAGGGGACGCTGGGCCGGCGTGGAGGGTGTGCTCAGGCGGCGGCGGGACCGTCGTCAGCGGAGGCGTCCGAGGCGCGGGCGGCAGCCAGCGCGGCGACGTGTCGCTCCCAGGCCCACTGCGCCGACTCCTGGCACAAGGCCGGGTGGAAGTTCCAGCGCAGGAGCTGGCGCTCGGTGGCTTCGAGATCCTCTCCCAGCTCCAGCAGCGACAGCGCCAGTCGCCGTGAACGGCGCCGCAGCTTCTCGACCGGCGGTGTGCGCAGCTCGCTCTCCTGCCACTGCTCGTGCTCTGCCTGTACCGCCTCGGGGAGCCGGGCCAGCTGGCGCCGGTTGAGCGGCGGCAGCTTTCGGCGCACGCACAGCACGCCCTCGTCCTCGGCCAGCGCCAGCTGGAACTGGCAGCACCGGGTGAGCGCTCGCACGAATGGTGAGCTTCGGCCCTCGCCACCGAGGCCCAGGGAGCGGGCGGTCTCGGCCAGTGGCAGGTCGAAGCCGGCCGGTTCGGCCTCGAGCTGGGCCGCCAGCCGGCGCAGGAGCCAGGTCGTGGACGGACCCAACACGCCCAACCAGAATCGCTCGACGTAGGCGGAACGTGGGTCGTGGCCCAAGCGGTCGATGACCGGATCGGGCCAGGGCCGGATGTGGAGGCTGGCGGCGGGCAACGACGGAAAGGCAGCGGCGGGCATCGGACGGTCCTCCCAGCGGGGCGGTGCAGAGATCGAGTCGGGGAAGTGCGAGACTTTCGTTCCGTTCGACGTATCTCATTGTGTCCGGTGACTCTGGCACGGTCGCCGGGCGCCGGTCAAGGGGCGATGACGCCATCCTGGGGCAGTGACGGATGGCGAGCTGCTCCTGGTCCGAGCCCGCCACTGGGTCGACGAGGCCCAGCGAGTGGTGGCGTTGACCGGCGCGGGGATCTCCACCGATTCCGGCATCCCCGACTTCCGGGGGCCGCAGGGCGTGTGGACCAAGGACCCGGCCGCCGAGCGGTCGTCGCACATCTCCGCCTACCTGGCCGACCCGGACGTGCGCCGGCGCACCTGGCACTCCCGGCTGCACTCGCCGGCGTGGCACGCTCGTCCCAACGCGGGCCATCTCGCCCTGGTCCATCTGGAGCGCCGGGGCAAACTCGACGTCCTCGTCACCCAGAACATCGACGGGCTGCACCAGTTGGCCGGCAGCCACCCGGGGCGGGTGCTCGAGGTCCACGGCACGCTGCGCCGCTACGCCTGCCTGTCGTGCGGCGCCGGTGGTCCCATGGAGGTCGTGCTCGACCGGCTGCGGGCGGGGGACGCGGATCCCACCTGCGCCGAGGCCGGCTGTGGTGGGATCCTGAAATCAGCCACCGTCTCGTTCGGCCAGCCGCTGCCCGCCGACGTGCTCGACCGGGCGTTCGACGCCGTGCAACGCTGCGACGTGCTCCTGGCGGTGGGCACCAGCCTGACCGTCCAGCCCATCGCCTCGGCCGTCCCACTGGCGTTGCAGGCGGGGGCGAGGGTGGTGGTGGTCAACGCCTCGCCCACGCCCTACGACGAGGTGGTCGACGTCGTGGTCCCCGGGCCAATCAGCGACGTGCTGCCCGTCATCGTGGGGTCGACGTCGCCGGCGCCGGCGCCCGATGGCGAAAGCCGACCTGACACGTAGACTTTTGCTCATGCCGAGCTTCAGGGAGCTGCTCAGCTCCACCAAGGAACGCATCCGAGAGGTCGACACCGCCGACGCCGAGGAGGCCATCGGCCGGGGCGCGGTCGTGCTCGACGTGCGGGAGCCCGACGAGTACGAGCAGGGTGCCCTGCCCGGAGCGGTGCACATCCCCCGGGGACACCTCGAGAGCCAGATCGAGAACCGGGTGCTCGATCGCGACGCGCCGATCGTGGTCCACTGCGCCGGCGGCACCCGCTCCGCCTTCGCCGCCGAGACGCTCACCCAACTCGGCTACACCGACGTCGTCTCCATGGCCGGAGGCTTCAACAAGTGGAAGGACGAGGGGCGCACGTGGAGCGTGCCGCGTGTCCTCTCCGCCGAGCAGCGCAACCGCTACCAGCGCCACCTGCTCCTGCCCGAGGTGGGAGAAGCCGGCCAGCAGCGCCTGCTCGACGCCAAGGTGCTCCTGCTCGGCGCCGGCGGCCTGGGCTCGCCGGCGGCGCTGTACCTGGCCGCCGCCGGCGTGGGCACGGTCGGCATCGTCGACATGGACGTGGTCGACGAGTCGAACCTCCAGCGCCAGATCCTCCACAACCTCGACCGGATCGGCGAGCGCAAGGTCGACTCGGCCAAGAAGACGCTGACCGCCATCAACCCCGACGTCGACGTGGTCGCCCACGACGTGCGCCTGGGGGCCGACAATGTCCTCGACGTCTTCCGCGGCTACGACGTGATCGTCGACGGCACCGACAACTTTCCCACCCGCTACCTCGTCAACGACGCCTCCCTCAAGCTGCGCATCCCCGTGGTGCACGGGTCGATCTTCCGCTTCGAGGGCCAGGCCACCGTCTTCCACCCCTACGTGGGCCCCTGCTACCGGTGCCTGTTCCCCCAGCCGCCTCCGGCCGAGCTGGCGCCGTCGTGTTCCGAGGCCGGCGTGCTCGGCGTGCTCCCCGGCATCATCGGGTCCATCCAGGCCATGGAGGCCATCAAGGTGCTCCTCGACCTGGGCGAGACCCTCACCGGGCGGATCCTGACCTACGACGCCATGGACGAGAGCTTCCGCACCCTCCGGTCCCGCCGGGACGAGCACTGCCCGGCTTGCAGCATCGACCCCGACGACTTGGTCATCGCCGAGTACGACGAGCTGTGCATGCCCCACCCGCGGTCCTGATCTCCCCGACGTTGCCGTGGCCGGCGCAGGGGTGCCGGCAGGGGCGATGGGTAGCGTGACAGGGTGACGGTGCGGTTCGTGATTCTCGGCGGGGGGCCGGCGGGCAACACCGCCGCCACCCACGCCGCCCGCCTCGGGGCCCAGGTGACCTTGGTCGAGCGAGACCTGCTGGGCGGCGCCGCCCACCTGCTCGACTGCATCCCCTCCAAGGCCATGATCGCCACGGGGGCGGCCATGGCGCTGACCCGCAGAGCCGGGGCCATGGGGCTCGAGCAGCTGGACGCCGCCCTCGACTTCGACGCGGTGCGGGCCCGCAACGACGCCATCGTCGGCCGGCTCAACGCCTCGGTGCGCACCCTGCTCGAGAGCCAGGGCGTGCGCCTGCTGCACGGCACCGGTCGGATGAAGGGGCCGCACCAGGTGGTGGTCGACACCGCCGACGAGGTGGTCGAGCTGGAGGCCGACGCCGTCCTGGTCGCCACCGGCAGCCGGCCCCGGATCCCGCCGTGGGCGGAGGTCGACGGCGTCCGGGTGCTGACCACCCGTGACGCCTACCCTCCGCCCGAGGTCCCCGAGCACCTGGTCGTGATCGGCTCCGGGGTGACCGGCGTGGAGTTCGTGCACATGTTCGCCTCGTTCGGCTCGCGGGTGAGCCTGGTGGTCAGCGGCCAGCAGGTGCTCCCGAGGAAGGACCCCGACGTGGCCGCCGCCCTGGAGGCCGACTTCCTGTCCCGGGGCGTGACCCTGGTCAAGGGGGCGCGGGCCGAGGCCATCGACCGCACCGAGGACGGGGTGATGGTGCGCTGCGACGACGGCCGGCGCATCGCCGCCAGCCACGCCCTGCTGGCCATCGGGTCGGTGCCCAACAGCGAGGGTCTCGGCCTCGACGCCGCCGGCGTGGAGACCGAGCGGGGCTTCGTCCCGGTGAACCACCACTGCCAGTCGAACGTGAGCCATGTCTACGCCGCCGGCGACGTGTCCGGGAAGCTGCCCCTGTCGTCGGTGGCCTCCATGCAGGGACGCAAGATCGCCGAGCACGTCATGGGCCTGCACACCCTGTCCCACCGCCACCTGGCCTACGACCAGGCGGCCTCGGCCATCTTCACCGAGCCCGAGATCGCCGACGTGGGCCTGGCCGAGGTGGACGCCTTCGCCGAGGGCCGCAAGATCCGGGTCACCAAGGTGCCCTTCGCCGCCTCGGCCCGGGCGCTGATCGACGGGGACGCCCGCGGGTTCGTCAAGATCGTCTCCGATCCGGCCACCGGCGTGGTGCTGGGCGGCTCGATCGTGGGCCGCAGCGCCTCGGAGCTCATCTCGGTCATCGCCCTGGCCGTCACCGCCGGCCTGCGGGTCACCGACATCGTCGAGAGCCTGCTGGTGCACCCGTCCCTGGCCGAGGCCCTGGCCGACGCCGCCGAGTAACGGTGGCTCTGGTGTGAGCTGCCTGCCCGCCGCTACTCGACGACCATCACCACCTCGCCGGCGCTGACCGCCTGGCCTGCCTCGACGTCGACGCGGGCCACCGTGCCCGCCTTGCCGGCGGTGATCTGGTTCTCCATCTTCATGGCCTCGAGCACGCACACCGTCTGGTCGGCCTCGACCTCGTCGCCCACGGCCACCAGCACGGTGACGATGGTGCCCTGCATGGGCACGGTCACCGAGCCGTCGGCGCTGCCCCCGCTGCCGGGGGCTGTTGCCGCGGCCGCTGCGGGGCGGGGCCGTGAGCGGCGGGACGCCGCCGGGGCGGGCTCGACGTCGGGAACCCAAAGCGAGACCCGGAAGCGCCGGCCGTCGACCTCCACGTCGACGTCACGCCGGACCCGAGGAGGTTCCTCGTCGCTGCCGGTCGGCGGTGCCACCACCGCCGGCTCCAGGCCCGACAGGTCGAGTCGCTTCTCCAGCCAGCTCGTGGAGTGGGTGCCGGCGACGAAGTCGGGGGCGGCGAGGATGGCCCGGTGGGCGGGAACGGTGGTGGCCACCCCTTCGACCACCAGCTCGTCCAGCGCCCTCTGCGTGCGCCGGCGGGCCTCCTCACGGTCGCGCCCCCACACCACCAGCTTGCCGATCAGGTTGTCGTAGTACTGGCTGACCTCGTCACCCGACGCGTAGCCGGCGTCGAAGCGGCAGAAGGGCCCGCCGGGCTCGACCAGGCGGGTGATGCGCCCGGGGGAGGGCACGAACCGCCCGCCGGCGGGGTCCTCGGCGTTGATGCGGCACTCGATGGCGTGGCCCCGGAGCTCGATGTCGTCCTGGGTGAACCCCAGCGGCTCGCCGGCGGCCACCCGCAGCTGCTCGGCCACCAGGTCGATGCCGGTGACCGCCTCGGTCACCGGATGCTCGACCTGGAGGCGGGCGTTCATCTCCAGGAAGAAGAACTCGTCGTCCTGCACGAGGAACTCCACCGTGCCGGCGTTGACGTAGCCCGACGAGAGGGTGAGGCGCACCGCCGCCTCGCCCATGCGCCGGCGCAGGTCGTCGGACAGGCCGAACGCCGGGCTCTCCTCCAGCAGCTTCTGGTGCCGGCGCTGCACCGAGCAGTCGCGCTCACCCGCCCACACCGCCGCCCCGTGGACGTCGGCGAGGACCTGCACCTCGACGTGGCGGGGCCAGGGCAGGTAGCGCTCGACGTAGAGCTCGTCGCGCCCGAACGAGGCGCTCGACTCCCGGCGGGCCGAGTCGATCTTCTCGCCGACTGTGGCCGGGCCTTCGAGCACCCGCAGGCCCCGGCCGCCTCCGCCGTGAGCCGCCTTGACCGCCACCGGCCACCCGTGGGCCTCGCCGAAGGCCAGCACCTGCTCCACCGAGGTCACCGGCTGGTCCTCCCCGGGAACCGGGGCCACGCCGGCCGCCGCCGCCGCCCGCCGGGCGGCCAGCTTGTCGCCCATGACCTCGATGGCCTCCGCCGGCGGCCCGACGAAGGTCAGCCCGGCGGCCCGCACCGCCCGGGCGAACTCGGCGCTCTCGGACAAGAAGCCGTAGCCGGGGTGGACGGCGTCGGCGCCGGCGACCCGGGCGGCGTCGATCACGGCCTGGACGTCGAGGTAGCTCTCCGCCGGCGTGCGCCCCCCGAGGGAGCGCACCTCGTCGGCCATGCGGACGTGCAGGGCGGCCTCGTCGAGATCGGAGTGGATCGCCACCGTGGCGATGCCGAGCTCCCGGCAGGTGCGCATGATCCGCACCGCGATCTCGCCCCGATTGGCCACCAGGACCTTCTCGAACGGGGGAGGCGGAGCCGCAGCCATGGCCGCCCTATCGTTCCAGACCATGCTCCCCCAGGGGGAAACCGCCCGGTTCGGCGACGTGCGGAGGCGAGAACGGACCGACTCCACCAATCGGGAGGTCCTGGACCTGGCCCGGGCCGGAGCGCCCGAGGGCGTGGTGGTGGTGGCCGACCACCAGACCGCCGGCCGGGGACGGCGGGGGCGGGCATGGGTGGCGCCGCCGGGGACGGCGCTGATGGCGTCGGTGCTGTTGCGCCCGGCCATGGAGCCCGGCGCGGCGCACCTGGCCGTCGCCTGCGTGGCGCTGGCGGCCGCCGAGGCGTGCGAGGCAGTGGCCGCGGTGCGCCCGGCACTGAAGTGGCCCAACGACCTGGTGGTCGACGACGCCGGCGGCGGCACCGGGAAGCTGGCCGGCATCCTGGCCGAGACGCTGGTGAACGGGAGCCGTCTCGACGCCGTGGTGGTGGGGATGGGTTTGAACGTGGTGCGAACCCCGGATCCTCCGGCTGGCGCCGTGTTCCTGGAGGACCTCGCCGGCGGGGCCGTCGATCGGGACGGGTTGCTGCGGGCGTGGCTCGACCGGCTCGACCGGCGGTACCCCTTGCTGGGGGCCCCGGCGGGGCGTCGGGCCCTGCTCGACGACTACCGCCGGCGCTGCGCCACGCTCGGTCGGCGGGTGCGGGTGGCACTGGACGACGGGGCGCTCGAGGGGCGTGCGGTGGGCCTGACCGGCGCCGGCCACCTGGTCGTGGAGGGCGCCGGCGGCCGCCACGAAATCGGTGCCGGCGACGTGGTCCACCTGCGCACGGTGGAACCGCCGGCCCGGTAGCCGCTACGGGTCGAGGTCGGAGGCAATTAGCTCGGCGAAGCGCGCCATGGCCGCGGCCGTCAGCGGCCCCGGCGGATCGGGCAGGCGGTGGCCGTCGACGGTGGCGATGGGCTGGACCTCGCGGGTGGTCGAGGTGAGGAACGCCTCCTCGGCGTCGACCAGGGTCGACAGCGGGAGGGCCTGCTCCTCGACACCACACCGCTCCAGGACCAGCGCCCGGGTGACCCCGGCCAGGCACCCCGACGACAGCGGCGGGGTCAGCAGGCGGCCGCCGACGCCCACCACCACGTTCGTGCCGGTCCCTTCGCACAGCTCGCCGCGGGTGTTGGCGAACACCGCCTCGCCGGCGCCGGCCGCCGCCGCCCGGGCCAGCGCCACCACGTTCTCGGCGTAGGAGGTCGTCTTCAGCCCGGCCACCGCGCCCCGCTCGTTGCGGGGCCAGGGCACCACGGCGACGTCGGCGGTGGGGGGCACGGGGTCGAGGGGAGCCACGGCGGCGATGACGGTGGGGGGGCCGGTGCCGCGCCCCGAGCCGAGCGGCGCCGGCCCGCCGGTGACGGTGAGGCGCAAGCGGGCCTCGGCCAGCCCGGAGGCGGCCAGCACCTCGGCCAGCGCCCCCTCCAGCGTGGAGCGACCGGGCAGGGCCAGGCCCAGGCCGGCGGCCGAGTGGCCCAGGCGGTCGAGGTGTCGGCGCAGGGCGAAGGGCGTCCCCCGGTAGACCCGCATCGTCTCGAACACGCCGTCGCCTACCACCACGCCGTGGTCGAAGGCCGAGACGGCGGCCTGGTCGGCGGGCAGGAGGCGGCCGTTCACCCACACCGGCGGGGCGCTCACCAGGTCGCCCTCACCGCCGCGTCGCCGCCGCCGGGGAGGAGCTGGCCACCGCCAGCAGCCGGTGGGCCTTGAGCTCGGTCTCCTCCCACTCGGCGCCGGCCTCGGACGCCCAGGTGATGCCCCCGCCCGTGCCCAGGTGTACCTGCCCCTCGTCGAACCAGAAGGTGCGGATGGCGACGTTGAGGTCACCGGTGCCGGCGTCGGCGTCGACCCAGCCGACGGCGCCGCAGTAGGGGCCCCGGGGCACCGGCTCGAGCCGGGCGATGAGATCGAGGGCGGCCACCTTGGGGGCGCCGGTCACCGAGCCCGGAGGGAAGGTGGCGTCGAGCAGCTCGGGCCAGCCCACGCCCGGCCGTAGCCGCCCTCGCACCGTGCTGACCAGGTGGACGAGACCGGGGTGGTGCTCGGGATGGCACAGGGCGGGCACCGTGACCGACCCCCACTCGCACACCCGCCCGAGGTCGTTGCGGACCAGGTCGACGATCATCACGTTCTCGGCCCGGTCCTTGGCCGACAAGCTCCGGACGTCCGGGGCGGTCCCCTTGATGGGACGGGACTCCACCACCGCGCCGGAGCGGCGGAGGAAGCGTTCGGGGGACGCGGAGGCGATGTGGAGCTCGTGCGCCGGCAGGTGGACCACGGCGGCGTGGGGGGCGGGGTTGCCCCGGGCCAGGGCGTCGCCCAGCGGCAGCACGTCGGCGCCGGCGGGCAGCGGGGCCGACAGCCGGCGGGTGAGGGTCACCTGGTGGGCGCCGCCGGCGGCGATGGCGGCCCGGATCGACTCCACGCCCCGCACGAAGTCGTCGCGGCCGAGGCTGGTGGACCAGTCGCCGGCGGCGGGCCCCCGCCAGCGTCCCATCGGCCCCGGAGCGAACGGCTGCCGACGGGCGAAGCGGGCGCAGACTGGTCGCCCGGCAAAGGGCACGGTCACCACCCAGAAGCCCCGACCGTCCAGGGCAGACAGGTCCGAGGTGACGTCCAACAGCCCGGTGGCCGCCCAGCCACCGACCACGGCCATGGGGGCGGCGACGTCGGCGGGCACGCTGGGATCCTACGATCGCCGCCGGCCCGGATCCCCACGGAGGATGGGGAGGCGGGCCTGGGTGTCGGCGGTAGGCGGTGCCAGCGGGCGCCCTGGCTACCATGGCCCCGAATGGACGTCGTCGGCAGTGGCGCGCGCCTGCGCCGGACCTGGCCGCAGCGCCTGCTCATCACCTTCAACTGCTCGCTGATCGCGGTGTGCGTCCTCGCCGCCAGCATGGTCGGCTACTCGTACTACCGATTCGGCAACATCCCCCGCGTCGCCCTGGGTGGCTCCCTCGCCGGCAAGGCCCCCGGGGCGCCGCAGAACTACCTGCTGGTCGGCAGCGACTCCCGCGCCTTTGTGGAGGACGACCAGGACCGGGAGTCCTTCGGCGGGGAGGGTGACGCCGGGCCGCAGAAGGCCGACACCATCCTCCTGGTCCGCATCGACCCCAAGGCGGAGACGGCGGCCATGCTCTCGTTCCCGCGGGATCTGTGGGTGGAGATCCCCGGCACGGGCGAGCGCAACCGCATCAACACCGCCTTCCAGGACGGCGCGGCACAGCTGGTGGAGACCATCCAGGCGAACTTCAACGTGCCCATCCACCACTACGCCCAGGTCGACTTCGCCGGGTTCCGGGGCCTGGTCGACGCCGTGGGCGGGGTGGAGATGTACCTGCCGGCGCCGGTCCGGGACTACAACGCCGCCGAGGGCAACAACCCCAGCGGCCTGAACATCGAGGACACCGGTTGCGTCACCCTCGACGGCCAACAGGCGCTGGCCTACGTGCGCAGCCGGCACTTCCAGCGGTTCATCGACGGCAAGTGGCAGGCCGACCCGACCGGCGACATCGGGCGCATCGGGCGCCAGCAGAGCTTCATCGCCAGCGCCGCCCGTGCGGCGCTGGCCAAGGGGCTCACCAACCCGGCCAAGCTCAACCAGCTGATCGGCGTGGCCGAGCGCAACCTCACCCTCGACGAGGAGCTCGACCCCCAGGACCTGCTCCGGTTGGGCCAGCGCTTCCAGTCGCTCGACCAGGGAGCACTGCGCCGGTTCCGGCTACCCACCGAGCCGGGGCGCACGGCGGGCGGCGCCCTCGTCGAGTACCTGAAGGAGGACGAGGCCGAGGAGATCCTCGACGTGTTCCGGGGAGTCGAGGGCGACGGCGAGGTGGTGCAGCCGTCGTCGGTGACCGTCCAGGTGCTCAACGGCTCGGGGCGCGAGGGAGAGGCCAGCGAGGCGGCGCAGGCGCTGTCGGGGGCGGGCTTCAACGTGGGCGGCGGGGTGGGCAACGCCACGTCCACCAGGGAGACCACCACCGTCCGCTACGCACCCGGGCACGAGGCGCAGGCCGAGCTTCTCGCCCGGTACCTCGAGCAGGAGCCGCAGCTCCAGGAGGACCCCCAGCTCAAGGCGGTCGACGTGGCGCTGGTGACCGGGTCGGACTACACCGGCATTCTGCAGTCGCCTCGTGAGACCCCACCCGCCCCGCCGCCTCCCGCCGGCGAGCCCCCCGCCGGCGAGCCTCCGGCTGACGGCGCCCCGGCTCCCGATCAGGGTTCCGAGCCCGAACCGGAGCCCGAGCCCGAGTGCTGACCGAAGTGGCGGTCGAGGAGGCCGCCCACGAGAACCAGGCGCCGGCGCCCGAGCCCCCTGCCCGGTCCGCCTGGGGTTCCCCGCTGCTCGTCGTGGCCGGGTTGCTCGGCCTCACGGTGGTCTCCCTCCTGCTCAGCCTGCGGGGGATGGGCGTCTCGCTGTGGCTCGACGAGGGCCTCTCGGTCGGCATCGCCTCGCACCCGTGGGCGGACATCCCCGGGCTGCTGGCCCAGGACGGCTCGCCGCCGCTGTACTACCTGGTCCTCCACGCCTGGATGGAGGCGTTCGGACGTTCGGAGGAGGCGGTCCGGGCCCTGTCCCTGGTCTTCGCACTGGTCACGGTGCCGGTGGCCTTCTGGCTCACCGGGACGCTGTTCGACCGCCGGACGGCATGGGTCGCCGCCACGCTCGCCGCCACCAGCGGCTACCTCACCTACTACGGCCGGGAGGCACGGATGTACAGCCTCCTGGTGCTGCTGGCGCTGGTGGCCGTGGTCGCCTTCGTGCACGTCGTGGTCCTCGGCCGGCGCCGGTGGCTGCCCCTGCTGGTGGCGGGCCTGGCCCTGGCTCTCTACACCCACAACTGGGCCCTGTACCTGGTGGCCGGCCTGGGGGTGGCCACGGTGTGGCTGCTCGTGACCGGCGCTGACCGCCGGCGGGTCCTCGTCGACGCGGCGGTCCCCTTCGGCGCCCTCGCCCTCCTCTACGCCCCGTGGGTCCCGACCCTGTTGTTCCAGGCCGCCCACACCAGCGCTCCGTGGTCCCAGCGCCCGGACCCCGCCTACCTGCTGGGCGCGCTGGGATCGGTGCTGAGCGACCAGCGGGTGGTGGTCGTCCTCGTGCTGGTGGCCCTGCCGGCGCTGTTCCAGGCGGTTCGGCGGGGCGGGGAGCAGGCCACGGCCTCGGCCGTCATCGCCCTCGCCGTGGTGCTGGTGGCGACGCTGCTCGCCGCCTGGGCTTCCTCGCAGCTCCGCCCGGCGTGGGCGAGCCGCTACTTCGGGCTGTTCCTGCCCCCCCTGCTCCTGCTCGCCGCCCTAGGCCTTGCCCGGGCGGGACGGCGGGGGCTGGTCGCCCTGGCGCTGATCGTGGGCTTGTGGGCCCAGCCGGTGGCCGCCTCCTTCGTCCCGGACCGCCAGCTGCCGCAGAAGAGCAACGTCCGGCGGGCCACCTCGGTGGTCGCCCCCGTCCTGGAGGACGGTGACCTGGTGGTCTCGGCGCACATGGAGCACGTGCCGCTGCTCCACTACTACCTCGGGCCGGAACTGCGCTACGCCGACCCGACCGGACTGGTCGCCGACCCCGCCATCGCCGACTGGCGGGACGCCGTGGAGCGCCTGGCGTCGGCTGAGCCGCGCACCGGGCTCCTCCCGCTGGTGGCCGAGCTCGACGCCGGCGGCCACGTGGCCCTGGTGTGCCCCCGCTACGACGTCGACCCGGACGATCTCGAGTGGTTCCAGATCATGGATCGCAATTGCGCGGCGTGGCGCACCGCCCTCGACACCGAACCGTCGCTCGAGCCACTGCTGGGGCCGGTTGCCCCGCCGCCGCTGAAGTCGCCGGGCGCCTCCATCTCGGTCCGGGTCTACGAGAAGACTTGACGGGGTGAGCGCACCCCGCCCGTCCCCGCCGGCCGTGCCCGCCGAGCGGCCATGGGAGCGGCCGTCCCCCCGGGGCCTAACCTCTAGCCGGTGACCGCCACCGTCGCCGTCATCGGCACCGGCTACGTCGGCCTGACCACCGGCGCCTACCTCGCCCATCTGGGCCACACGGTCGTGTGCGCCGACGTGGTCCCCGAGAAGGTCGAACGGCTCAACCGGGGAGAGGTCCCGATCTTGGAGGCGGGCCTGGAGGAGCTCGTCCGTGAGGGCCTCGACGCCGGCCGCCTGGCGTTCGTCCTCGGGGCCGCCGCCGCCGTAGGCGAAGCCGAGTTCGTCTTCTTGTGCGTGCCCACGCCCCAGGGCGACGACGGCTCGGCGGACCTCACGTACCTCCGGGGGGCCGTCGAGCAGATCGCGCCGGCGCTCCAGCCGGAGTGCATCGTCATCAACAAGTCGACCGTGCCAGTGGGCTCGACCCGGGTGGTGGAGCAGGCGCTCGGGCGTGACGACGTGTTCGTGGTCTCCAACCCCGAGTTCCTGCGGGAAGGCTCGGCGGTGCACGACTGCCTCCACCCCGACCGCATCGTCATCGGCAGCGAGGACCAGGCCGCGGCCATGCGGGTGGCCGGGCTGTTCGAACGCCTGCGGGCGCCACTGGTCATCACCGACCCCCCGTCGGCGGAGACGATCAAGTACGCCTCCAATGCCTTCCTCGCCACCAAGGTCAGCTTCGTCAATGCCCTGGCCAACGTGTGTGAGGCGGTGGGCGCTGACGTGCGCGAGGTGGTGTTGGGCATGGGCTACGACCGGCGCATCGGCTTCGAGTTCCTCCGGCCCGGGCCCGGCTGGGGGGGTTCGTGCTTCCCCAAGGACACGCGAGCCATGGTGCGCATCGCCGAGGACGCCGGCTACGACTTCGACCTCCTGCGGGGCGTGATCGCCGTCAACGACGAGCAGTACGAGCGCATGGCCGACAAGGTGGAGCGCATGGCCGGCGGCTCGCTGGAGGGCACGGTCGTGGCCGCCTGGGGGCTCACCTTCAAGGCCCGCACCGACGACCTGCGGGACTCGCCGGCCATCGAGGTCATCCGCCGCCTGCGCCGACGCGGCGCCCGTGTCCGGGCCTACGACCCGGCGGTCGACCACCATGCTGCCGGCGACGTTCCGCGGCTGGAGGGCATCGAGGTGGCCGCCGACCTCTATGCCGCCTGCGACGGCGCCGAGGTTCTGGTGCTGCTCACCGAGTGGGACGAGTTCCGCTGGGCCGACTTCGAGAAGGTGGCCGCGGTCATGCGCCGGTCGCGCGTCGTGGACACCCGCAACCTGCTCGACGCCCCGGCGCTGCGCCGGCAGGGGTTCGACTACACCGGGTTGGGGCGCCGGTGACCGGGCGCCGCCGGCGGGTGGTGGTGACGGGCGGCGCCGGGTTCCTCGGGTCCCACCTGTGCGACCGCCTGCTCGAGCGAGGGGACGAGGTGGTGGCCATCGACAACCTGGCCACCGGTCGGCTGGCCAACATCGAGCACCTCTTCGGTCTCGACGGCTTCACCTTCGTCCGCCACGACGTGAGCCAGTACGTCTGGGTCCCGGGGCCGGTCGACGCCGTGTTGCACTTCGCCAGCCCGGCGTCGCCCAAGGACTACCTGGAGCTTCCCATCCAGACCCTGAAGGTGGGCAGCCTCGGCACCCACAACACCTTGGGCTTGGCCAAGGACAAAGGTGCCCGGTACCTGCTGGCGTCGACCAGCGAGGTCTACGGCGACCCCCAGGTGCACCCCCAACCGGAGGAGTACTGGGGACACGTCAACCCGGTGGGCCCCCGAGGGGTCTACGACGAGGCGAAGCGCTTCGGCGAGGCCATGGCCATGGCCTACCACCGGGCCCACGGCCTCGATGTCCGGATCGCCCGCATCTTCAACACGTACGGCCCCCGGATGCGTCCCGCCGACGGGCGGGTGATCGCCAACTTCCTGGTCCAGGCGCTCGAGGGCAAGCCGATCACCGTCTACGGCGACGGCACCCAGACTCGCAGCTTCTGCTACGTGGACGACGAGGTCGGAGGGCTGCTGGCCCTGCTCGACTCCGATTACGTGGGCCCGGTCAACATCGGCAACCCCACGGAGCACACCGTCACCGACCTGGCCGAGGTGGTGCTGGAGGTGACCGGCTCGGCGTCGTCGCTGGTGTTCGAGCCCCTCCCCGTCGACGACCCGACGCAGCGCCGGCCCGACATCACCCTGGCCCACCGGGTGCTGGGCTGGGAGCCCGAGGTGTCGTTGCGGGAGGGCCTGGCCCGCACCGCCGGCTGGCTGGCGGCGACGGCGACGTGACGGGCGGGAGCCCCCCTGCTCGGGTGGCGGCGGTGATCGTCAGCTACAACGTCCGCGACCTCCTGCTGCAGTGCATCGCCAGCCTCCGTGCCGACGGCGTGGACGACATCGTGGTGGTCGACAACCACTCCCACGACGGCTCGGCGGAGGCGGTCCGCCGGCACGATCCCGGCGTCGACGTGCTCGGATTGGCCGTCAACCTCGGCTTCGGCGCCGGCGCCAACCGCGGAGTGGCGCGGACCACGACGCCCTACGTCGCCGTCATGAACCCCGACGTGGTCGTGCAACCGGGCTCCACCAAGGCTCTGGTCGAGGCGCTCGAGCGCGAGCCGCAGCTGGCGGTGGTGGGCCCGCGGATCGAGACGCCGGACGGCAGCCTGTACCCCTCGGCCCGCACCTTCCCCGACCTCGTCGACGCCGCCGGCCATGCCTTCCTCCACTTCGTGTGGCCGGGCAACCGCTTCAGCCGCCGGTACCGAATGCTCGACTGGGACCACGACGCGCCCGCTCACGTCGACTGGGTGGCGGGGACCCACCTCGTCGCCCGCCGCAGCGCCTGGGACGAGGTCGGAGGCTTCGACGAGGGCTTCTTCATGTACCTCGAGGACGTCGACCTGTGCTGGCGGCTGCGCCAGAAGGGGTGGCGCACGGGCTACGAGCCGGCCGCGGTGGTGACCCACGCCATCGGCCGCTCCACCGACCAGACCCCCTACCGCATGATCGCCGCCCACCACCGGTCGCTGTGGCGTTACGCCACCAAGACCGCCACCGGGTGCCGCCGGCTGCTGCTGCCGGTCATCGCCGTGGCCCTGGCCGTGCGCACGGGGTTGGCGTGGGTGCAGCGGGCCGCTCGCGGCCGCCCTCACGCCGCCGTCTGACCCTCCCACCGGTCGAGGTGGCTCCAGGACCGGTCGCGGCGCCCCGCGTGGAGGTCGTTACAGTGGGCCGGCCATGGGCAGGGCATCCTCCAACAAAAAGGTGTCGCGAGCAGCGCGAGCGGCGGGCCGGGACAAGAAGAAGTCGCGTAACCTCGCCTGGCCGCTGGCCCTGGCCGCCGTGGTCGTCCTCGGGTCGGTGCTGATCTTCCTGTCCCGGCCCAAGCAGTCGGAGGCCGAGCCCCCCAAGCTCGGTGACCACTGGCACGTGGCCTACGGCGTGTACGTGTGCGACGGGTTCCTTCCGCCCCTGGCCGACGTCCAGCGGGACGCCAGCGGCATCCACACCCACCAGGACGGCCTGATCCACATCCATCCCTTCAGCACCCGCTACACCGGTGACGGCGCCAACCTCGAGGCCTTCGCCCGCCAGGTCGGGCTCGAGCTCAGCGACGACGGGATCTCGTTGCCTGGTGGTGACGCCCTGCGCAACGGCGACGACTGCGGGGGCGAGCCCGGCGTGGTCCAGGTCAAGGTATGGGACGGCGTCGCCGATGCCGAAGGGCGGCTGGTCGAGAGCGACGTCGCCCAGTTCGCTCTGCCGGAGGGCTCGCTGGTGACCATCGCCTTCGCACCCGAGGGCGCCGACATCCCCAAGCCGCCGTCGGCCGGGACGGTCCCCGGCGACGTGCCCGGCGGGGCGCCGGTGGGTGGAGGCCCCGCGGCCGGGAGCCAGGCGCCGGCCCCTCCTGACGGCGACGCAGCCGAGGGCGAGGGCGACGAGCAGGAAGAGGGCTCCCGGGGGGACACCCCGGAGGCCGACACCCCCGAGGGCGACACCACCGCCACGACGTCCCCGTGAGGGCCGTCGTCCTCGTCGGCGGCTTCGGGACCCGCCTCCGCCCGCTCACGCTGTCCACGCCCAAACAGATGCTGCCGGTGGCGGGCAGGCCGATGATCGAGTGGGTCGTGGCCCACCTCGCCGCCCACGGGGTCGACGAGGTGGTGTTGTCGCTCGGCTACCGCCCCGACGCCTTCCGTCGGGCCTACCCCGACGCCACCTGCGCCGGTGTCCGCCTGGTGTACGCCGTCGAGCCGGAGCCGCTGGACACTGCCGGCGCCATCCGCTTCGCCGCCGGCGCGGCCGGCATCGACGAGCGCTTCCTGGTGGCCAACGGCGACGTGCTCACCGACATCGACCTCAGCGCCCTCATGGAGTTCCACGCGCGGGTCGGCGCCTCCGGCACCCTTCAACTGACCCCGGTCGAGGACCCGTCCTCGTTCGGCGTGGTGGCCACCGACGACGACGGACGGGTGCGGGCGTTCGTCGAGAAGCCGGCGCCCGGGGAGGCGCCCTCCAGCCTGATCAGCGCCGGCTTCTACGTGCTCGAGCCCGAGGTGCTCGACCGCATCCCCGAGGGCGGGCGGGTCAACGTCGAGCGGGAGGTCTTCCCCGGCATGGTCGGCGACGGGGTGCTGTGGGCCCGGGCCGAGCAGGCGTGGTGGATCGACGTGGGCACGCCCGACCGCTACCTGCAGGCCTCGCTCGACCTCCTCGACCGTGAGCCGCCGCCCTCGGTGGTGCGTAGCGTCGACGCCATGGTCGCCACCAGCGCCGTCGTGCGCCGTTCGGCGATCGGCCCCGGCGCCAGGGTGGGGCCACGGGCCGTGGTGGAGGACTCGGTGGTGTTCGCGCGCGGCGTCGTAGAATCCGACGCGGTGGTGCGCAGGTCGGTCGTGGGGTCTGCGGCGGTGGTCGGGCGGGGCGCGGTGGTGCGCGACGTGTCGGTGCTGGGCAACGGCACCGAGGTGGCCGAAGGCGCCGAGCTCGCCGGGGTGCTGGTCCCCGGGCCCGAATCGTGGTGACCGTGGGCACGGGCCCCGGCGGGCGGCGCCGGTGCCGGAGCGGGGGCGGGTGAAGGCGCTGGTCACCGGGGGGGCGGGGTTCATCGGCTCCACCCTCGTCGACCGCCTGCTGGCCGAGGGCCACGCCGTCGACGTCGTCGACAACCTGTCGACCGGGTCGTTGGCCAACCTGGCCGAGGCCCGTGCCGACCGCGACCACGACCTGCGGGTGCACCAGCTCGACGTCCGCTCGCCGGCGGTGGTCGAGCTCATCGAGCGCCGGCGTCCCGACGTCGTGTTCCATCTGGCCGCCCAGGCCGATGTGCGGGTCTCGGTCGCCGATCCCCTCCTCGACGCCCAGGTGAACGTGGTGGGGAGCCTCAACGTGATGGAGGGGGCTCGGGCGGCCGGTTGCCCCAAGGTGGTCTTCGCCTCCAGCGGCGGCACCATCTACGGCGACCCCGACCCCGCGGACCTTCCGGTGACCGAGTCCCACCCCCAGCGCCCGCTGTCCCCGTACGGGGTGGCCAAGAAGGCGGTGGGGGACTACCTCTACGCCTACCGGGCATTGCACGGGCTGGAGTTCGTCGTGCTCGCCCTGGCCAACGTGTACGGCCCCCGCCAAGACCCTCACGGCGAGGCCGGCGTGGTCGCCATCTTCGCCGGCAAGTTGCTGGCCGGCGAGGTGTGCACCGTCTTCGGCGACGGCCTCCAGACGCGCGACTTCGTCTACGTCGACGACGTGGTCGACGCCTTCGTCCGGGCCGCCGACCGGGGCAGCGGCCTCCTTTGCAACATCGGCACCGGCATCGAGACGTCGGTGCTGCGCCTGCACCAACTCATGGCCGGCGCTGCCGGGGTGCCCCGGGCGGCGGTCTCGTTCGCCGCGGCCCGGCCCGGGGAGCTGGCACGTTCGGCCCTCGACCCCACCCGTGCCCGCCTGCATCTCGGGTGGGCTCCCTGGACGAGCATGGAAGACGGGGCCGGCGCCGTCTTGGAATGGTTCGCCGCCCGTCGATGAGCCGGGCGACCGTGCGTCGACTGCGACCGCCGGGTTCCACCCAGTGGCGCTGACGGGCGTGGTCCACCGCTACCGAACGAGCTCGACGGGGCGCAGCGTGACCTCGCCGGGGGCGCCCTCCATGGCGAACACGTCGACGGTGTTGGCGCCCGGGCGGAGCAATGACTCGGGCACCAGCACTGCGAATCGGGTCGACCAGACGGTCAAGTGTGCCTCGAGACTGCCCCAGCCGCCGATCACGCCATTGACCGCCACCACGACTCGCCGTAGCTCCGTGTCGGCTTCTTCCACCTCACCGGACACGTAGACGGGCAGGATAGGCGCCTGGAGATCCACGTCGTCGTACTGCTCCGGGTCGACGAGGCGAGCCTTCCAGTCGGCCGGTGGACCCTGGGGAAGTTCGACGACCGGTGTGCCGGTGAACTCGACGTGCGGCGGCAGGCGGTACAGGGCGAGGGGATCGTCGCTAGGGACCGCTGACGCCGGTTGCGCGGCGAGCATGTTGGCGAGCCCCTCGACCGCGTCGATGGTCGCGTACGCCTTGCCGTCGTCCGGCTCGATGGTGCTGTGCTCGCTTGGGACGAACCGCTTGTCGTCAGCGTGTCGAAGCGCGGGGTTCAACAGAGAACGGCCGTCGACCTCCCAGCCCATCCCGATGCCGGTGGCGTCGGCGATGGTCGGGACCAGATCGACGATCTCGGTGTTCACGTCAGTGATCCGGCCTTCGACCTGGCCTGGGGCCTTGATCAACAGGGGCACCCACAGGAGCTCGTGAGCGTTGTTCCGCGAGACACCTCGCCAGAACTCCTCCTCCTGGAACGAGAGGCCATGGTCAGCGACGACTATGACATAGGAGTCGTCGTAGCGATCGAGTTCAGCCAAGCGGTCGAGCATCCTCCCTACCTGCTTGTCGGTGTACTGCAGCTGCAGCAGGTGCCGCTGTCGCCCGAGCTGACCCGCAGTCTCGGTGGTCCACCGCGGGCCCAGGAGGCCGAGCGGATGTGGGTCGCCGGTGTGACTTTGGCCGTCGGGAAGGACCTGCCAGGGCACGTGGGGCAGAAGCAGGTGGGCGAAGTCCAATTGGGGCCGGCCGTCGTCGGGCTGGAGTGACTCCAGGAAATCGTCGAGGTGCTCGAACCGGCCGGCGATCAGCCCGAGAAGCGCCTCAAAGGAGGTTTCCCCGACCCCGTCGCCCAAGGACGTCTGAGCCGGGGACGTCACGATTCCTGTCCATAGATCCCAGGCCAGGGACAGGAGGCGTCCGATGGCCGTGGGATCGGAGGCCTGGTCACACCGCGACGGTGGGCACAGCGACGTGATCGCCTCGTGAACGTTGAGGTCATGGCTGTCGCCGAGGAGGGTGAAGAGGTTCTCGACGTAGTCATCTCGCACCGCCTTGGCCTCGGTATGGATGCGCCCGGTCAGGAGGGAGGGGACTGCGAGGTCGGTGAAGGTGGCCACCGTCGTGGTGTTCCGGTAGAACGTGGCGTCGTCAGCGAACCGGGCGAGGTTGGGGAAAAGCTCGGCGTCGATTCGACCGTCGCCGTCGAGCAGCGACATGGTGGGCAACTCGTCGAGCACCAGGACCACGAACGACGGCTGGCCCGCCGCCGCCGCCTCCGGCGACGCCGGCGCCGGAGGGGATGCCGGTGAGGGCGTGAAGATCAGGTTGGCAACCGGCGAGAACGCCAGGAAGACCACGAGGAACGCAGCCGGTGCGGCCGACAAGAACACCAGGTACAGCCGGGCGGCCTCGAACCGTTCGTAGAGGAAGGCGGCGGCGAGCCCGGCAGCCACCGCCGCGACGAGCACCCACGCCGGTCCCGGCAGCAGGGGGCGGGCGAACCACGAGATGAACAGGCCCAGAAGAAGACCGACAGCTGCCGATTGGCCCACCCGCCGCGCCCGGCCACCGACCAGACCGGTCGCCGCCGCCAGCGCCCACACTGCCAGCGCCGGCAGCACCGCAACGCCGATGCCGAACATCACGATGGTGCGTAGGGAGGCGTGGGTGGCGACGAAGGTCTCCGGTGAGTCTCCGAAGGACCCCAGCACGGGCTGCGCCACGGCGAAGCCGCTCACCGCCAGGATCTCGAGGAAGTAGCGCCCTTCGCGTCGCCACCACGGCCGGCCCGGCCGGCCCGGTGAACGATTCGTCGATGCCCGTGGCTGCGGCGGCCGCAGTGGTGGTGTCGCAGGCCCGGGGTCGTCGAGGACCACGACGCCGACGACGACTGCGATGGAAACGGCGACGATGAGGAGGACGACGATGACCGTGAACATCTAGCGGGGAGGGTGGTGTCGGGTCGGGCGGGCGCGCGTATCCTCCGAGGAACCCATCTCGCGGGCTCGATTCCTCAGTGCCACCCCTTGGTCTAGGGCTCGCACAGGTACAGGGTGCGTGTCCCGCTCGGCACCACCTGGCGCTCTGCGATGTGGAATCGGGCGGCCAGGAGCTCTTCGAAGTGGTCGATGCGGTAGTCGTCGAACAGCCCGGCCGGCTTGTTGGACAGCAGCCGACGGGTCATGGGATCGGGGCGGTCCACGAACTCGACCACCAAGCGGGCTCCGAACTCGTGCAGCCAGTCGACGACCTCGGGCAGGGGCACGTTGGCGGTGATGGCGAGGTGGTGGACCAGGGCCAGGCTCAGCACGACGTCGGGTCGCACCCGCGCCGCGAACGGGGCCCGCTCCCGGTTTCGCCACCCGAGCCCCGGCGACGGGTCGGACAGGTCCATCACCAACGGGAGGACGTTGGCGACGCCGTCGTGACGGAGCCGTCGGTACAGACCGTCGATCACGGCCTCGTCGCCGTCGACCGCCACCACCTGCTGGGCGTAACTGGCGGCGAGCATCGAATAGGCTCCGTCGTTGGCGCCGAGGTCGAGGACGCACCGTGACGGCCGGGCCGCCAGCGCCGCTTCCACGAAGGCGCGCTTGGCAGCGGCGTCGTCGTCGGTGTAGGAGCAGGTGTCGCGGTAGTCGGACCACGCCGTGCGGGAGCGCTTGACCTCGAGGCGACGCACCAGCTTGAGGGTCTTGGCCACGGTGGCCTTGGCCAACTCCGTCCCGAAGCCGGCTCGGCCCAGCTCGGCCTTGACGCTCTCGGAGCTGGAGGTGACCCGTCGCTCGGCCACGCTGTGGAGGTACACGTGGCGGAAGACTCCCCGCCTGAAGCGGCGCAGGCCCCCGAACATCCCCCGCACGTCGACCGGCTGGAGGCCGTCGAGGCTGCCGCGCAACAGGCCCTGGTAGGCGATGCGCAGGTGCGCCTGGATGAGCAGCGGGAACAGGAAGGTCTGGCAGAACTGGCGGTACCCCGGCCACGGGCCGCTGGCCGCCTCGAACGAGCCGAGGTCGACGAACACCGGCCGGCTGCCCACGAACTGGACGTTGTAGGCGGTGCCGTCCTTGGTGGTGATGTTCTCCTCGAGGGCGGCGAGCAGCACCTCGAGGTGGCAGATGGCGGCCTCTCGCAGCATGGCAAAGGGCCACTCGAAGGGGTAGGAGACCACCGGGATGCGCTCGTGCTCGAGCACCAGTGACCACGATTGGCCCCGGGGCCCCGGCGGCGCTTCGGCCTGGTACGGAGCGGTGCGCACGATCTGGCCCTGGTCGACCAAGCGGGGGAAGAAGTCGGTGCCGGCCAGCTGGCGCCAGTCGGAAGCTCCCTGCTCGCTCAGTCCCCGCAGCACCCGCCCGTCGGCGTAGAAGACGGCCGAATCGGGGTCGCGGAACGACGCCGGCTCCGGGAGGACACTACCCACTCCGGACGCTGCGTCAGGCCCGCGGTTCGGCTGGCGCGTCGGCGCGCTCCGACACTGTCGAGTCGTGGTCGCCTGGCCCCTGCGCGGCCGCACGTTGCGCCTCAGCGCGCTGCTTCGGTGAGAAGAAGCCGACGATGCGCCGCCAGCTCATGCGCAATACCACACCGAGACCGGCGGCGCCGGCCACCACCGCTGAAACGATCAGGCTGCCGGTGCCGGCGTCGAGATACATCAGTTGCTGTTTCAAAAGGGTTCTCCTACGAGCGGTCGTGGTCCGTCCGGCGACCATTGCCGGAACGTCACATGACCACGAACTGTAGCCACCAGGGCGGCTGCGGCCAAGAAATGGGCACGCCCAGCACCGGCCCGAGCACAGCGCGTGGAGGCAGCGTCACCGCCGCCCCCCTCCCCCGCAGGCGAGTGCGCGGCCTCGCGGAGGCGGGAAGGATGGGGGCTAACGTCGCTTGCCAGTGAAGAACGCGTTGGGTGAGCCACAGTCCGTCCTCGTCCTCGGAGGAACCTCCGAGATCGCACTGGCCACGGTGCGGACCATGGCCCAGCGGCGGCTGCAGTCGGTAGTGCTCGCCGGTCGCAACACCGACGCGCTGGCCCTGGCCGCTGACGAGCTGCGCGGCCTCGGGCTGGCGGTCGAGATGGAGCCGTTCGACGCCCTGGACACCGACAGCCACGCCGGCCTGGTCGAGCGGGTGTTCGATCGTCACGGTGACATCGACGTCGCCCTGGTCGCCTTCGGCGTCCTCGGCGATCAGGACGAGGCCCTGCGTTCCGTGGCCGAGGCCCGGCGCATCGTGGCCACCAACTACCTCGGGGCGGTGACCACGTGCCTGCCCCTCGCCCGACGCATGACCGCCCAGGGCCACGGCACCATCGTGGTGCTGTCGTCGGTGGCGGGGGAGCGGGCCCGCAAGGCCAACTTCGTCTACGGCTCCTCCAAGGCCGGTGTCGACGCCTTCGCCCAGGGGTTGGGCGACTCGCTGGTCGGCACGGGCGTCGGCGTGCTGGTGGTCCGCCCCGGCTTCGTGCGCACCAAGATGACCGCTGGTCGGGAGGAGGTCCCGCTGTCGACCACGCCCGAGGCCGTCGCCGACGCCATCGTGTCCGGGCTGGCCAAGGGCGCCGAGGTGGTGCACGTGCCGGCGGCGCTGCGTTACGTCTTCACGGTCGTGCGTCACCTCCCCCGGCCGTTGTTCCGAAAGATCCCGATGTGACGGGCGGGGGATGTCGGTGTCGACACCTCGTTCGGCTCCTCTTGTCCGTGACCACGTTCGCCGTCGGCGGCGTCTACCAGCCGTGACCACGGTGGCGCGCCGGCCCCTCAGCGGGTGGGGCCGCACGGCCGTTACGACCTCGGTCGTGGTGGCCCCCCGCAACGCCGGCCTGGTGGCCGATGCGCTGGCCGCGGGTCCGCCGCGGGGGGCGATCGCCCGGGGGCTGGGGCGCAGCTACGGCGATTCCGCCCAAAACGCCGGTGGCGTGGTGCTCGACTGCACCTCGCTGGCGGGCATCCGGGCGCTCGATCTGGAGGGGGGCCTGGTCGTCGTCGAGGCGGGCATCAGCCTCGACACCCTGATACGCCGGCTCCTTCCTCTGGGGTGGTTCGTGCCCGTGAGCCCGGGGACACGGTTCGTCACCGTGGGGGGCGCCGTGGCCAGCGACATCCACGGCAAGAACCACCACGTCGACGGCAGCTTCTGCCGCTGGGTCGAGTCGCTCAGCCTCCAGCTCCCGAACGGGCACCGGCGGCGGATCGGCCCCGACGGGCCCTCGGGGGAGCTGTTCTGGGCCACGGCCGGCGGGATGGGGCTCACCGGCGTGGTGCTCGAGGCCGACGTGCGCCTGCACCCGGTCACGACCGCCTCGATGGTGGTCGACACCGAGCGGGCCAGCGACCTCGACGACTGCATGGCCCGCATGGAGTCGGGCGACGACCGCTACCGCTACTCGGAGGCGTGGATCGACTGCACGGCCACAGGCCCCGAGCTGGGGCGGTCCGTCCTTACCCGGGGCGACCACGCCGGCGTGGACGACCTGCCCCCCAAGCAGCGGGAGACGCCGTTGCACTTCGCGCCCGCCCAGCGGCTGTCGGCGCCGCCGTGGGTGCCGCCCGGCCTGCTCAACCGCGCCACGGTGACTGCCTTCAACGAGCTGTGGTTCCGCAAGGCCCCGCGCCGGCGCGAGGGCGAGCTCCAGGGCATCGCCTCGTTCTTCCACCCCCTCGACGGCGTGGGCGGGTGGAACCGCTTCTACGGCCCCCGAGGGTTGCTCCAGCACCAGTGCGTGGTCCCCTTCGGGGCCGAGGCGACGCTGCGGCGCATCGTCGAGCGCTTGGCCGCGTCCGGGGCGGCGTCGTCCCGGGCCGTGCTCAAGCGCTTCGGCGAGGCCGATCCCGGACCCCTGTCGTTCCCCATGTCGGGGTGGACGCTGGCCCTCGACCTCCCCGCCGGCGCCGCCGGCCTCGGGCCCCTGCTCGACGACGTTGACGAGATGGTGGTGGAGGCCGGCGGGCGGCTGTACCTGGCCAAGGACTCCCGCATGCGCCCCGAGCTCCTCGGCGCCATGTACCCCCGGCTCGGCGAGTGGCGGGAGGTCCGGGCGCGGGTGGACCCCCACGGGGTGTTGCGCTCCGACCAGTCGCGACGCCTGGGGCTCTGACGGCGGGAGGTTGCGAGAGCCCGGCGGTGAGTGAGGATGAGGGCGTGGCGAACGCGGAACGCCCGCCGCCATCCTGATCGGCCGTGTCGCCGCCGAGCGCAGAGACGCCGGCGGCGGCTCAGGCCGACAAGCTGCCGCTCGCACCCGAAGTGCGGGCGCGCCTCCTCGGTCGATCTGGTCCGCAGGTGGCGCTTCTCGTACCGGCAGCACCACGCTGACGTCGTGTCGGCCTCGTCGGCGCCGTCGCCAGGAGCCCGTGCTCGATCACTCATCCGGCGACGGGCGTCGTGGCTCGGTCAACGGAACAGGTCCTCGCCCGGAGGACGGACGATCTCGGCCCGCACCGACGACTCCCGGAGCCACGACCGGTCGACGCCGCGGACGATGGCCACGGGCACACTGCTCGCCTTGCCCATCACCAGCTCGGCGGCGGCGGCCAGCTCGTCGGCCACCGCCACCTCGGTGACCTCCAGCCGACGCCCGGAGGCGTCGGTGGTGCCCCGGAGGTCGACCACGGCGGCCACGCCGGCGCAGCCGATGGCCACGTCGGCGGCGCCCCGCCGCCACGGCCGCCCGAAGGTGTCGGAGACGATCACGCCCACCTCCACCCCGGCTCGGGCCCGCAAGCCGTCGCGGACGCGGCGGGCCGAGCGGTCCGGGTCGACGGGCAGGAGGGCGGCGTGGCCCCGGTCCACGTTGGACGAGTCGACGCCGGCGTTGGCGCACACGAAGCCGTGGCGGGTCTCGGTGATGAGCAGCTCCCCCCGCCGGCGCAGCACCCGCACCGCCTCCGCCTCGACCAGGCGGCGGACCGAGTTCGGGTCGTCGGGGTCGACCGTGACCATCCTCCCCTCGGCCTTGGAGACGATCTTCTGGGTGACCACCACCACGTCGCCGTCCTGCAGCCCCGGCTCGTCGCCGGCGGCGGCGGCCACCAGCTCGGCGAGGACGTCACCGGGCCGCACCTCGGGCATGCCCGTCACCGGCAGCAGCTGCACCCCGGTCATGCCAAAGCGGCCATCGCCGCCCGGGCCAAGGCGGCGGCCTCGTCGGGCCCGTGCATCACCGATGGCGTGACCACGCACCTCATACCTGCGGCCTCGACCTCGGGCGCCAGCGCGGCGTCGGCCTCGTCGACCACCAGGGTGCCGGCCACGTCGGCCCACAGCCGGGCCACACCCACCACCGAAGCCTCGTGACCGAGCTCGGCCATGAGGCGGGCGGCCGGGCCCTTCAGGGCGGCGCCGGCGACGATGGGGGAGACGGCGACCACCTGCCGGCGCCGGGCCCGGAGCCGGTCGCGCACCCCCGCCACGGCCAGCACCGGGGCGATCGAGACGATGGGGTTGGAGGGGGCGATCACCACGCCGTCGGCTCCGTCGAAGGCGGCGAGCACACCGGGGGCGGGGCGGGCCTGGTCGATCCCGGCGAAGCGTACCGACGAGGCGGCGACGTCGTGGCGGCGCTGGACGAAGTACTCCTGGAAGCCGATCTCGCCCTCGCCGGCGACCGTGACGCGGGTCTGCACCGGGTCCTCGGTCATGGGCACCAGCGTCGCCTCCACGCCCCAGGCGGCAACCACCTCGGCGGTCACCACGGCCAAGCCGGCGCCCTCACCCAGCCGGGCGGTGCGGTAGAGGTGGGTGGCCAGGTCCCGGTCACCCAGGCGAAACCACGTCAGGCCGGCGGCCGACCCGCTCGGTGCCACCGCAGCGAAGCGCTCCAGGGCTTCCATGACGTGCCAGGTCTCCCCGGCCAGCCCCCACCCCGTGCGGGGATGGACGGCGCCGGCCAGGGTGTAGGTGACCGTGTCGAGGTCCGGGCAGACGCGCAGCCCGTGCAGGGTGACGTCGTCGGCGGTGTTGACCACGGCGGTGACGGAGGTGGGCGGAGTCACCCGGACCAGGCCGGAGAGGAAGCGGGCGGCGCCCACGCCACCGGCGAGCACGGTGATCACCGGGCGGCGCTCACGGCCCTCCGGTAGGCCTCGACGTGCCGGCGGGCGCCACGGTCCCAGCTGTACTCGGCCGCCACGCGCGGGCCCTGCTCGCGCAGCCGGTCGATCTCGCTGCCGCCGGCGAGGGCCGCTTCGGTGGCCTCGGCCAGGGCCTCGTCGTCGCCGGGCGGCACGAGCAGCGCCGCCCCCCCGGTCACGTCCTCCATGGCCGAGCCGCTGGTGGTGACCAGCGCCGCCCCGCACGCCAGCGCCTCGAGGGCGGGAAGCCCGAAGCCCTCCTCGAGGGACGGGTAGACGACCACCGCCGCCTGGCGGAACAGGGCGGGGACGACCTCGTCTGTGGTGTACCCGAGCTCGACGATGCGGTCGGCCACGTTGCTCATGGCCACGGCGGCGTGGATGGGCCCGACACCCCACCCGGGGGTGCCGGCCAGCACCAACTGGAGGTCGGGGTGGACCGGCGCCAGGTGGCCGAAGGCCCGCACCAGTGCCGGGACGTTCTTGCGGGGCTCGAGCGTGCCGGTGAACGCCAGGAACGGCGGCCGCACCCCGAGGCTGGCCAGCAGCTCGAGGTCGTGATCGGGCGGGGCGGGACGGAAGCGGTCGTGGTCGACGCCGTGAGGGATGACCTCGACGGGGGAGGTCGGAGCCAGCACAGCGTCGAGCCGACGGGCGGTGTGCTGGCTGACGCAGACGAGGAGGTCGGCCTGCTGGGCGCTGATGCGGATCATGCGCCGGAAGTAGGCGAGCTTGGCCCGCTCGTGCCACTCGGGATGGTCGAAGAAGGTGAGGTCGTGAATGGTCACCACGGTGGGCAGGTCAGCCCGCACCGGCATGGTGTAGTGCGGCCCGTGCCACAGGTCGCCGCCCAGCCGCCGGGCCAGGGCCGGAGCCCGCGTCTGCTCCCACAGCAGTCGTGCGGGCCGGCGGGCGGGGACCTCGGCGTGGACCTCGGCGCCGGGTGCCAGCCGGCGCCAGCGGGCGGCGTCGCCGGTGGCGGCGACCAGGCCCAGCTCGATCTCGCCGGCGGCGGCCAGTGCCTCCACCGTCTGGCGCACGTAGACGCCCGCCCCGGCCGGTTGGGCGGGGATGGCGGAGACGTCGAGGGTGACCCGGAGCCGGTCGTTCATTCCCGCCTCGACGCCGCCGAGGCATAGGCGGCGGCGTGGGCCCGGGCGCTGGCCTCCCAGGAGAAGCCGGCGGCGCGCCGGCGTCCGGCCGCCACCATCCGCTCACGGTGGTCGGGGTCGGAGAGGATGCGCTCGAGGGCGCCGGCCAGGGCTTCGACGTCGCCCACCGGCACCAGCTCGGCGGCTCCGCCGGTCACCTCGGGCAGGCAGGCGGCGTCGGTGGTGACGACCGGGCAGCCCCTGGTCATGGCCTCCAGCACGGGCAGGCCGAAGCCCTCGTAGCGACTGGGCAGGGCAAGGGCCACGGCGGCACGGTACAGGGCGTCGAGTTGGGCGTCGTCGACCGAGCCGAGGGGTACGACGCCGGGCGCCGACAGCTCGAGCGGCGGTCCCCACCCGGCGGGTCCGGCCAGGACCAGGCCCAGGTCGGGAGCGGCGGCTCGCAGGGCGGCGTGGGCGTCGAGCAAGTCGCTTACCCCCTTGCGCGGCTCGAGGGTCCCCACGAACAGTACGAAGGGAACGTCGACCTTCAGACGCCACAGCTGAGCGGCCGTGACGCCGGCGTCGGGGGCCGCCGGCGTCTCGACGCCGTGGTGGGCGACGTGGATCCGCTCGGGCTCGAACCCCTCGTCGGCCAGCTCCTGGCGGCCGAAGGCGGTGGGCACGACGACGACGGCCGCCTCACGCCGCGCCACCGCCAGGCCCCGCCGGTGGAAGGAGACGCCCCGGGGCGTGAGGTGCTCTGGTTGGCGGAGGAAGACCAGGTCGTGGACGGTGACCACCAGCGGTCGCCGACCGGGTGGGGGCACGGCCAGGCTGGTGGCGTGCACCACGTCGGCGGGCACGCGAAGGGCCGGACGTCGCAGCCGGTGCCATGCCTCGTAGCGAAGCGATCCTCCCGGCCGTCCCAGGTCGACGTAGGTATCGACGCCCGGAGGACGGACGCCGGCGGCGAACGCCACCGGATCGACGCCGACGCCGGGAAGGCCGGCCAGCAGGGCGCGGACGTAGCGCCCGATGCCTCCGGGCACGGGCTGGAGCAGCTGGCCGACGTGGACGGCGACACGCACGGGGCCACTGTCGCACGAAGCTCGCCCGCCGCGGCAGCCGGCGTCACGACCGCTCGGCCGCCGCCCGCCGGTAGAGGTCGACCATGGCGCCGGCGGTGTGCTCCCAGCGGTAGGCGCCCACCCGCCGCCGGCCCGCAGCCACGCGCTGGCGGCGCACGCCGGCATCGTCCAGGAGGGCGGCCAGCGCCTGGGCGAGGGCGTCCAGGTCGCCCACGGGCACCAGCGTGGCGGCGTCACCGAGCACCTCCGGGAGCGCCCCGGCGGTGGTGGCCACCACTGGCACACCGGCGGCCATGGCCTCGAGCGGGGGGAAGCCGAAGCCCTCGTAGCGGGATGGGTAGGCGACCACGGCGGCACCTCGCAGCAACCCGGCACGGGACTCGTCGTCCACCCACCCGAGTCGCACGATCCGGTCGCCGTGGCGCGACTCGGCCATGGCCCGCCGCAGCGCGTCGGCGCCCCACCCGTCGGGGCCGGCGAGCACCAGGCGCACATCGGGCCTGGACCCGGCCACGGCGTCGAAGGCCTGCACGAGGAGGGGGAGGTCCTTCCTCGGCTCCACCGTCCCCAGCGCCAGCAGGTAGCGCTCCGCCCCGGCCAGGCGCTGCCCGAGGCCGGCATCGGCGGGGGCGACCGCCGGCACGCCGGACGGGATGGCGATCACGCGCTCGGCATCGGCCCCGAGGTGCCGGACGACTTCCGCAGCCACGAACCGCGAGGGGGTGTGGACCCATGCGCCCCGGGCGATGGCTCGTCGCACTAGTGACGGGAAGGCCAGCGTGGCGGCGTCGCACAGCTCCGGGTAGTGCACCGGCGTCAGGTCGTGCACGGTGACCACTGACGCTGCGCCGGCGGCGGGGGGCACCACGAAGTTGGTGCCGTGGACGACGTCGACCGGCCCGGTCCACCACTCGATCGGAGGCCGGTTCCCTCGTTGCCACGCCATCCGCAGCGGGCGGGCGGCCATCGGCCGGCGGCTCGTGCGCACGCCGGCCGGCACTGCGCCGGCCAGGTACTGCCGCCCCCGCCAGGTGAGCCCGTAGGCGGTCACCTCCACCTCGGGCCGATCGGCGAGGTGCTCGAGGAGGGCAGCGGTGAAGGCGCCGATCCCCGTGCGGGCGCCCAGCAACGGGGTTGCGTCGACGGCGGCCCGTAGGGGAGCCGAACGCCCGCCGGCCACCTCAGTAGGACAGGTGACCGGCGCCGGCGCCGACGTTCAGGACAGCCACTTGAGGAGGCGGATGACCCCCATCTTCGCCGGCTGGCGATGCGCCGATACATCGGTACGGCTGTGGATCTCCTCGAAGTCGCGCGCGTACCCCTGGTAGGCCTTGACGAGCATCTCCTCGTTGGTGAGCGACGGCTTCCACGACAGTTCTGCCTTGATCTTCGACGTGTCGAACATGAAGTCCTCGGCGATCATGCGCCAGTGGTAGGGGCCGAGGGGCGACAGCTTGAGGGCCCCCGCGACCCGCATGGCGGTCAGAACTGGAGTTTCGGGAAGCGAGGCGACCCTCGCGCCGGTGCCGGCCTCGGCGATGACGTGCTCGTAGACCTCGCGCAGCGGTTTCACGTCGTCGGACCCGACGTTGTAGCACGTCGACCCGGACGCCCCGAGGGCGCGCACGCAGGCGTCGGCAAGATCGGGGGCGTAGACGAACTGGTAGCGGTTGTCGCCCTTGCCGACCACCCACACCCGGCGCCCCTCCCGGATGAAGTCGAAGAGGATGGCCAGCAGGCCCAGCCGGCCAGTGTCGATGATGGTCGGGCTCCGCAGGATCACGGCGTCGAAGTCGTCGGAATGCCGCTCGAGGACCCGCTCAGCGGCCCACTTCGACCTGCCGTAGATCTCGACCGGCTCCGGCTCGTCCTGCTCGACGACGGGGCGGTGGAAGCTCCTGGCCCAGAGGCAGTTGGAGGAGATGAAGACCAGCTTGGGCACGCCGTGCTTCGCCGTCAGCCGGGCCACCACCGCGGTCCCGTCCACGTTGGAGGTCCAGAGGAAGTCCTTGTCCTTCACCGCGTGGGCCAGCATGGCGGCGCAGTGGAACACGGCGTCGAAGCGGTGTCGGGAGAAGAGCTCGTCGACCAGGCCGGCATCGCGGATGTCGCCCCGCACCGAGCGCAGCCGCGGGTGGGTCATGGGGTCGGGCTGGAGGTCGATGCTCACGCAGTCGAAGCCGTCTTCCAGCAGCCGCCGCTTGAGCACGTCGCCGAAGAACCCCGCGCCGCCGGTCACCAGGACACAGCTCATCTCTGAGCCCCGTACGACGGCCACGTGCAGTTGGACGAGTTGGGAAGCCGGCCCGGCATTCGGGCATCCTATCCCTGATCTACGGGTGGGTCTCGGGCGTGGCGTTCTGCCGAGGGTTCCGTGCGCGTACCTCCGTGGTGCGCCGATGGCCGCCCCAGTCCGCGCCTTCAGCCTCCACCGACACGAGCGGCCCTCTCCTCGCTGGTCCCGTCGTGCCGACCGGCCGCACCGGGGCGGCCCGAGCCGCTCTCCTCTGCCGCGGCGGGGCCTGGGCGATCCGCTGGTCTGCCAGGCGACCTGAGCGCCAGCACACCGGCGACGGCAGCCGGCGGCCCCAAGGCGAGGACGGGCAGCGAATACCGGTAGTCGAAGCTGGACGCGGCTGCCGGGACCAGCCACATGAGGACGCCCGATACGCTCAGCATGACCGCTGCACCGACGAGCCGACGAGGTGCTGACCGGAGACGGCGGACGGCCACCAGGCCCAGCAGAAGGGACAGCCCGAGGAACGGGCCAGGAGCATGGACGAGCTTCTGGTAGGCGCGTAGCGGGCGGGCGAGCCCCGGCTCGATCTCCGGTGAGATCTGCCGGTCGTGGAAGCCATGACTCGCAGGGATGCGCGAGTACTGCACGACCTCACCCGGCCAGGTCCAGTTCCAGAGGTACGGGTCGCTGGGCGGGGTCGCCGGGTACCACGGACCGGTCGGGAACGAGGTCGGGAACTCCAGCAGCTCCGCCGGACCCTCGCGCGGTCCCGTCCTCCGCAACGGCTGCACGTAGTGCCACAGGTCGCCCGCCACGGTGCGCACGTAGTCCACCGGCTGCGCCGCGATGGCTTTGAGGGCGAAGGACTGCGCAATGGCCTCACGGTCGGTCCCTGGGGGCATCTCCGGGTCCCGCAGTGGTGAATCCGGGTTCCATACGTACCAGTCGGAGCCCTCGCGGTCCACGGGAGCACGCGGGTCGCACAGCCGCCGCTCGTCTGGGGTGAGGTCCAGCTGCGTGCAGTCGGCGAAGGGAGATACCCGGCCGTAGAGGTAGTAGCCGTCGTAGGCCACGATCCCGTAGCTGCCGTGCAGCGAGTGGAACCATCCCACGTAGGCGAGGAGGGGCAAGGTCCACGTGGCGAGGAAGGCGACGAGGACCTTCAGGGGGACCCGACGTAGCAGCAGGTACCCGAGCGCCGGAACGAGCAGGACCACGCCGTTCGTCCTCGTCAGCGCCGTCGCAGCAAGGAGCAGGCCCGCACCTCCGGCAGCCAGCCAGCCAGGTAGCTCTCGCCACAGGAGCAGGGCGAAGGCGGCGACGAACAACGCCTGGAAGAGGGCCTCGCTCAGCACGAAGTGCTCCACTGCCACCTGGTACCCGTCGAGCACGAGCGGCGCAGCACCGGCGGCGCCGAGCCATCGTCCGGCGCCCATGCGGCGCAGCACCACGTACAGCAGCACTCCTGCACCGAGTGCCAGCAGGTGTTGTGTCAGCGGGACGACGCGGAAGTGCGGGTCTGCGATGCTCAGGATCCGCAAGAACAGGGCGTAACCGATCGGCCGGATGACGTCGGGCTGCAGGTGGTCTGCGTTGTAGAGGTAGCTGAAGGAGTCCTGGACGAACTCGAAGGCCGGCCGGTAGGCGACCATGGTGCCCAGGCGGACCAATCCGCCCACGACGAGCACGGCGATGATGGGTGCGTGGTGGTGCGCCGCACGCCACAGAAGGGCTCCGCGGCCTGGGGTGCGGCGGTCGAGCTCAGGCACGGTGCGCTTCGGGAGCGTCCTGCGACCGGTGCGAGACGGACAGGACACCGGCCGCCACGAGCGCCGCCGCCGCTGCCAGCGCGAGCAACGCCCACGGCTGCCAGCCGCCTGGCGGAACCCACTGCGATCTCCCCATGAACATCGCTGGGCCGCTCGTCCCGACCGCGTAACGACGGGCGTTCGCCCACAGCGCGACGACGTGCACGGTCGCCACGAGGACGGCGAGGCCCAGTGGAGCCGCTCTCCGGACCCGGGCAGGAATGCGGAAGGACTGCCGGGTCAGGACCTCACCTGCGGCGAGCGGCACGACCACGACCAAGGCGAGCAAGTACCGACCGAACACCGGGAACCGGGTCTGCTGGAACACCAGGACGTCGAGCGCGATCCCCAGCACGGTCGTGCCGGCGAGGACGAGGGCGAGTAACCGCCGCTGCGCCGACGAGGCAACCGCGAGGGCAACCGAAACCAGCGCGACGACGGCCGCAAGCCACAGGGTCGTGGACCACGTCGGCATGGGGACGCTCGACCAGCCGAAGATGCCGACCCACTGGTGTGCCCACACGGTCACGTCGGACGGCAGCTGCCGCAGCCCTTCCCAAGCGACGGCGAGGTCGACGCCGGGGTGCGGCTGGTAGAGCACTTCCCACGCCGCGGTGGCAAGGAGACCGGCGGCGATGACCGCCAGCGCCGGCAGAGCGCGCCGCGGCCGTGCGGCGACGGCGCGCCAGGCGCCCCGAGGACCGACCTGGTAGACGGCGATCGCCCCGGCGACGACGACCCAGGCCGGTCCTGTCGAGCGCGAGGTCGCCAGCAGCAGGCCGGCGAACGCCGCGCCGGGCCAGGCCCACCAGGGGGCCTCCCCGGGGCGGCCGCTGCGCAGGGCGATCGTCAGCAGGCAAAGACTGGCGGAGATCTCGAGACCGTTGGTACCCAAGGCAGACCCCAGGAAGAGCGCCGTCGGCGTCGCTGCGAGCAGGACTCCCGAGACCGAAAGCAGCCCGCCGCTCCGGTCCCAGGCGGCCAGGCACGCCAGTGACAGCAGTGCCGCCACCAGCACGGCATTGACCGTCCGACCCGCGTACAGCGCCTCCCGGGCTTCGTCCATCTGCACCATGACGACGCCCGATATGGCGTATAGGTACGGCTCGTAGGTGCCGACGTAGGCGACCGCCCCCTCGACCGCCGGCGGACGGGGCCGGTCGCCGTTCAGGCAGGTCACCGGTTCGTGGTTCTCGAACAGCTGGCAGGGGTACCCCGAGGTGTACGGGTCCAGCCCCTCTGGCAGGTCGAACACGCGGGTGGCGGCGTTGATCCACGCCTCCCGGGTCTCCTTTCCGGGCCCGTCGCCGAAGGCGAGCACCGGGAGCTGTCCCGGGTCCCCCCGCCACTGCCCGGTCCCGGCGCCGATGGCCTTGACCTGGTGCACCTGCTCGTCAGGCGCGAACCCGGGCGGGTTGCTGCCCACCCACGCGAGGAGCAACAGAACGAGCGCGATGACGGCCAGCAGAGGCGCCACCGGGCGGTGCAGGAGTCGATGTCGGCGGGGGCCGGGTCGGCCGGGGCCGGGGTGCGCGTCGTCCGACGCTGGCGGGGCTCTCCGCACCGGAGCAACTGTCACCCGACGGACCGCTTGTTCCGGATCTCCGTCGAGCCGGCGGGGGGCGTCACCTCATCGTTGCCGGCCACCGACGTGGTCGGCTTCGGACCTTGCTCGTGGTAATCGGCCTCCACGTTGACCGTCCAGATGTCGTGCTGTGAGCCGGTGATGATGTTCTCCGCCGTCAGCATCGCGGTGAGCATCGAGTGGTCCTGGTTGTTGTAGCGGTGCATGCCGTTGCGGCCGACGGGGTGCACGTTGGGCACCTCGGCGTCCATCCACTTGCGGATGGTCTCGACGGCGGCGGCGTAGGTTTCGTCGTAGATGGGATAGGCCTTGGGCATTCGCACGACGAAGCCTCGCTCGACGTCATGCTCCTGTACCAGTCCCAGGTCCGCGAGCTCCCGCTTCGCCAGGGCGATCAGCTCACCGTCGTCCATGGTCCACAGCCGGTCGCCCACCGTGACGAAGTACTCGAGGCCGAGGCAGGTGCGCCCCTCCTTGACCAGGTACGGTGACCATGAGCCGTAGTTCTGGATGCGGCCCACGTTCACCTCTGGGGAGTGGATGTAGATCCAGTTGTCCGGGAATCCCCGCTCCTCGGGCACGACCAGGGCCACGGTGAGGAAGTCGCGAAACTTCAAGGCGCGCGCCGCGTCCTGGACGTGCGCTGGTGCGGGCGGGTCCATGGAGAGGACCAGCGAGGGCAGCGCCATCGAGGAGATCACGTGGTCGGCCTCGTAGCGGTGCTCCTGCCCGAGATCAGTGCGCCTGGCCTCAGGTGCACCTGCCCCAGGGCCGTAACCACCCGTGACCTGCGTGGTCACGGCCACCGCGCCCTTGCCGGGTTCGCGGTGGACGGCCCGGACCTTCTCTTCCAGCACGACCTTGCCGCCCTGCGCCGTGACCTTCTGCCCGGCCGCCTCCCACATCATCCCGGGCCCGTACTTCGGGTATTGGAACTCCTCGATGAGAGATGTGATGTCTTTCCGGTTGCGCTTCGGTATCAGCGCGTTGAGGATCGCGTTCGACAGATTGAGGTTCTTGATGCGCTGCGCCGCCCAGTCGGCCTGGATCTCGGTCGCCTTCATGCCCCACAGCTTCTCGGTGTAGGTCTTGAAGAAGATCCGGTAGAGCCGCCAGCCGAAGCGCGCTGCCGTCCAGCCCTCGAAGTTCGACTGGTCCTTGGGCGGGTGCACGCGCACCCACGCGTAGGAGAGAACGCAGAGCACGGCCTGAAGAAGCCCGAGGTTCTTCAGCGCATTCGACGCCTTCAATGGGTAGTCGTACAGCTTCCCCTTGTAGAAGATCCGCGACATGCGCGGACGCATCATGAAGTCCTCGTCGGGAAGGATCTCGTGCCAAAGGGCTTCTACCTCGGGAACCTTCGTGAAGAAGCGGTGGCCGCCGATATCGAATCGCCAGCCCTCCCGCTCGGCGGTGCGGCTGATGCCGCCCACCATGGCATCGCCTTCGAGCACCGTGACGGCGACGTCGTGCTGGCTGAGGACGTAGGCGGCGGTGAGACCGGCGGGGCCGGCACCTATGACAACGACCTCCGGTCGGCCGGCCTGCACAGGACTGGTTGCCACAGAGCACCTCGCGTAGAGAGGGAGCGCGTGCGTCGGCTGACAGGGCGCGCCGACATCGGACTCCGAACGTTCGACTGAAGTTCCAGGTTAACGAACTGCGTGTCGGGAGCAACGATCGGGGGTGAAGCGCTGTGACAGCCCACACTGTGGACAGAAGTCCAACGTTGATGAACCCGAGCGGTGACGGGCGGCGGGCACCCGTCGCCCCAGGCCGGGCAACTACGCTGTCCTGGGTGTCTACCGTCCTTGCGTCCACACCGGTGTTCGAGGGGGCCACCATCGTCCTGCCGGTGGTGACCGAGACGGACGCGCTGGAAGAGACGGTGCGGCGCCTGTGGGAGACCAGCGAAGCCGACATCGCCGAGATGCTGATCGTGGTCTGCGACCGGACGTCGTCCGAGAGCCTCGAGCGGTGCCACCGTCTCCAAGCCGATGCCGCCAACCGGGTGCGGCTCCATCATCAGCGCCTGCCGTTCCTCGGCGGCGCCATGCGGGAGGCGTTCGAGCTCGCCGCCGGCAGCCACGTCGTGATGATGGCCAGCGACCTCGAGACCGACCCGGCCACCGTCCCCCGCTTGATCCAGGTCGCCAAGGAGCACCCCAATGCCATGGTCACCGCCTCCCGGTGGAGAGCGAGCGGTGGGTTCTCGGGCTACGGGCGTCTGCGAGTGGGCCTCAACTGGGCGTTCCAACGTCTCACCTCGGTGGTCTACCGCACACAGCTGACCGACGCCACCTACGGGTTTCGGTTGTTCCCGGCCGCGCTCCTTCGGGCCATCAGTTGGGAGGGGCTCCGCCACGAGTTTCTCCTGGAGACGCTGCTCAAGCCTCTGCGGTTGGGCGTGGAGGTCTTCGAGGTGCCCACCCGATGGACCCCGCGCCAGGAAGGCCAGTCCCAGAACTCACTGTCCACGCAGGCCCGCTATCTGACGACCCTCGTGCGTACTCGCGTCGCCACGCCCGAGCGCTTGCTCCGCGTCAACCACCCCGTTTGAGGAGGCTCCCCCTCGTGAGCAACGTCATCGTCACCACCACCATCAATGCGCCTACGAAAGCGGTGGAGCTCTTCGACGCTCTTCCCGGATGGGAGCTGGTGGTGATCGGTGACCGCAAGACCCCCGATGACTACCGGCTTCAGCACGGTACCTACGTCGGCGTCGCCGACCAGGAGAAGATCGACAAGGAGCTGTCCGACCTCATCGGCTGGAACTGCATCCAGCGCCGCAACTTCGGGTTGCTGGTCGCCCACCAGATGGGTGCCGAGACCGTTGCCGTGGTCGACGACGACAACATCCCGTACGAGGGCTGGGGCAGCGATCTGCTGCTCGGCCGAGAGGTGGAGGCGACTGTCTACCGCGCCGGGCTCCCGGCTTTCGACCCAGTCGGCGCTACCAACCACCCGCAGCTGTGGCACCGGGGCTATCCCCTGCAGTTGCTTCCGCGCCGCGACTACTCCGACAGCACCCGAACGATGGTCCGTGCTGACGTCCAGGCCGACTTCTGGGACGGCGACCCCGACATTGATGCCATCTGCCGGATGCAGTTCGCTCCCGACTGCCGGTTCGATCCCAACTGCTTCCCCATGGCGTCCGACGGCATCAGCCCGTTCAATTCGCAGAACACCTTTCTCTCCGCTCGCTGGCTCCCCGACTACTTCCTGTTCCCCCACGTCGGCCGCATGGACGACATCTGGGCCTCCTACTACCTCCAGGGCAAGGGGGCGCGGGTCGTCTACGGCAAGCCTTCGGTGTTCCAAGAGCGCAACCCGCACGACCTCGTGGTCGACATGAAGCGGGAATATCTCGGTTACGAGAACAACCTGGCCATCGTCGAGGCGGTGGCCGACGACCCCGAGGCCCTGCTCCGCTTCCTTCCTCCGGAGTCGCGAGCCGCCTTCGACCGGTACCGCAGCCACTTCTGACCGCGGTGGGCGCGGCCGTGGTGGTCAGGCTGAGGTGGCCTCGAGGTGCTCGAGCGTCCGGTTGATGCCTTCCTTGAGCGGGATACACGGAGAGAAGCCGAAGGCACATTGCTTGGTGGTGTCCCCGCCGCGGGCGAAGACGCCCTCCGGCTTGTCCGACATGCCGACGACCCGTGGCTCGTAGCCGCAGGCCGCTGCCGCCTCGGCCGCCAACGCCTTCATGCTGGTGAAGATGCCGGTCGACAAGTTGAGAGCGCTGCCGTCATCGATCTGGTCCATCGTCAGCAAAACGCCGCGGACGCAGTCGTCGATGTGGATGAAGTCACGCATCTGCTCGCCGCTTCCCCAGACCACCAGCTCGGGCGCCCCCCGATGCTGCATGGCACGCAGGCAGATGCTCGGGAAGGGATAGGTGAGGTCCTGGTCCTCGCCGTAGCCGGAGAACGGTCGGTAGGTGACCGACCGGAGCCCATGACGTTGGTAGGCGAGCCGTCCGAGGTACTCATGCGTCAGCTTGGCCCACCCATAGGAGAGGTCCGGCACGCCGAACGTCGGCGCATCGCCCTCGAAGCTGATGAGCTCCTCTTTGAGGAGCACGTAGTGCTCGGGCCGCTGGAGGCCGATGGGGTAGGCGGCGCTGGAGCTGAAGCACACCGACTTGGCCGGGCGGGTCCTGGCTGCCCACTGCCAGTACGCGGCGTCGATTCCTAAGTCGTCTGCCACGGCGAGCGGGTTGGCCTCGATCACCGCCCGCCCGCCCACGATGGCCGCGAGGTGGAACGCGTAGTCGAAGTCGTCGTCGACGCGCTCCTGGAAGAACTGGCGGCAGTCAACCGGCGTGAAGTTGAACTGCGGATCGTCGCGGGGGTCGAAGAAGGGCCAGCCGGCCGCCGGGTCGATCGCTCCCGTCAGCGGTGCCAGGCTGTCGACTGCGTGCACCTCGTCGCCACGTTCGAGCAGCTGACGCACCAGGTGCCGCCCCACGAACCCCGCCGCTCCCGTCACCAGTACCTTGGCCACGACCACCCGCTCCCTGTCGACCCTGTGGAGACCCTAGCGCCGGCCTGCCTCCGGCGGCCGAGTCAGGCGCTAACCCACACGGCTTCATCTCGATCGCATGGTCGAAGCGCAGCACTTCGCCGTCTTCGTGGCAGCTGTCCCGCTCCCGCCGCCGAGCCAGCCAGCGTACGGCGAGGGCGACGACCAGCAACAAGACCAGCGGTTCGGTGTACAGGCGGAAGCGATCGTTCTCTCCGACCTCGAGGAGGTTGCTCACGGCGACGACGTAGGCGACCGTCGACCAAAGGAAGGGCAGCAGGAGGGAGCTGTGCCCAGGACGTCGGCGACCGCGCCTGCGGCACAGCTCGATCGCTCCACCGACCAGCGCGACGACATAGAGCACAATGGACAGCCACCCGGTTCGAGGGGGCCCCTGCCGGTACTGCTGAGCCACGTCCGGGAAGCCCGAAACGGGGTCTCCGCTGGCCACGACACCATAGAAGAGCCGGTTGTACAGCCGGTTGTACTCGGCGATGTGCGTACGGTTCTCGCGCAGAGTGAAGAAGTCGCTGGGCGGTCGAAAGAACAACTCCGTCGCGGTGGCCACGCCCCGGGCGTAGGCGTCGGGACGCGTACGGAGCGTCCGCACCGCATCGTCGAGGTACGCCTCGGACACCTTCGCGTAGAGGAGGTTGTTGTAGTTGATCCGGGTCGTTCCGTCAGCGAAGGTCTTCACCTCGTCGTCGAGCACCGGAACGCCAGTCGTGGGCGCCGGCGGCACCACTCCTGCATAGTCGGGAACCGGCGCCTGCGGGGGGACCAAGGCGAGCGGTGAGAGCGCACCCTGGTTGACCATGGCCCGGCGCTCGGCCTCCGGGAGCTGGAAGGTCGTGACCTTCGCCAGGCTTATGCCGAGGGAGGTGCTGGACGTGAACGAACCAGCGACGCGGAGGGTGTTGGCGTAGACGGCCACGATGGCGAGTAAGGGCACTGATGCGACGATGGCTACGTGCTTCCAGTCGGCGCGTCGCCGGTGTACCAGCAGCACGGCGGTCCAGACCAGGAACCAGACGAGCTGAAACATGCTCCTCGTCAGGACCAGCAGACCGATCAGGCCGAAGAACACGGCGACGTGCCGAAGGCGATGGCCGTCCTCGTAGCGTTGCAGGGCGAGGACCGACAGGCACAGGAGCAGGACGACGAGGTAGTCGTAGTGCGCCCAGTTCTCGAAGAGGATGTTGGCCGGGCTCAGCGTCACGACCAGGCTGAGCAGCACGGCCAGGGAGCGTCGGAGGCCCAGGCGAACCAGCACAACGAAGATGGTCAGCGCCATCGAAAGCCCGGCGCCCAGGTAGACCAGGCGGAACACAGGCTGCTCCCAGGCTTGTGGCAAACGAAGCACCAACCCGATGAAGAGGTTGAACAGCGGGGGCTGAGCGTGGAGGTGAGTCAGGCTCCCGAAGAGGTTGTCGCGCAGCTCACTGAGCTCGAGCACCTGGAAGCCGCTGGCCAGAGGGTCGGTGTCGAACCTCACGCCGGCGGCGGCGACGACCACCCTGGACACGACGAACCCGACCACGACGACGAGCGCGCCGGGCCACCATGACGGGCGAGCCCCCGGTGATCGGTCCCGGGGGCCCTCTTGCCGCAGTGAGACGTCGTCCCTCGCTGGTCCGGCCCCTCGTCCCGCGGTCGCAATGGGCACGAAGGGCAACGCTATCGGTTGCCCTGCGAGGCCACCGTTGCGGCTTCGTCGCCATCGGCCTTGACGCTCAAGAGGCGCTGGAGACCAGGGCGGAACGGAGGCAGTGCTGACCAATGCGCGAGTCGGCCCGAGACGGCTCAGCCCACCTTTGTCAGCAACAATCCCTCGACGGGAGTCCAAGTGATCCCGGTCAAGGGCTCGATCTTCTGGTCCAGGCGAAGTCGAGGGTGCTCCAGCAGCAGCAAGGCGGTCTCGTCGCAGCGGCGGCCGATCAGCCGGTGGAACAGCGTGATCTCCTCGGGTGCGATGGGGACGTCGGCCGATGACCCGTCGCCCCGGTCTCCTCCTCCGAGGCCACCGACGGCCGTACGGGAAGCGGCGTCGGACTCGAAGGGGCTTGCCACCCGCTGTCTCAGGGTGGCGATGTCGCGGGAACCGGTGGGCGGGCACAGAAGAACGGCGTGCGCGCCGGGAGGGAGCTCGTCGACCACGGCCGGCAGGGTGCGCGTAGGGTCGCCGTCCCGTAGTCGCTCCACGATGCCGCGCCAGTCGACGACTCGCTCGTCAGGCACCGGGCCGGCGGTGGTGACGTAGCGGAGGCCCGTCGGAAGGTAGTGGGACAGAAGGGGCGGCAACTGCGGATCCGGGGAGAGAACCACGTCACCCGGCCGCAGGGCGGAAGCAACCTGCGCGGCCGCCGCCTTGGCGTTGCTCTTCTGATAGGGAGGTGTTCTGACCGCGATGGGCGCGGTCAAGAACGCGACCACGGCGAGTGCCGCCACTCCCGTCCGACCGCCCCTGGCCAGCCCGGCCCCGGCGAGGAGTACCAGGGGGGCCACGACGACGGCGAGGTACCGGTAGGCGAAGAGGGAGGTGGCCCAGGCGCCGGCGACGACGACGATCGGCACGACGGCCATCCCGAACAGGGCCAGCCCTTCACGGTTCCACGGCCAGCGCAGCATCGTCGCCAGCCCCACTCCCGCCCCGACGCCGAGCGCCACGGCGCCCTCCACGCCCCCCACCAGTGCCGCGACCTCGTTGCGAATGAGGAACAGGGTGGGCTTCTCGGCCCAGGGCTGGAGCTGCGCTGCATGCTGGTACAGCAGCGTTGGCAACCACGGCAGGTACAGCAGGCCGACGGCCCCGAACGCCAGGGCGCCGTCGCGCAGCGTCCTGCGCCGCTCGGTTCCACTGGCGAGGACGAGCAAGACGACGAAGGTGACGGCACACCCCACGCCCACCAGCAGGCCCCAGTTGTGGGTGTAGAGCAGCAGCACGAGCGACGCGGCGAACCCGATGAGGTGCCCACGGCGACGGAAGACGAAGCCATGGGCGAAGGTCGCGACGACGAAGAGCGTGAGCAGCACCACCAGCGAGTACATGCGCGTCTCGTTGGCGTAGTAGGCGATGAACGGGTTCACGCTGGCCACGAGAGCGCACATCCAGCCCGCTCGCCGCCCGAACAGGCTCCAGCCGGCCCACAGGGCTGTCGGCACCGTGGCCAGGGCGAAGATCAGCGACAGGAGGTGGGTGGCGCTCTCCGACGATCCGAAGAGGGACATCCACACGTGGAGAAGCCCGTAGTAGAGCGGCGGGGAGCCGTCCTGTCGCAGCAGTTCGGGGATGCTCCCGAGGGGGTGCGAGGAGATGCCGACGGCGATCCCTTCGTCCAGCCAGTACCACGCGCCCGACCCCCGTCCCCACAAGAAGGCGAGGAGCCCGACGAGACCGATCATCGCCACGACGTCGCGATGCAGGCGAAGTCGGGCGGGATGGGCGCGGCATCCGTTCCGAATCAGCGGCAACAGGCGCGTCGAGCGCCCGTTGACGCGCTCGACCCCTTCTTCGGGGGTCTTCTCGGCCAGCTCTGGGCGCTGTGTCAAGACCGTCTCACGTTGTCGCTCGGTTCCGGTTCCGTGGCCTGTCACTCCCGTCCACCCCACGGCCGGAAAGGTCGTTCGCGTGGGCGGTGGACAAGGCTGTCAGACGGACGTCTGTCGCGACACATCCTCGTGACGTTGGGCCTTGCGCGGTCCTCCCGGGGCTGGAAAGGACGAGTTGGCCGGACACGGGTGACGGCCCTGCACCACCGCCGCGGGGTGCCATTCCAGGCAGAACGTAGTTGATGCTCGGGAGCGGGACAAAACCCCGTTCGATCGGCAGTTCCCGGCTTGTGGTCTGCGCGGCGACGGTAGCGTCGCGGCGTGTTCCCGGTGCCCGCCCGGCAGCCACTTCCGGGAACCGAGGACCAGATGCGGAAGCACGATGTCACGTCACCAAACTCCCGTCTCCGCACGGGGCGACCGCATCGGCGCCTGGGGGAACCGATCGTGGCAGCATCTCTCGGCCTGCTGGGAGTGCTCGCAGCCCTGCTCCAGCTGTTCTGGGGTCAAGACATCGGCCTCGCTGACAACGGCGACGGCTTCCGGCTGATGTGCCACTTCCGCTTGGAGAAGGCGGCGGACGTAATCGCTGACCCGCTCCTGCTCCACTACCGTCCGGTGTCCGTCCATTGCCCGCCGGGGCTGGCGTACCTGTCGTCGCAGCAGTGGTTGGTCCGCCCGGCGGTGTGGATCTACCAGCTGCGCTACGAATCAGGCTTCGACCTCCGGGTTCTGGGCATCCTGCACTCGGCGCTGTTCGGGCTGCTCCTCGCCGCGCTGTATCTCGCCCTGCCCGGGCGCCGCCACGCTCGGGTGGTCACGGTCGTGGTGGCTGCGGTCATGCTTGCCGATGTCACCTTCGTGACCTACTTCGTGTCCCCGTTCAGTGAGCCAGCGACCTTCTTGGGGCTCCTGGCGATGGTGGCAGCCACGGCTTGGTATGTCCGAGCCCCGGGGAGTCCGTGGGTGCCGCTCGTGGTCGTGACCTTGGCCACGGCGTTCCTGATTTTGGCCAAGTCGCAGACCTTCGTGTTTGCTTTTCTGGTCGTACCCGTCCTGCTGTCGAGAACGGTGGAGACAAGGGCTCTTTCGGGGCCGTGGAGCGGCCGCATCGTGCCCGCAGCCGCCGGTGCGGTGCTTGTTGTCACGGCGGCGGGGAACCTACTGCAACAGCCGACGTACTTTCTCGAGGGCAACAACCACAATCTGGTGTTTCACACCCTGCTCGTCGACTCGCCGGACCCTCGGTCCGTCCTGCGCTCATTGGGCGTGTCGGATGATCTCGTGCGCTATCGGGGCACGGGGTACTTCGATCCAGCGGCTGCCGGCAAGGCCGAGGACCCTCAGTACCAAGAGTTCGTTCGGGTCGTAGGCCGGCGGGAGCTGCTGGTGTACCTCGCCACCCACCCGCATCACTGGCCGCCCCTACTACAGGCCGGTGCGGAGGCCGTGGCCGAGCTCCGGACCACCTACCTTTCCAACTACCCGGAGCCCCGTCCGAACGGCGACATCCTCGCCACCCGGCCGAACCCCACCGAGCGGCTGATCGGCTTGCTCCGCCCGGTCAGCTGGCCCCTGCTGCCGGTGATCTGGCTGGCGGCAATGGTCGGTGGTGCCGTCGCCTTGTTCCGGCGCTCGTCGCAGCGCGATGCCCGGGCGTTGGGGGCCGTCTGCTTCCTCCTCGGCGCCACGGCAGCGAGCCAAGTCGTCGTCGCCGTGGTTGGCGACGGCTACTACGAACTGGTGAAGCACACCGTGCTCGCCGGGTACGCCACCGCCCTGCTCCTCGCCGTGGGCGTCGGTGCCCTCGTGCCCGTGGTGGGACGCCGTCTGCGGCGTCGATGAGCAGCTACGGCCGCCGCACCACTCCGACGGTGTCGGTGCGGTTGCCGTCCCAGTCGCCGATGACCGGGACGTCACCGGGGTCGCCGTAGCTCAGGCTCACGTCCCCCACGCCGGTGGTGTTGGCGTTGCGCAGGTACCAGGTGCCGCCTCGCTTGACCCCGACGCTGTCGGTGCGGTTGCCGTCCCAGTCGCCGATGACCGGGACGTCACCGGGGTCACCGTAGCCCAGGCTCACGTCGCCCACGCCGGTGGTGTTGGCGTTGCGCAGGTACCAGGTGCCGCCCCGCTTGACCCCGACGGTGTCGGTCCCGTTGCCGTCCCAGTCCCCACAGATGGGGACGTCATCGGCGTTCCCGTAGAAGAAGCTCGTCTCGGCCGACGTGGGGGCGCTGGACGTCCGCAGGGAGAACCTCCCCGACGTGAAGGTGCCGGGGGTGTCGACGCCGTCGCCGTTCCAATCGCAGCTGAGCACGTGGGCGTCGGGGGGGCCGTAGGCGAACGACACGTCGGCAATTCCCGTCGTCAAGGAGTTCCGCAGGTACCACGTCGCCTGCCGTCGCGCCGGTGCGGCGACGAAGAACCAGTCGGAGCGCAGGCCGAACTGTGCCCGGAACTGGGCACCGGTCCGGGTGACCGAGCCGGAAGCGCCGCGGACCACCACCTCCAGCACCCGCCCGCCGCCAGCGCCGAGGCCGTTGCGCCGGGTGACGTCGACCGCTTGGAGGGAGCCGATGGTCGGGAAGGCCGACTCGATGGAGGCGACCGGGATGCTGGCCCTCCAGTTGTGGTTGGGCGATCGGGTGTCGCCCCGGTCCTCCACCGCGGGGAAGGTGCCGCCGGCGCTCCAGCCGCCGGTGGAGGACGAGAACTCCGTGGTGGCCACCGCCCCAGACGGGAAGCGACGAACCTCGGCGAAGGTCTCGCGGATGGCGAGGTCGGTGTTGGCCTGCTCGACGGCCGTGACCGTGCCGTTGGGGGCCGCCGTCGCCACCCCCCCGTAGACCTGGCACGACGTGGTGTCGCAGGTCTTGGCGAAGGGGTACCGGCCCTGGCTCTGTGCGTACGAACGGGCGGCCACCGCCTGGGCGCGCAAGGCATGCATGCCCAGCCCACCCCCGAGGTTCCCCCACGACGTCGGCGACTCCAGGGGGACGACGCCTCTCAGGTACGACTCCATGGAGAGGTGGTTGATCGTCCTGGTCACGCCCGCGCTGTCGAGGACCTGGAGGCTGCCTCGAAGCCAGCGGCGGGTGCCGTCTGGCTCGCAGGCCTGGATCATCGAGCCACGGTCGTCCCCGGAAGGCGCCTGGGGGAAGAAGGTGACGGGTCCCGCCACCTGGGCCAGCGGGAACCAGGGCGCGCCGCAGCCGGCGGACTGCTCGACGGCGAAGGTGTTGGCTCCGACCCGGCGGGCCCGGAGGGCGGCGTAGGAGCCGGCGGCAGCGCTCGTGCCCAGTTGGCCCCGTTCCTGCATCACCGCCGTGTCCCGTCCGTCGAAGCGGATGAGTCGCACGCTCATGGGCACGTCTGCTCCGAGCGAGCCCGCCGTGGTACCGCCGTAGTAGTGGTTCAGGATCCGGTCGTAGGTCCACCCGTGGTCGAGCGCGTACCCCAGCGCCCCCCACTGGCCCAGCCCCCGGCCGTGGCCCCAGCCGTGGCCGGTCAGCTCGACGGTGGGGGAAGGGTAGGCGTGGGCCACCGGTGCAATCGCGCCCAGCAGCCCGGCACAGACCAGAACGGCGGCGGCAAGCCGCCGGGCAACGGGCAGCCTCGCATCAGCCACGCAGGTACCACCCGATCCCGCGCCGGAAGCCGACGCTGTCGGTGCCGTTCCCGTCCCAGTCACCGGTGACGGGGGTGTCACCGGGCTCGCCGTAGTGCACGTGAAGGTGGGCCACGCCGGTGGTGTTGGCGTTGCGCAGGTACCAGGCGCCGCCCCGGTGCACCCCGACGGTGTCGGTGCGGTTGCCGTCCCAGTCACCGATGACCGGGACGTCACCGGGGTCGCCGTAGCCCAGGCTCACTTCCCCCACGCCGGTGGTGTTGGAGTTGCGCAGGTACCAGGTGCGGCCTCGCTTGACGCCGACGGTGTCGGTGCGGTTGCCGTCCCAGTCGCCGACGACCGGGACGTCACCGGGGTCGCCGTAGCCCAGGCTCACGTCCCCCACGCCGGTGGTGTTGGAGTTGCGCAGGTACCAGGTGCCGCCTCGCCTGACCCCGACGGTGTCGGTGCCGTTGGCGTCCCAGTCGCCGCACAGCGGGATGTCGTCGGGGTTGCCGTAGTTGAACGCCCACACCTCCGGGCCGTCGTTGCGGAGGTAGAAGCGACCCCGGCGGAACACGCCGGGCGTGTCGGTGCCGTTGCCGTCCCAGTCGCACGCCAGGGGCACGTCGTCGGCGTTGCCGTAGAGGAGTGGCCCTCCGCCGGTGTGCTCGGCGGCGACGTCAGCACGGAGCCGCTCCAGCTGCCGGTACGTGAGGTCGCCCGGGCACACCGTGGTGCTCACGTCACGGTGGCCGCTGATGGTGCTCAACGTCACCTTGGTCCCCGCGGCGTAGCGGGAACTTCCGGCGGAGGTGACCGTGACCGAGTCGTCTGCCGCCACACCGTGGAGGGACAGCTTCCACCCCAGGAGGGAGACCAGGCCGGAGTAGGCCTCCGCCGGTAGGGTGCTGTCCTGGAAGGACCCGAGCACGGCCACCCCGGTGCTGCCGCTGTTGAAGCCGCCGGCGTGGGCACCGACGACGGCTCGGTCGATCCCGCCGGCCCGGCCCTCGAACACCTGCCCGTAGCGGTCGACCACGAAGTTGTACCCGATGTCGCACCACTTGTTGGTGTGGGTGTGGAAGTAGTAGATGCCGCGGACGGCGGCGGCGGCGTCGCTGCGGGCGTAGGCATTGGACGAGGCGGTGTGGTGGATGATGGCGTTGCGCACGGTGCTGGCGTACTCGGGCCGGCCGTCGCAACCCGGGGCGACCGTCCGCCAGCTCTCGTTGGCGCCCCACTGGCTCCGGCTGATCACCGGCGGTTGGGCGACGGCCGCCCCGGCCGGCCGGGTCCCCACCCCGGCGGCCTCCTCGCTGTCGATGGCGTGCATCTTGAGGTCGCGCAGCCGTCCCTTGCCCACCCGCACCTGGACCTGGCGCACGTCGTGGCCCACCCAAGCCGGTCCCGCCGACGTACGGCCGCGGTCCTCCAACGAGCCGGGGTCCGGCGCTTCGTCCAGGCCGCCCTCGACGTGGAGCCACTCGCTCCAGCCGCGCTCCTGGCGGACTCGCATCTCGACCTCGCCGGGGGCGTGGCCCTGCCAGTCGAAGCCGATCATCTCGGCACCGAGGCCGGTCTCGAGCTGGCGCTCCCAGCCTCGGGTCACCTCGCCGGCGCTCAACGGCGTCGTCTTGCCCTCGACGGAGGGACGGGGCTGGGCCGGCGGAGCCAGTAGCCCGGTGGCGACCAGGGTCACCACCATGGTCAGGGTCACGGCCCTGGGGGCCAGAGGGCGGAGGAGAGGGGTTCGATGCGATGGCGGCATGGGACTCCTTGCCCGAGCGGGTGGACCATGATGGCATCCCCGCGGTCATGCGCCGGCCACAAGGGCGGTTCAGCTGCCGGGCGCTCCGGGACCGAGGTGCCACACGCCCCCGAGGGAGACCAGCCCGCCCTCGGTCTCGTGGGGGGTGCCGGGGTCCACGTCGAAGCGGACGGCCCGGTGGCGATGATCGTAGGTGTGCAGGGCGGCGTAGTCGGTGACGGAGGCGGAGGCGTCGTAGGTGCCGGGGAGGAGAAGGAGGCGGTCGACGACGAGGTCCACCACCCCGTCGCCTTCGATGCGCTCGGGCACCAACCCGGACTGGCGGGTGGTGGGGTGGGTGAGCTCGACGCCTTGGAGCGTGTGCAGCGCCATGGCGAACACCGGCCGTTCGACGGGCTGGCTGGCGGCGTAGTGCATGCGGAAGGTGACGGCGTCGCCGGTACGGGCCCTGGTCACGGGTTCGCCTGAGGCGTCGAGCACCTCGAGCTGCTCCACCACCACCTCGCCCGATCCCCAGCGGGAGCCCAGTCCACCCTCGTCGGCCCGCCCGACGTGGACGTGGTCGAGATAGGCGTCGACCACCTCGTCGGCGGGCCCGATGTGGCGTAACCGGCCCTCGTCGACCCAGCCGACCACGTCACACAGCGAGCGCACGGAGCCGAGGTCGTGGGTGACGATGACGATGGTGATGCCCTGAGCCTTGAGCTGGAAGAACTTCTCGTTGCACTTGCGCTGGAACTGCTCGTCCCCCACGGCCAGGACCTCGTCGACGAGGAGCACGTCGGGGCCGACGTTGATGGCCACCGAGAAGCCCAGCCGCACGTACATGCCCGACGAGTAGTTCTTGACCGGGCTGTCGATGAAGCGCTGGAGGCCGGCGAAGGCGACGATGTCGTCGAACTTGCGATCGAGCTCCTTGCGGCCCAGGCCGAGGATCGAGCCGTTGAGGTAGACGTTCTCCCGGCCGGAGAGCTCGGGGTGGAAGCCGGCCCCGAGCTCGAGCAGGGCCGACACCTTCCCCTCCACCGAGATGTGGCCCGAGTCCGGCCGCAGGATCTTGGCGATGCACTTGAGCAGCGTGCTCTTGCCCGAGCCGTTCTCGCCGATGAAGCCGAAGGTCTTGCCGGAGGGGATCTCCAGGGAGACGTCGCGCAGCGCCCAGTGCTCCTCGTAGCGGCTGCGGCCTCGCCGCATGAGGGTGGCCTTCAGGCTCTGGTTGCGCTCCTGGTAGAGCCGGAAGCGCTTGGAGACGGCGTCGACGGTGACGGCGGCGCTCATCGTCGCCGTGGGGCTCGACAGGTCACAGCTCCTCGGCCAGCTTGGGCTCGAGGCGGTTGAAGACCAGCAGCCCGATGGCCAGGGCCAGCGCCGACACGACCAGCAGGTAGCCCAGGTCACCCACCGGAGGAATGCGCAGGTCATAGAGCAGGTCGCGGTAGGCCTCCACGAAGCGGACCATGGGGTTGAGCTCGTAGATGGCCCTGAGGGGCAGGTCGAACCCGAACAGCTCGACGGTCGTCGGCACCACGGTCAGCGGATAGACGATGGGGGTGCTGTAGAACCAGAGCTGCAGCAGGATCGCCATGAGGTGCTGCACGTCACGAAAGTAGACGTTGAGCACGCTGAGGAGCAGGCCGATCCCGACCACGAACATCGCTTGCACGGCCACCAGCACGACGACCGCCGGCAACCACGGCAGCACCATGTTGCCGGCGATCAGCAGGGCCACGGCGAACACCGCCAGCTCGATCAACAGCGACACCAGCCAGGACGCCACGTTGGCGGCCACCAGGATCTCCCGGGGGAAGTAGACCTTCTGGATCAGCGTGGCGTTGTTGATCAGGGCGGTCATCCCCCCGTTCATGCCGTTGGCCAGGAAGTTCCACGGAAGCAGGCCGCAGAGCAGGTAGAAGGCGAAGACGTTCATCCCACTGGGGTCACCCGGGGGAATGCGAACCCTCAGGAACACCAGGAACACCACGGTGAAGATGGCCATGGTGACCAGCGGGTTGAACAGCGACCACGTCCAGCCGAGGATCGAGCGCTTGTACTTGCCCCGGAGCTCCCGGAGCGTGAGGTTGACCATGAGCTCCCGGGCGTTCGAGAGTTCGGTCAGCGTGGCCATGAGCGTTCTCCGGGGCACGGGGCCGCAGGGGATGCGGCGCTGATGCCCGCGTCCAGAAGCGCCGATGATGCCACGGCCCTCGCGGCGGCGGGCGAATCGGTGCCGGTAGCCGGCGGCGTGCTGGGTGACGCCCTGGCTCCAGGCGGAGCCGGGGCTAGGGTGGCCGGCGATCAGGTCGTCGAGGCGGGTCGGGTGGAATTGACAGACGTCAAGCAGCCGGGGACCAGTGACGATCTCAGGCTCGTCGAGGCCTTCCGTGTCCTCGAACGTGAGCAGATCTCCGTGCTGTCGCTCGACGTGTTCGACACCCTGGTGTGGCGCATCGTCCCCGAGCCGGTCGACGCCTTCGTCTTGTTGGGCCAGCGCCTGCACGATCGGGGGCACCTCTCGCCCCACGTGCCCGTCGAGCTGTTCGCCCGTCTCCGGGAACGGGCGGAGCGCAAGGCCCGCAGCCGCGTGCCGGTCGACAAGGTGCCGGAGATCTCACTCGAGCAGATCTACGACGAGATGCCGGCGCACCTGTTCAACGGGCTCGGGCCCGAGGTCCTGGCCGGGCACGAGGTGGCCCTCGAGCACGACATCATCTTTCCTGACCTCGACATCGCCCACCTGGCCCGCCACGCCCAGGACCAGTACGGCGCCCGGGTCGTCCTCGTCTCGGACACCTACCTGTCGCCGGCCCAGCTGCGAAGCGTCGTCGCCTGCGAGACCGTGGCCGACCTGGCCATCTCTGAGGT
>DASZDK010000090.1:0-41227 GCA_035942035.1 Acidimicrobiales bacterium
CACGGCTCTCCGTCCTTGCGCAGGTGCCGCACGTGGTTGACGATGTCGGCGGTGCGCCACCGTTCGAGCACCCGTCGTTCGAGGGTGACCAGGTCGAGGGGCTCCACTGGGCCGAAGGGCATGGCACAAGCGTAGGGCCGCTCCCCGGTCCCTTGGATGGTGTAATCGCCTGGGTGGTCCGGGCGGCCGATACGGTGTCGAGGTGATCGACGAGCTGTTGGAGGCGGACGAGGAGGGCCGCGCCGTCCTGCGGCTTCACGTCCAGCCCGGTGCCGGTCGATCCGAGGTGGTGGGCCGCCACGGCGACGCGCTGAAGGTCCGGGTGGCGGCGTCGCCCGAAGGCGGAAGGGCCAACGAAGCGTGCGCCCGGCTGCTGGCGGACATCTTCGGGGTCAAGCCGGCGGCTGTCACTCTTGTGGCGGGTGACAGCAGCCGGAAGAAGCGCTTCACCGTGGCCGGGGTGCACGCTGACGCGCTTCGGGAGCAGCTGGAGCGGGTGCTCGCCCCGAGCGGCAGCGAGGTTGGGTCGGGGCGCCCTCCGTCGCGCCCGCGCTGAGGTCCGTCTCGCTCGATCGCTGCGTTCGCCGGCGCCTGGCCAGGCAAGTGGAGCCCGGGAAGGGATGAGGGCGCCCGTTGCCGTGATGGACGGCGGCTGGTACATTCAGCGGCCCTTGAAGACCGGTAGGTCAGGTCTTCTCGTTGAACCATCAATGCGAAGGCCTCGCCGGCGAGTGACGGCGCAGCGGTCGACGCACCGGCGCAAAGGACTACGGTGCCCCCGGTGGCGCCAGGAGGTACGGCCGAGATGACCAAGGCGGTGAAGTCGGCCAAGGCCGGCGGAACGGGAACGTCCAAGCAGGGACGGGGCGGCGGTGCGACCAAGGCCAAGAACAAGGACGTGGCCGCGAACAACGACGTGGTTACGGGCAACGACATGGTCGAGGACAACGACATGGTCGAGGACGGGGCGGGCGCTGCCAAGGCGGGCGCCGACCAGTTCGTGGAGGCTCAGCGCAAGGAGCTGCTCGCCGAGCGCGAGGCCTACACCCGCTCGGCCGACTCACTGCGGGCCGAGGCCGACCAGCTGGCCCAGGACCGCGAGCCCGGCGACGTCCAGTTCGACGAGGAGTCGGGCGAGGGCGACTCGATGAACGTGGAGCGTGAGCGAGATCTGGCGCTGTCGGCCCAGGCCATGGCCTCCATCGAGGAGATCGACGTGGCCCTGGCCAAGATCGAGCAGGGGCGCTACGGGGTATGCGACAAATGCGGCGAGGACATCCCCCGGGAACGGCTGAAGGCACTTCCTCACGCCGCGCTGTGCGTGCAGTGCAAGAGTGGGGGGCTCAGTCGCCGGTAGCCACCTCCACCGCCATCGACTGGCACCTGCGGCGGGGGCTGGTAAGCGCCGTGACAGCGGTGGTCGTGGCCGCCGACCAGACCACCAAGTGGTGGGCGCTCCGAGCCCTGGACGGGGGGGCCGTCGATCTGGTCTGGACGCTGCGGTTGCGGTTGGTGTTCAACCGCGGCACGGCCTTCGGGCTCGGCTCGCGATTCGCCCCCCTCATCGCCATCCTGGCCATTGTGGTGATAGCCACCCTGGTGCGTACGGGCGGAGCGCTGCAGGGCATCTGGGCCCGTCTCAGCCTGGGGCTGGTACTGGGCGGGGCCATCGGCAACCTCCTCGACCGTCTCTTTCGGTCAGGAGGAGGGGTGCTCGGAGGCTCCGTGGTCGACTTCATCGACCTTCAGTGGTGGCCGGTGTTCAACGTGGCCGACATGGCCATCACCGGCGGGGCGGTGTTGCTGGCCCTCACCGCCCGCCACGACGCCGGGCTCGTCGAGCCAGAGCCGTGATGAACGAGCAGGTGCCTGCGGCCCTGGCCGGCGAGCGGGTCGATCGGGCCGTGGCCTTCCTGACCGGGCTCTCTCGGGCCGCGGTGGCCGACTTGGTGGCCGCGGGTGCCGTCCGCCTGGGGGGCCGCACGGTCACCACCCGTGCGACCCGGGTCGAGGAAGGCAGCGTGCTGGAGGTGGACATCGAGGCCCATCGCCCCGAGCCGGCGCTGGTCCCGGAGACGCTCGAGATCGACGTCGTCCACGCCGACGAGCACGTCGTGGTGGTGGACAAGGCCGCCGGCGTCGTCGTCCATCCCGGCGCCGGCAACTCCCGGGGCACCCTCGTGCATGGTCTGTTGGCCCGGTACCCCGACCTGGCCTCGGTCGGGCAGCCGGGGCGGCCGGGTGTGGTCCACCGGCTCGACAAGGGCACCTCCGGGTTGCTGGTCGTGGCTCGCACGCCTCCGGCCTACGAGTCCCTGGTCGCACAGTTGGCGGCCCGCACCGTCGACCGCCGGTACGCCGCCCTGGTTTGGGGCCACCCGCAGCCACCGCAGGGCATGGTCGACGCGCCCGTGGGTCGAGCCCGCCGGGATCCCACCCGCATGGCGGTGTCCAGCGCCGGCCGTCCGGCCCGAACCCGCTACGGGGTGCGGCACGTGTTCTTCGGGCCGGAGCCCGCGGCACTGGTCGAGTGCCGGCTGGAGACGGGCCGCACCCACCAGATCCGGGTGCACCTGGCCGCCATCGGCCACCCCGTGGTCGGCGACCGCCGCTACGGAGGGCGGCGGTGCGACGTCGGAGCGCTCCGGCCGTGCCTCCACGCCGAACGGTTGGGGTTCGACCACCCCGGAAGCGGGGAACGGGTGGTGTTCGAGTCGCCGCTTCCATCCGACCTGGCCGAGGTGGTCGCCGGGTTCGAGCAGGAGTGACCGGTCAGACGACCCTGGCGTCGGAGGCCGGAAGCCCTCCCCGTGCCCGGCGGACGCAGTCGGCGAGGGTGAAGGAGTCGAGATGCTCCCGCATGTGGTCGCCCACCTCGGCCCACAGGGCCAGCAACACGCACTGACCCTCGTGGTCGCACGCCCCGCCCTCGTGGGGACGGCCGAAGTCGCCGGCGACGATGGGTCCCTCGACGGCGCTGACGATCTCGCCCAGGGTGATGTCGGCGGGTGGGCGAGCCAGGACGTACCCACCGCCCACCCCGCGCTTGGACCGGACCAGTCCGGCGCCCTTGAGGGCGAGGAGGATCTGTTCCAGGTAGGGCTGGGGGAGACCGGTCCGCTCGGCGATGTCGCGCACAGAGGTCGGCGACCCGCTGGTGTCGTCGTGGAGGGCCAGCGACAACAGCGCCCGAGCGGCGTAATCGCCCCGGGTGGAAACCTTCACCGCGTCCATGGTAGGGGAGCTCGGGTGCGGCGGCTCGGGCGGCCCCACCAGGGGTCGATGTGCGGGACAGCTAGCGGAGTGCTGGACTAGGGGCATGGCCGGTGGAGACGCCCGCCGGGGAACCGCTGAGCCGGTGATCCCGGACTACGACGGACCCTGTCTCAGCAATCTGGTGCCGGCGCTCCTCGACCCGGCGGTGCCCCCGCCGCCGTGGCTGCCCGCCCCCGCAGTGGACGCCTCTCAGGTCGTGCTGCTACTGCTCGACGGGCTGGGCTTCCACCAGCTCGAGGAGCGGCGCCGGCTGGCCCCCACCCTGATGGCGATGGAGGGAGGGTCGATCTGCACCGTGGCCCCGTCCACCACCGCCACCGCGCTCAGCTCCCTGGCCCTCGGCTGCCCGCCCGGTGAGCACGGCGTGGTCGGGTACCGGATCAACGTCGATGGCGACGTGCTCAACGTGCTGCGCTGGCAGACCCCCGCCGGCGACGCTCGCCAGTTCATCCCACCGGACGACATCCAGGACCGACCCGCCTTCGCCGGCCAGCATCCCGCCGTGGTCACCCGCGCCGAGTTCGCCGCCACCGGCTTCACCGCCGCCCACCTCGGCAATGTCCGCTTTCACGGCTGGCGGGTGCCGTCCACACTGGTCACCGAGGTGCGGCGTCTGCTCGCCGGCGGAGAGCGTTTCGTCTACGCCTACTACGACGGGATCGACAAGGTCGCCCATGAGTACGGGCTGGGCGAGTACTTCGACGCCGAGCTGGTGGCCGTCGACCGGATCGTGGCCGACCTGGCCGCGGCGCTGCCGCCCGGCGCCACCCTGGTGGTCACGTCCGACCACGGTCAGGTCCAGGTGGGCGACGCCGTCGTGCCCGTCGACGCCGAGGTCATGGCTCACGTCGAGCTGCTGTCCGGCGAAGGCCGGTTTCGCTGGTTGCACGCCCGGAAGGGAGCCGCCGCCGACCTGGCCGAGGCCGCCCGGGACTGCCACGACGACCGGGCGTGGGTGCGCACCCGCGAGGAGGTCATCGCCGAGGAGTGGTTCGGGCCCAAGGTGAGCGACGCCGCCGCCGCCCGCTTCGGCGACGTGGTCCTGGCTGCCCGGGAGCCGGTCGCTTTCGAGGACCCGGCCGACACCGGGCCCTACCGGCTCCAGGCCCGCCACGGCTCGCTCACTCCCGAAGAGATGCACATCCCCCTCCTCGCCGTGAAGGCGTAGTGTCGCCAGGAAGGGGCAGGTTCCCAGGCATGACCGCCGCCGAGACCAGAGAACCGAGGGAAGGCACCGGCCCGGGGGGACCTCCCTCCGAGCAGGTCGACGCCCCCCGTCCGCCCGCCCCCGGAGAGGCGTCGCCGGGATCGCTCGTCGATGTGGTCGACGAGCAGCAGACCCCGGGGGAGTCGGTGCAGCACCCGGCCAAGGTGATGCGGATTGGTTCCATGATCAAGCAGTTGCTCGAGGAGGTGCGCCACGCCCCCCTGGACGAGGCCAGCCGCAGCCGGTTGAAGGAGATCTACGAGACCTCGGTGCACGAGCTCGGTCAGGGCTTGTCGCCCGACCTGCGAGCCGAGCTCGACCGGCTGGCGCTGCCGCTCGAGGCGGGGACCCCGAGCGAGGCCGAGCTGCGGGTGGCCCAGGCGCAGCTGGTCGGGTGGCTGGAGGGGCTGTTCCACGGCATCCAGGCCACGCTGTTCGCCCAGCAGATGGCTGCCCGCCAGCAGCTGGAGGAGATGATGCAGCAGCGGGGGCTGCCCCCTGGGGGCGGGCCGCGGGGCGGGCCCGAGGGGCCCGGAGGCACGTACCTCTGACCCTCCCGGTGCGGTGCCGCGCCGGCCGGCACGGCACCGGGCACCGGTGCGCTAGCCTCCGAAATGACACGTCTGTAAGTTCTCCACAGCTGGGCTGTGGAAAGACGTCGGGGAGGCAGCCGCGGTGGCGAGCAGCGGAACGGGGAGCACAGCACCGGCAGGTCGGAGCTTCGCTCACCTGCACACCCACACTGAGTTCTCCATGCTCGACGGCGCCGCCCGCGTGGCCGACGTCGTGGCCGCCGCCGTCGCCGACGGCCAGCCGGCCATCGGCATCACCGACCACGGCAACATGTACGGCGTCCTCGACTTCTATGCCGCCTGTCGCCAGGCCGGCATCAACCCGGTCATCGGGACCGAGGCGTACATGGCGGGGGAGAGCCGCCACGAACGTCCCCGCCGGCGCGGGCGGGTCGACGACGGAGGCGGCCAGAGCGACGGGGGAGAGAAGCTCTACTACCACCTCACCCTGTTGGCCGAAAACGACGCCGGCTACCGCAACCTGCTGAAGCTCTCCAGCCGGGCGTACCTCGAGGGCTACTGCTACAAGCCCCGGGTCGACTGGGAGCTCCTGGAAGAGCACCACGACGGTCTCATCGCCACCACCGGGTGCCTGGGCGGCGTGGTCCTCCAGGCGCTGCTGCGGGGCGACGTCGACGGCGCCACCGAGAAGGCGGCCCGCCTCCAGGACATCTTCGGGCGCGACTCGCTGTTCGTCGAGCTCCAGGACCACGGCATCGCCGACCAGCACCGCACCAACCCCCAGCTGCTCGAGATCGCCCACCACCTGGGGGCGCCGCTGCTCGCCACCAACGACAGCCACTACACGTCGCAGGACGACGCCGTGGCCCATGACGCCCTGCTGTGCGTGCAGACCGGAAGCACCATCGACGACCCCAACCGGTTCCGCTTCGAGGGCGACCAGCACTACCTGAAGTCGGCGGCGGAGATGCGGTCGCTGTTCTCCGAGGTCCCGGAGTCGTGCGACAACACCTTGTGGATCGCCGAGCGGGCCCAGGTGGAGATCGAGTTGGGCACGCCCAAGCTGCCGGCGTTCCCCGTCCCGGCCGACTTCGCCGACGATGCCGCTTACCTGCGCCACCTGACCTACCAGGGGGCCGAGCAGCGTTGGGGGGCGTCGCTGCCGGCGAACGTCATCGAGCGTCTCGACTACGAGCTCGGGGTCATCGCCGAGATGGGCTTCTCGTCGTACTTCCTCATCGTCTGGGACCTCATCGCCTACGCCCGGCGTTCCGGGATCCGCGTGGGTCCCGGGCGGGGGAGCGCCGCCGGGTGCTGCGTGGCCTACTGCCTGCGCATCACCGACCTCGATCCCATCCGCTACGACTTGCTGTTCGAGCGCTTCTTGAACCCCGGGCGCCGCCAGATGCCCGACATCGACATGGACTTCGACTCCCGGTACCGGGACGAGATGATCCGCTACGCCGCCGACCGCTACGGCCGCGACCACGTCGCTCAGATCGTGACCTTCTCCACCATCAAGGCTCGGGCGGCGGTGCGCGACGCCGCCCGGGTGCTCGGTTACCCCTACGCGGTCGGTGACAAGGTGGCCAAGGCCATGCCTCCGCTGGTGATGGGCCGCGACACGCCACTGTGGGCCTGCTTCGATGAGCACGACAAGCACGCCGGCGGATACCGGGCGGCCTCCGAGCTGCGGGACATGTACGAGACCGACCCCGCCGCCAGCAAGGTCATCGACGTGGCCCGGGGCCTGGAGGGCCTGCGCCGCCAGGACGGCATCCACGCCGCCGCGGTGGTCATCACCGACCAGGCCCTCACCGAGTACCTGCCCGTGCAGCGCAAGCCGGAGGCAGGGATGGAGCCCGACGAGGCCCCTATGGTCACCCAGTACGAGATGCACGGCGTCGAGGCGCTCGGGCTGCTGAAGATGGACTTCCTCGGGCTGCGGAACCTCGACGTCATCACCGACACCGTCGCGCTGGTGCGGGCGTCGGGCGTCGACCTCGACATCGACGACATCCCGCTCGACGACGAGGAGACCTTGGCCCTGCTGCGCCGGGGCGACTCGGTCGGCGTGTTCCAGCTCGAAGGCGGCCCCATGCGGGCACTGATGCGCAGCCTGGCCCCCACGTCGTTCGACCACGTGGCTGCCCTCGTCGCCCTCTACCGGCCGGGGCCGATGGCAGCCAACATGCACAACGACTACGCCGACCGCAAGAACGGCCGCAAGCCGGTCAAGTACCTCCACCCCGACCTCGAGGCCCTCCTGGCCGACACGCAGGGGCTGATGATCTACCAGGAGTCGGTGATGCGGGTGGCCCAGCGCTTCGCCGGTTACTCGCTGGAGGAAGCCGACAACCTCCGCAAGGCGTGTGGGAAGAAGATCCGGGAGCTGATCGCCCAGCATCGGGAGAAGTTCGTGGCCGGGTGCGAGGCCAAGGGGTACGGCGTCGAGCTGGGCACGGCGCTGTTCGACATCATCGAGCCGTTCGCCGACTACGCCTTCAACAAGAGCCACTCCTACGGCTACGGCCTGGTCGCCTACCAGACCGCCTACCTCAAGGCCCATCACCCCGTCGAGTACCTGGCGGCCCTGCTCACCTCGGTCAAGGACGACCAGGACCGCTCGGCGGTGTACCTCAACGAGTGCCGGGCCATGGGCATCACCGTGCTGGTGCCCGACATCAACGTCTCGCTGTCGGAGTTCGCCGCCCGCTACGACGACGAGGGCAGTGGCTTCATCCCCTTCGGGCTCTCCGCGGTGCGCAACGTGGGCGAGGGGCTGGTCCGGCTCATCATCGAGGAACGCGAGCGCAACGGTCCTTTCACCGACTTCTATGACTTCTGCGAGCGGGTCGACCCCCAGGTCCTCAACAAGCGGGCGGTGGAGTCGCTGGTGAAGGCGGGGGCGTTCGACTCGCTGGGCCACGAGCGGCGGGGCCTGCTGGCGGTGATGGACCAGATCATCGACCGGGCCATCGGCCGCCGGCGGGAGCGGGCCCAGGGCGTCATGAGCCTGTTCGAGCGCAGCGACCCCGATGCCTCGCCGCTGTACGACGAGCGGGTGCCCATTCCCGACCTGGCCTTCGACAAGATGGAGCGGCTGGCCTACGAGAAGGAGATGCTCGGCCTCTACGTGAGCGACCACCCCCTGATGGGGATGGAGCACGTCCTGCGCCGTCGGGCCGACTGCACCATCAGCCAGCTTCGTGACGGCCAGGAGTCGACAGAGGTGCGCACGGTTGCCGGGGTGGTCACCAACCTGTCCCGCAAATACACGAAGAAGGGCGACCTCATGGCCATCTTCGTGCTCGAGGACCTGGGGGCGGCCATCGAGGTCATGGTCTTCCCCAAGGCCATGGCCGAGTACGGCGCCCTGCTCACCGAGGACGCCGTGGTGTGTGTCAGGGGCCGGCTCGACACCCGAGAGGAGCCCCCGAAGATCATCTGCATGGACCTCGCCGCCATCGACCTGACCCCGGGTGAGCCTCCGCTCCACCTTCGGCTCCGCCCCGGCGTCCTCGATGGCCCCGCCGTGCACCAGCTCAAGAAGTTGCTGCTGGCCCACCCCGGCGGCTCCCCCGTCTACGTGCGGGTGGGCGAGCAGCGCCTGCGCCTCGCCCCCGAGTTCGCCGTCGACCAGTCGAACGGCCTGCGGGGCGAGCTCTTGGCCGCCTTCGGCCCGGCGGTCATCGACGCTCCATGACATTGCGCCGGCGATAATCCGCCGGCGCCCGTGCACGGAGCCGCGTTGCGCTGTGTTTGCTGCTCCGCCTGGCGGACTCCGCAGCCTTGCCGCCGATAATCCGCCGGCGCCCCGTCCGGCCGCCGGCGTAGCCGGCTGGCCGGGCGCATTGCCGCCGGCCACGCTCGCCGCCGGAGGCGGCCTCTGGTGGATGGCGGCCGGGAGAAGAAGAGGGTGGAGGACGACGGCTCCGCCGGCGCCCGGAGCACGATCAGCTCGCCGGAGTGGAGCGAGCGCAGCGAGCGAACGAGGGCGAAAGGCGAGCACAGCGAGCCGTCGGAGTTGCGCCGGGGACGGCGAGCCTGTGGACTAGTGGGGTTCGGAACGGCAGAACGGGGGGTCAGGTCAGATGGCCATCGAGGTCGAGACCAAGGACTGCACGGCGCTGACCGACGGCGAGCTCGCCGAGCTGGGCGACATCTGCACGGACGGCCCGGCGCAGTTCGACATCGGCCTGCTGTCGAAAGAGCGTGAGGAGTGGGTGCTCATCACCCAGGCCCGCAACGACGGCGATCTCCAGGGCTTCTCGTTCTGCACGCTGGAGCGCATCGGTGGCACCCCGAGCGTCCTCGTCGGTCTTGCGTCGGTGCGGCGCACTCCCGACCGCGAAGAGGTCCTCCGGGCCATCATGGGCGACCAGCTCCGGCGGGCCGTGCTGGCCTTCCCCGACGAGGACGTGCTCATCGGCACCCGCCTGGTCGACCCCGCCGGCTTCGACGCCTTCGCCTCGTTCCTCCAGCTCCACGACATCGTCCCCCGGCCCGGGCACAAGGCCACGGGCGAGGAGCGGGCATGGGGCCGGCGGCTGGCCAAGCGCTTCGGCGTCGACGCCGACTACCACGACCGGCAGTTCGTGGCCCGGGGCGACGGCTCCCCGCCGTGCGTGCTCGACTACGAGCGGGCCGACCCGGGAACCGTCGACGCCGGCGTGCGGGCCTTCTTCGACGACGTCGACGCCAGCCGGGGTGACTGCCTCATCGCCTTCGGGTGGGCCATGGCCGAGGACCTGGCCGCCATCGACTGAAGGTCCCCGCCGGCTCCGGCTGGCACCATGGCCCATGGACCTCTGGGAGGTGGTGCGGCGCCGGCGCATGGTCCGGGCGTTCGACGGACGGCCGATCGAGGCCGAGGTGCTCGTCCGGGTGCTGGACGCCGCCCGCCGCGGCCCCTCGGCGGGGTTCACCCAGGCCCTCGACCTGCTGGTCCTGGAGGGTGAGGACCAGACCGGCCGTTACTGGGGCCTGACGTTTCCCGATCCGGCGGCCCGGGCTCGCTTTCGCTGGCAGGGGCTCTTCGCCGCCCCGGTGCTCGTCGTTCCCCTGGTGTCGGCCGCGGCCTACACCGCCCGCTACGCAGAGGCGGACAAGGTGACGACGGGCCTCGACGACCCGACGGCGTGGCCCGTGCCCTACTGGTGGGTCGACGGCGGCATGGCGCTGATGTTGCTGCTGCTCGCTGCGGTGAACGAGGGCCTGGGGGCGGCGTTGTTCACCCTCGAGCACCCCGCCGAGGTGCTGGCCACCTTCGCCGTGCCCGGTGACCGCCTGCCGCTGGGCACCGTGGCCCTCGGCCACCCGGCCCCCGACGCGCCCGGTCGCTCCGCCGGCCGGCGCCGGCGCCCCCTCGGCGAGATCGTGCACCGGGGGAGCTGGTGAGGAAGGGTCAGCTCTGCAACTGGGCGAGCAGGGCGTCCACCGATTCGACCGGCTCCTTGCAGGCGAAGTCCTCGCACACGTAGGCCCGTCCCTCGGTGCGGCCCTCCCACAGGGGGGACGGGTAGGGCTCGCCCCACGCCAGGACGGTGCGGGGGAGGAATCGGTGTTGCACGGCGCCGACCAGGTCGGGGCGCTCACCCACCACCGCCACCTCGGCCACCGGGCCGACCAGCAGGTCGACGGCCCCCAGCAGATGGGTGAAGGCGGTGGGATGGGCGGTGGCCGGCTCGGCGAGGAGACGGACGATGTCCTCGGCGGCCTCCTGGTAGTGGGCCTCGCCGGTGAGCGCGGCGAGGCGGGCCAGGGCCTGGGCGGCGGAGCCGTTGGCCGAAGGAGAGGCGCCGTCGAACACGTCCTTCTGGCGGGCGACGAGGGGCTCGGCGTCGTCACCCGTGGTGAACAACCCGCCCTGCTCGTCGTCCCAGAACCGGTCGAGCAGGGCGTCGGCGGTGGCGCGCGCCTCATCCATCCAGCCGGCCTCGCCGGTGCACTCGGCCAACCGGGTGAAGCCGTCGATCAGGGCGGCGTGGTCGGCGGCGTAGGCCAGCGGCCGGGGACCGACCTCGTCGGCCGGCCGGTGGTCGAGGTCGGGGTGCCATGAGCGCAACCACCGCCCGTCGTCCCGCCGCAGGTGACCCAGGAGGAACGCGCCGAGCGTCGACGCCGCTGCCCGCCAGTCGGCGTCGCCGGTAGCGGCCGCCGCCTCGGCCAAGGTGGCCAGGAACAGCCCGTTCCACTCGGCCAGCACCTTGTCGTCGAGCCCAGGACGCACCCGGTGCTGCCTCGCCTCGAACAGCGCCCGGCGGGCCCGCTCGACCGCCGGCGGGCGGGCGAGGTCGCCCCGCACCGGGCGGTGCAGGATGTTGGCGCCCTCGAAGTTGCCGCCGGTGGTCACGCCGTACCACTCGATGGCGGCCTCGGCGTCGTCCCCGCAGACCCGGCGGATCTCCTCGGGGCGCCAGACGTAGAACTTGCCCTCCTCGCCCTCGGAGTCGGCGTCCTCGGCCGAGTAGCACCCGCCGCCCGGGGAGCGCAGGTCCCTCAGCACGTAGCCGACGGTCTCGTCCAGCACCTGGCGGTACCGCTGCTCGCCCGTGACCTGCCAGGCGTGGAGGTAGACCCGGGCGAGCAGGGCCTGGTCGTAGAGCATCTTCTCGAAGTGGGGCACCATCCAGAAGGTGTCGACGGAGTAGCGGGCGAAGCCGCCGCCCACGTGGTCGTAGATGCCACCCGAGGCCATGGCGTCGAGCGACGTGGTCACCACGTCGAGCACGGCGTCGTCCGCCCTGCGGTGGTGCACCCGCAGGAGCAGCTCGTGAGCCATGGTCTGGGGGAACTTGGGCGCTCGGCCGAACCCACCCCACTCACCATCGAACTGGGCCCGCAGGGCGTCCGCCGCGGCATCGAGGACCTCGGCGCCGGGGAGCGGGCTTTTGCCGGTGAGCAGGGCCGACTGGCGCAACGCCTCGGTCATGCGACCGGCCTGCTCGAGGATCTCCTCCCTCCGGGTGCGCCAGGCGTCGTCCACCGCTCGGCACAGCGTGACGAAGCCGGGCATCCCCGCCCGGCTCTCCTTGGGGAAGTAGGTGCCGCCGAAGAACGGGCGGCCGTCGGGGGTCAGGAACACCGTCATGGGCCAGCCGCCGTGGCCGGTCATGGCCTGGACGGCGTCCATGTAGACGGCGTCGACGTCGGGGCGCTCCTCGCGGTCGACCTTCACGTTGACGAACAGCTGGTTGACGACCTCGGCGGTCTCGGGGTCCTCGAAGGACTCGTGGGCCATGACGTGGCACCAGTGGCAGGCGGAATAGCCCACCGAGAGCAGCACCGGCACGTCACGGCGCCGGGCCTCGGCGAACGCCTCCTCCCCCCAGGGGTACCAGTCGACCGGGTTCTCCTGGTGCTGGCGCAGGTACGGGCTGGTGGAATCGGCGAGGCGGTTCACCCGTCGACGCTACCCAGCGTCGTGCCGGGACGTGCGGAGGCGTCCAGGTCGGACCGGCGGACCTTGCCCAGGGCGGTCCGGGGCAGGGCCTCGACCACCACCAGCTCACGGGGGGCGGCGTAGGCGGGCAGGCGCTGCTTGGCCCACGCCCGCAGGGACTCCAGGCTGGGCGGGGCACCGGGGTGGGCGGGCACGACGAAGGCCACCACCCGCTGGCCCCACTCCGGATCGGGCCGGCCGGCCACGGCCACCTCGGCCACGCCCTCGTGGCCGGCCAAGGTGGCCTCGACCGGCGCCGGCCACACCTTCTCCCCACCGGTCACCACCACGTCGGCCAGGCGGCCGGCGACGCTGACCTCACCGCCGGCGCCCACCTCGCCTCCGTCACCGGTGGCCAGCCAGCCGTGGGTGTCCTTGGGATCGGTGCCGTCCCGGTAGCAGCGCAGCAGCATCGGGCCCCGTACGTGCAGCTCCCCGTCGACCACCCGCACGTCGACGCCGGCCAGCGGTCGGCCGTCGTAGACCACGCCGCCACCGGTCTCGGTCATCCCGTAGGTCGCCACCACGTTGGCCGGGCGCGCCGCCGGCGGCGCCGCCCCACCGAGGAGCACCCGCCGGAACACCGAGGCGTCGATCCGACCCAGCAAGGTGGGCACGACGGAGACGAGGCTGGCGCCGCTGCGGGCCTCGGCGGAGACCGCGGCCGGGTCCGCCCGGGGCAGGACGGTCAGTGGCGTGCCGGTGAGCAGGGCCCGGGTGACCACCGACAGCCCGCCGACGTGGGCCAGGGGGAGGCAGGCCAGCCACCGGTCGCGCTCCGGGTCGACGGTGAGGGCGGCGCTGGTGGCCGACGCCGCCGCCCGTACCGCCTGGCCGGTGAGCACCACGCCCCTCGGCGATCCGGTGGTCCCGCTGGTGGCCACCACCAGGGCGTCACCCTCCTCGACGGGCCGCCCGCCCCGGCGGGGCGAGGCCATGCCGTCGGGGCCCACCACCACCGAAGGGGCCAGGGCGTCCAGCAGCGTCTCGGCCGCCGCCGGCGGGAGCCGGGGGTCGAGCGGGGCCACGGCGTCGCCGACGTCCCATGCCCGCTGGAGGGCCTCGACGAAGCGGGGCCGGCCCTCGGCGACGACGGCGACGAGTCGGGGCACCGCCGAGGAGGGTACCGAGCCTCCCGCCCGGCTGGCGTGGGCTTGTTCCGGGGTTGACAAGTGGTTGACGCGAGAGGCGAGGGGTTACCGTCCGAACCATGGCCTGCGCCCTTCCCGACTGGCGCCCCTCGGGCGAGTGGCGCGACATCGTGTACGAGACGGCCGAGGGGATGGCCAAGATCACCATCGACCGCCCCGAGGTCCGCAACGCCTTCCGGCCGCAGACCGTGGGCGAGCTGTCCCGGGCCTTCCGCCTGGCCCAGGACGACCCCGAGGTGGGGGTGGTCATCCTCACCGGCACCGGCCCCGACGCCTTCTGCTCGGGCGGCGACCAGAAGTCCCGGGGCGATGACGGCTACCTGGGCGACGACGAGGTGGCTCAACAGGGCATCGGCCGGCTCAACGTGCTGGACCTGCAGATCCAGATCCGTCGCTGCCCCAAGCCGGTGGTGGCCATGGTGGCCGGCTACGCCATCGGCGGCGGGCACGTCCTGCACGTGGTGTGCGACCTCACCATCGCCGCCGACAACGCCCGCTTCGGCCAGACGGGGCCCAGGGTGGGCTCGTTCGACGGTGGCTACGGGTCGGGCCTGCTGGCCCGGGTGGTGGGGCAGAAGAAGGCCCGGGAGATCTGGTTCCTGTGCCGCCAGTACGACGCCCAGCAGGCGCTCGACATGGGGCTGGTCAACACCGTGGTCCCGCTCGAGCGCCTCGAGGAGGAGACGGTGGCCTGGTGCCGGCAGATGCTGGCGCTGTCGCCGCTGGCCCTGCGCCTGCTGAAGGCGTCGATGAACGCGGCGGACGACGGCTTGGCCGGCATCCAGCAGCTGGCCGGTGACGCCACTCTGCTCTTCTACATGAGCGAGGAGGCCCAGGAGGGCCGCGACGCGTTCGTGGAGAAGCGCCCGGTCGACTTCTCCCGGTTCCCCCGCCGCCCGTGAGCTGCCTGCGGCCCGCCGGGGTACCCGCCGGGGGCCCCGTGGCCGCCGAGCCGTTCGCGTGAAGCGGTGGGTGCAGGGCGCCCGGCCCCGCACGCTTCCCGCCGCCGTGGTCCCGGTGCTGGTGGGCACGGCGACGGCGGTGGGCGCGGTCGACGGCGGCCTCCACTGGTGGCGGGCCGGCGCCGCCCTGGTGGTGGCCCTGGCCATCCAGGTGGCCACCAACTACGTCAACGACTACACCGACGGCCAGCGGGGCGCCGACGACCGGCGGGTGGGGCCGGTGCGGCTGGTGGCGTCGGGGCTGGCCACCACGGGGCAGGTCAAGCGGGCGGCCCTCGCCTCAGCGCTGGTGGCCGCCGCCGCCGGCCTGGCCCTGGCCGTGGCGGTCGGACCGGAGCTGCTGGTCGTGGGAGCGGCCAGCTTCGCTGCCGGCTACCTCTACACCGGTGGCCCGCGACCCTACGGCTACGCCGGTCTGGGCGAGGCGTTCGTGTTCGTGTTCTTCGGGGTGGTCGCCACCGTGGGATCGTCCTACGTGCAGATCGAGCAGGTGAGCGGGCTGGCCCTGGTGGCGTCCGTGCCGGTCGGGTTGCTGGCCACCGCCCTGCTGGTGGTGAACAACCTCCGCGACATCCCCACCGACGCCGCCTCGGGCAAGCGGACGCTGGCGGTGCGGGTGGGCGAGCACCGCACCCGACAGCTGTACGCCGGCCTGGTGGGAGGCGCCCTCGTGTCCACCGCCCTGCTGGTGCCGGCCCGCCCGGGTGCCGTCCTGGCCGTGCTGGCCGTCCCATTGGCCGTTCCCCCGGTGCGCCAGGTCATGGTGGATCAGGCCACGAGGGCGGCGCTGGTGCCCGCCCTGATCGGCACCGGCCGGCTCCAGCTCGTCTTCGGCGCCCTGCTGGCGGCTGGGCTGGTGGTCTCGGCGTGATTGCTGACTGCCTTTCACCCGGGAACGGGAGGGGTCGGGGCCTAGAGGCCGTGAGCGGCCAGCCAGGGCCGCAGGACGGCCAGGAAGCCCGCCGGCGCCTCCAGGTGGGCGGCGTGGCCGGCGCCGGGGACCAGGGCGAGGGTGGCGTTGTCACCGACGGCGTCGGCCATTCGCCGGCCCAGGGCGACGAAGCGCCGGTCGTGTTCCCCGGCGATCACCAGCACGGGCATGGCCAGCTCGTCCAGGCGGTGCCACAGCGGCTCCTGGGCGCCGGCGCCGGCCAGGCGGAGGCTGGCGGCCAGGCCGGCGACGGTGTTCTCCCGGCGCTCCTCCCGGCACTGCACCTCCTCGGCCAGGCCGGCGAAGAGGGGCTGGGCCAGCCAGTGCTCGAGGAACCGCTCCACCCCCTCGGCCTCCAGCCGGCGGGCCCGGGCCTCGTCTTCGGCCCGGCGGGCGGCCCGTTGCGCCGGGTCGTCGATGCCGGCGGTGGCGCCCACCACGACCAGGGCCCGCACCCGCTCGGGCGCGGCCAGGGCAAGGTGCAGGCACAGGCGTCCCCCCATGGAGTAGCCGAGCCAGGCCGCCTCTCCGCCGGCGCCGGCGAGGAGCTCGGCGCTCTCCCACAGGCCGGCCCGAACCTGTGCCGAACGGCCATGGCCGGGGGCGTCGACGGCCACGATCTCGTGGTCGGCCGCCAGGTCGTCGGCCACCGGGCCCCAGCACCGCCGGGTCTGGGTGAAGCCGTGGACCAACGCCATGCGGGGGCCCCGGCCCCGTCGCTCGCTCCCCAGCACGGCCGTATCCTGCCGGGTCCGGGCACCACGGCGGTGACGTGAGCGCCACCGCCCAGGCCACCTTCGCCGCCACCCTGGTCGACGAGTGGGTGCGCGCCGGGCTGCGCCACGCCGTGGTCTCGCCCGGCTCCCGCTCGACCCCCCTGGCCGTGGCCCTGGCCGCCGACGACCGCCTTCGCCTCCACGTGCACCACGACGAGCGGGCGGCCGGCTTCCTGGCCCTGGGCATCGGCAAGGCCACCGGCGTGCCCGCGGTGGTGCTCACCACCAGCGGCACGGCGGCGGTCGAGCTGCACCCGGCGGTGGTGGAGGCGTCGCAATCGGGTGTGCCCCTGGTGGTCTGCACCGCCGATCGGCCGCCCGAGCTCCACGGCGTGGGCGCCCCCCAGACCGTCGACCAGGTCCACCTCTACGGGCGGGCGGTGCGCTGGTTCTGCCCCGTCGACCCGGCCGGCGCCGCCTCGTCCACGTGGCGCTCGCTGGCCACCCGGGCGGTGGCCGAGGCCACCGGGGCGCCGCCGGGGCCGGTGCACCTCGACCTGGCCTTCCGGGAGCCGTTGGTGGGTGAGCCCGGCCCCTTGCCACCGGGGAGGCCGGACGGGCGACCGTGGCACCGGACCGTGCGCTCGGTGGCGGGACCGGACGACGCCGGCCTCGACGACATCACCGGGTTGTTGGCCGGCGAGCGGGGCGTGATCGTCGCCGGCGCCGGCAGCGGCGGGCCCGGCGAGGTGCACGCCCTGGCCGCCGCCACCGGCTGGCCGGTGCTGGCCGACCCCACCTCGGCCTGCCGGGTCCCCGCGCCGGCCACCGTGGCCGCCTTCGACGCCCTGCTGCGCCACTCGTCCTTCGCCGAGGGCCGGTGCCCCGAAGTGGTGCTGCGCCTGGGGCGGCCGCCGGCGTCGAGGGTCCTGGCCGAGTGGCTGGCCGGCTCGGCCGCTCGCCAGGTGCTGATCGAGCGGTACGGCCGGTGGCTCGACCCCGATCGCACCGCCGCCGCCGTGGTCGCCGGCGACCCCGCGGCGTGGTGCTCGGCCCTCGCCCGGCCTCTGGCCACGGGGGGGCGGGCGGAGGAGTGGGCCCGGTCGTGGAGCACCGCCGAGGCGGCGGCGCAGGCGGCCATGGACCACGTGCTCGCCCGCCACCGTGAGCTCACCGAGCCCGGGGTGGCCCGCCGCCTGGTCGCCGCCCTCCCGGCCGGCGCCACGCTGGTCGTGTCGTCGTCGATGCCGGTGCGCGACGTGGAGTGGTACGCCGCCCCCCGCACCGGGCTGCGGATCCTGTCGAACCGGGGTGCCAACGGCATCGACGGGGTGATCTCCACCGCCGTGGGTGCGGCGCTGACGACCACGGCGCCGGCCACCGCCCTGGTGGGCGACGTCGCTTTCCTCCACGACGCCAACGCCCTGCTCGGACTGGCCGGACGTGGCGTCGACCTCACCGTGGTGGTGGTCGACAACCGGGGAGGCGGGATCTTCTCGTTCCTTCCCCAGGCCCGGGCCCTGGCCACTGAGCGCTTCGAGCTGCTGTTCGGTACCCCCCACGAGGTCGACGCCGTCGAGCTGGCCGCCGCCCACGGCGTCGCCGCTCGGGCCGTCGACGACCTCGACGACCTCGAGGTCGCGCTGGGGGACGGCGGCCCGCAGGTGGTGGTGGCCACCACCGAGCGCCCGGCCAACGTCGCCGTCCACGACGAGATCCACGCCGAGGTGGCCAGCGCCGTCGACCGGGTGGTGTGAGCGCCGGCGTTCCTAGGGGCGCACCACTGCCGAGAGCACGGCCTGGAGCTTGGCCCGGGTCTCGGCCAGCTCGGTGAGCGGGTCGGAGTCGGCCACGATGCCGGTGCCGGCGAAGAGGCGGGCCCGGTTGCCGTCGAGCTCGGCTCCCCGGATGGCCACGGCGAAGCGACCGTTGCCGGCGGCGTCGACCCAGCCGACGGCGCCGGTGTAGCGCCCCCGGTCCAGGCGCTCGAGTCGCCGGATCAGCTCCTGGGCCGGGGCCACCGGCCAACCGCACACCGCGGGAGTGGGGTGCAGGGCGGCCACCAGGTCGAGGACCGAGGCCGGCGGTGACGACAGCCGCCCTTCGACCAGGCTGGCCAGGTGCTGGACGTTGGCCGAGGCCACGATGCCCGGCTCCGGTTCGGAGTCGACGTAGGAGCAGAACGGCAGGACGGCGTCGAGCACCATGTCGATGGTGATCTGGTGTTCGGCCCGGTCCTTGGCCGACGACAGCAGCGAGGCGGCCAGCCGGGCATCGACCGCCGGGTCGCCGCTGCGCAGCGTCGTGCCTGCCATGGGATGCGAGCGCACCACGTCGCCGGAGCGGGACACCAGCAGCTCCGGGCTGGCGCCGACCAGGCCCTCGACCCCGTAGATCATGGCCGAGGGATAGGCCGCCGCCAGGCGGCGGAGCACGGCCCCGGCCGACAGCGGCGCGTCCGCCTCCACCACGACCTCACGGGCGAGCACCACCTTGTCGACCTCTCCCCGCCGAACGGCCTCGACCGCCTGGGCCACGGCCTCGCACCACTCCTCGGCCGGGCGGCTGGCGCGCACCTCGTAGGCCCCGGGGCCGGGGGGCTCGACGGCGGGCTGGGAAGGGGCCACGGCGGGGGCAGGAGCGTTCTCGGCCGCCACCGTGGTGGTCCACGCCGTCCCGTCGGCCGCTCGACCGACGATCAGCGAGGGGATCACCACCGAGGCCGGGGCGTCGTCGGAGAACGGCAGGGCGGCGAAGGCCACCGGCCCGCAGCCGGGCAGGCCCACCTCGTCACGGCGCTCGATGGCCCCCAGGGCCCGTTCGACCTCGCCGGCGGCCGCCCCCAGGCGCCCGGGGCCGACCGGCAGCGGCACGCGGATGGCGAGACCGGTGCCCGCCATGCCGCTCCCGTCGGCGGCGAAGATCATCCCGTCGGGCCCGGCCACGTCGAGCAGGTCGAGGTCACCTCGAGTGCGGGTCGTGGAGGCGACCAGTGCTCCGGCAGGGACGGGGGCTGCGGGCGGCGCGCTCACCCGCCGTCCCGCGTGGCGAGCAGCAGCTGGCTGATGCCGCCGCTCAGCAGGTGCCGCTCGGCGTCGGCGAAGCCGGCCGAGGCCAACATGGCCAGCAGGCGGGGTGGCTCGGGCAGGTAGGCGACGGAACGGGGCAGGTAGCGGTAGGCGGCGGGGTCGGACAGCAGGCCCCCGAGCACGGGCACCACCCGCCCGAAGTACACGGCGTGGCCCCACCGCAGCAGCGGGTGGGGGGGAGTGGCCACCTCCAGCAGGGCGATGCGGCCTCCGGGGCGCACGACGCGGGCCAACTCGGCGAAGAAGGCGTCGAGGTCGACGAGGTTGCGCAGGGCGAACCCGCACGTGGCCCCGTCGGCGCACCCGTCGGCCACCGGCAGGCGCAGGATGTCGGCCTGGACCAGGGGAGCGGCGGTGCGGGCGGCGGCGAGCATGCCGGCGGAGAAGTCCACGCCGACGGGACGGTGCCGGCCCCGTGCCAGCAGGCGGCAGAAGTCTCCGGTGCCGGCGGCCAGGTCGAGCACCCTCGAGCCCGCCGGCAGGGCCAGCGCGTCGACCGCCCGCCGGCGCCACCGCGTGTCGAGGCGCCCGGTCATGATGCGGTTCACCATGTCGTAGCGAGGGGCGATGGCGTCGAACATGCCCCGGACGGCCACGACCTTCTCCGCTCCGGTGGGCAGCTCCACCGGCTCACTCTAGGAGGCCGATGCCTCCCGGCCCCTTGCGTGCGCCTCCGGCAACGGACGCGATCGTGCCCGGGCCGTGAGGGCCCGGGCACGAGATGGGGGCAGAGGGGGTCCTACCGGCGGTCGGACGGGCGCTCACCGCGGGGGCGCAGCGGCGCCCGGCGGGGCCGGTCGCCCCTTCGCCCGGCCGGCGCGGTGGCGGGCGAGGGCGCCGGCACGGGCGCGGGCGGGGGGGCCTCCTCCAGCTCCAGGTACTCCACCTCGTCGGTCTCGTGCGCCTGCGGTGGCTGCTGGGCGGGCAGCGGCTGCCGCTCGGTCGGTGCCTGCTCGTGACCGTTGTGCTGGCGCCTCTGGTCGTCCTGGCGCTGGGAGCGCATGTGCTCCCGGGCCTGCGGCGCCTCCTGCTCGATCCGGTTCAGGGCCTGCTCCCAACGGCTGCGCATGGGCTGGATCCCACCACCACCGATGGCGATGATGGCCGAGCCGGCGACGACGGCCAGCAGGGCGTAGAACAGGCCGGTGACGATCTCGGGAGCGATCTGGAGCTGGCTCAGGGCGGCGAAGACGCCAACGGCGAGGATGGCCGCCGACGCCGTGACGGCGAGAGGGCGGCCGTAGCTGAGCCCGCCGAGGCTGTTCTCGATCAGGCCCTTGGCGGCGGCGGCGATGGCGGCGGCCACCACGATGATGATGATGGCGGCGATGACCTTGGGCAGGTAGGCGATGACGCCGTTGAGCAGCTGACTCACGGGATTGGGCCCGAACACGCCGAAGGCCAGCTGGAGCACGAGCAGGAACAGCGCGTAGAAGATGACCTTGCCCAGGATGTCGCTGGCGTCGTAGTCGGAGCGTGACAGTGCCTTCTTGATCCCGCCGCGTTCCACGGCCCGGTCGAAGCCGACCCGCTCGAGGGCGGCGTTGGCGACCCGACCGATGACCTTGGCCACGAAGTAGCCGATGACCAGGATGGCGAGGAAGCCGAGCAGCTTGGGAACGAAGACGGTGACGCTGCGGAACGCGTCCTCCACGCCTTGCCCCAGGTCAACGGCGACGAGTGGGTTCTCCACGGCGCTTTTCTCCTTCGTTGCTTCGGGGGGGTGCGCGCCGCTGTACCCCTCAACCACCTGGGAGAACCGTGGCCGGCGTCCGGCGACCGGTGGTCAGACGGCGTCGGGCTGTTCGAGGTCGCAGTGCCGGCACCGGGGATAGGCACGCGACGTCGGGCGCCGGCAGTGGGCGCAGCGGTAGACCCGCACCTGGCCTCGGCGCAGGCGCCCGATCACCGCCGCCAGCAACCCGCCCACGGCGACCACGATGACCACCTCGATGGCGTCACCCACCAGCTCAGCCATGTCCGAGTCTGTCTGGTGACGGCACACTGGCGTGGTGGGACGGCGGGGTTGGGTGCCGATGGCCGTGGTGTGCCTCCTCGTCCCGGCCGGTTGTGGTGCGGGCCCGGACCCCAGCCTGAGCCGCTCCGTGCCGAGGGCGTCGACCCCGTCCACCACTCCTGTGGTCGAGGTCCACTACCGCATCGAGCGGCGCACCGACGACCCTGCCACCGCCGGGTTCACCGAGGTGGTCCGCCACACCCTCGGTGACGCCCGCGGCTGGGAGGGTGCCGGCTTCCGGTTGGTGGAGGACCCGGGGGCGGAGTACGTGATCGTGCTGGCCGAGGGCGAGGAGGTCGATGTCCTGTGCCTTCCCTACCGCACCGGTGGCCGGTTCTCGTGCCAGAACGGGCCGGTGGTGGCCATGAACGCCGACCGCTGGCGCACGGCGACCGACCGGTGGACGGGGGATGTCGCCGACTACCGGCGGATGCTGGTGAACCATGAGGTGGGGCACCTGCTGGGACAGCACCACCCCCCCGACCCCCAGTGCCCGGCACCGGGACAGCCGGCGCCCGTCATGGCCCAGCAGAGCACGGAGCTGAACGGGTGCCTGCCCAACCCGTGGCCGCTTCCGGAGGAGGTGGAGGCGGCGGCCCGCCACGACGAGCCTCTGGCGCCCCCGTACGAGCGATGACGCTCAGCAGTGGGGGAACGCTCCCGGGGCGCTCAGCTGAACCAGATGCGTTGGTAGTCGCGGCTCTGGGGGTGCAGCAGCAGGGCCAGCAGGGCGACGTCGAACATGAGGTTGATGCCGTTGGCCACGTTGAGCCCCAAGCGGACGAGGGACCCGGCCAGCACGATGGCGGCCACGGCGACGGCGACGACGTAGCCCCAGTTCTGGTCGTTGGCGACTCCGAACCCTCCGGCGGCGTAGGCGACCACGACGACCAGGCCGAGGAGCACGCCGAACACCAGGAAGGGGAACTGGAACAGCAACCCGAACACCGCGTTGGCGTAGAGGAGGAACACGGCGATCTGCAGCGTCTGGGGTTGGGACGGGTTCGTCCAGCGGCGGGTCTCCATGGCTGACAGTCTGGCAGCCCTCGTCCTGGCCGCCGGTGCCGGCCGCCGGCTGCGCCCACTGACCGACATCCGCCCCAAGGCGCTGTGCCCGGTGGGCAACGTCCCCCTGGTCGACCTGGCCATCGGCCGGGTGGCGCCCGTGGTCGGCACCGGCGCTGACGCGGTGGCGGTGAACGTCCACCACGGTCGTGACCAGCTCGAGGCCCATCTCGCCGGTCGGGTCCACCTCTCGGTGGAGGAGCCGGTCGCCCTGGGCACGGCCGGGGCGGTGGCCAACCTGCGCGGCTGGCTCGACGGGCGTCCGGTGCTGGTCGTCAACGCCGACGCCTGGCACCGCGCCGACCTCGGCGCCATGGTCGAGGGCTGGGACGGGCATCGGGTGCGGGTCCTGGTCGCCGGCCGGCACGGTGGGGAACTGCGGCCGGCCAGCCGGGTGCTGGGCTCGGTGGTGCCGTGGTCGGTGGTGCAGTCACTGCCAGTCGAGCCCTCGGGGCTCTACGAGGTGTGCTGGCGGCACCACCAGGCGGAGGGCCGCCTGGAGGTCATCGCCCACGACGTGGCGTTCGTCGACTGCGGGACGCCCGCCGACTATCTCGACGCCAACCTGGCGGTGTCCGGCGGCCAGCCGGTGGTGGGGCCGGGGGCGGTGGTCGAGGGCACGTTGGTGCGCTCGGTGGTGTGGCCAGGCGGGGTGGTCGGCGCCGGTGAGGTGCTGGTCGACTCCGTCCGGGTGGGGGAGACCCTCACCGTGCGCGCCCGCTGAGCGGGGCGGGACTGGGTGGCGCGGAGCTGCCCGCAGGCGGCGTCGATGGCCGTGCCCCGGTTCTGGCGCACGGTGACGTTGACGCCCAGGTCGCGGAGGCGGTCACGGAAGGCCCGGACGCCGGCCGGCGGTGTTCCCGGGGTGGCGTAGCCGGGCGTGGGGTTGAGGGGGATGAGGTTGACGTGGGCCCGCAGCGGACGGGCCAGCGCCGCCAGCTCGGCGGCATCGGACGGCCGGTCGTTGGTGGCGTCGATCAGCGCCCACTCGAACGACAGGCGCCGGCCGGTGGCCGCCAGGTAGCGCCGGCAGGCTGCCACCAGCGCCTCCAGGGGGTAACGCCGGTTGACGGGGACGAGCTCGTTGCGCAGGTCGTCGTTGGCGGCATGGAGCGACACCGCCAGGTTCACCGGCAGGTCCTCACCAGCCAGCCGGTCGATCCCGGGGATGATCCCCACGGTGGAGATGGTCAGGTGCCGGGCGGACAGGCCGAGGTCGTCGTGCAGCCGGTGCACGGCCGCCCACACCCGGTCGTAGTTGGCCAGCGGCTCGCCCATCCCCATGAACACCACGTTGGACAGCCGGCGGGGACGGGCGCGTCGGGCTGCCCGCACCACCTGCTCCACGATCTCGCCGGTCGCCAGGTTGCGCCCGAAACCTGCCTGCCCGGTGGCGCAGAAGCCACAGCCCATGGCGCAGCCCGCCTGCGACGACACGCACACCGTCGAACGTCCGGGAGCGTGCATCAGCACGGTCTCGATCGAGGCCCCGTCGTCGAGGTTCCACAGCCACTTCACGGTGTCGCCACCGTCGCTCACCGACTCGACGGCGGTGGTCAGCGCCAGCGGGAGACGTTCGTCCAGCTCTTGGCGCAGGCGGCGAGGGAGGTCGGTCATGTCGGCGGGGTCGAGCAGCCGGCGGTACAGGCCGTCCCAGGCCTGGCGTACCCGGTAGGACGGCTCATCGGCCAGGAGAGCGGCGAGGTGGTCGACGCCGGCGTCGTAGCGGGTGGCCATGGGATCAGGCTAGGAGCCCGAGCGGGCGGCGACGGCGTCCCCGGGCACGGGGCCGGCCGGCAGTAGCGTGGGCGCCATGGCCGAGTCCCGCCTGGGCCCCGAGGACCCGCCGGAGCGGACCCACCCTGCGCCGCCGGCGGCCCTCGACGAGCACCACCATCGCGACGTCCAGGGCGGCGCGGCACGGGCTGCGGTGTTCGGCATGAGCGACGGGCTGGTGTCCAACCTCGGCCTGATCCTCGGCGTGGCCGGCGCCGGGCCAGCGCCGGCGGTGGTGCGCGTGGCCGGGCTGGCTGGCCTGGTGGCCGGGGCCATCTCCATGGCCGCCGGCGAGTACAACTCCATGAAGGTGCAGTCCGAGCTGCTGGAGCGGGAGCTCGAGCTCGAGCGACGCGAGCTCCGGCGCAATCCCGAACAGGAGACCGCCGAGCTGGTGACGCTCTACGAGTTGCGGGGCATGGACCCGCAGCAGGCCCGTGAGGTGGCCGAGGTCGTCATGAGCGACCCCGACGTGGCGTTGGAGACCCATGCCCGGGAGGAACTGGGTCTCGACCCGGAACAGCTGGGCTCGCCCACCGCCGCCGCCACCTCCTCGTTCGCCGCCTTCTCCCTGGGAGCGCTGGTGCCGCTGGTGCCGTGGTTCTTGACGTCGGGGACGCCGGCGCTGGTCGCCTCCCTCATCGCCGCCGTCGTGGCCGCCGTGGCCGTGGGCGCCGCCATCAGCCGCTTCACCGACCGCCCCCTGCCCCGCACCGTCGCCCGCCAGGTGCTGTTCACCCTGGTGCCGGCGGCCCTCACCTACGCCATCGGCTCGGCCGTGGGAGTGAACGGGATCTAGGCCCGGGCGTCTCGGGGGTCCACGTCCCCCACGTAGGCGCGGTCGACGTGGTCGACGACGAAGCCCAGGCCCTCGTAGAGGGCGACGGCGCGGTGGTTGACGGCGTCGACGTAGAGCATGCCGTGGCCCAGGCCCCGCTCCCGGTGGAGCCACTCGAGGCCGGCGAGGACCAGGTCCCGGCCCAGCCCCTGCCCCTGGAAGTCGGGGTCGACGGCGACGACGTAGACCTCTCCCAACCGGGGCTCGTGGTCGCCGTGGACCTTGGTCCAGCAGAACCCGGCCAGCCGCCCGTCCTGTTCGTGCAACAGGAACCCCTCCGGGTCGAACCAGGGCTCCTGCTCGTGGGCCTCGATGGTCTCGAGGACCCAACCGCCCTGCTCGGGGTGATGCCGAAAGGCCCGGTTGTTGACCTCCAGCCACTGCTGCTCGTCCTCGCCCACCCGGAAGGGCCGCAGGGCGATCGGGGCGCCGGCGGTCCCGGTGACGGGCAGGCTCCGGCGCAGCTGCAGCAGGTCGCGGCCGCGGGCCAGACCGGCCTGGGAGGCGATCTCGTCGGAGGTGTCGGTGGGGCGGTACACCCAGAGGTGGACGTGGCCCCCGCCCTCGGCCCGGATGACGTCGAGGGCGGCGCGCAGCATCTCGGGCCCGATGGCCAGGGCGTCGTGGCGGTGGTGGGGGTCGATGACCAGGTCGAGGGCCCAGCTCCGGGAACCCCGGCTCACCTGGGTGTAGCCGACGGGGTGGCCGTGACCGGGTTCCCAGGCGACGAGGCCGGCGAAGCTCTGCCGTCCGCCCGAGGCCATGTCCAGCCATCGGTGCTCGTCGACGGGACGGTGGCCGTCGGCGCGCTCGGCCAGCTCGAGCAGCTCCTGCACGGCGGCGACGTCTCCCTCGTCGAGCTGTCCCTTGATCTCCAGGTGCCGCAAGCCTCGGAGGTTAGAGGGGCGCGTCCGCCTAACCTCGGTCCTCGTGGCTGGACGACCCCGCAGTCCCGGCGGACGGGCCCGCGAGACGCTGCGCCGACTGTCGGTCGAGTACCCCGGCACTGCCCGTGAGCTGTGCGCCCTGCGCCACGACGACCGGTTCCAGCTCCTGATGGCCACCATCCTCTCGGCGCAGACGACCGACCAACGGGTCAACCAGGTCACCCCGGCGCTGTTCGCCCGCTATCCCACGCCCGCCGACCTGGCCGCCGCCGACCCCGCCGAGGTGGAGGAGCTGATCCACCCCACCGGGTTCTTCCGGCAGAAGACCAAGAGCCTGCTGGGCATGGCCGCGGCGCTGGTCGAGCGCCACGGCGGCGAGGTGCCCTTGTCCATGGCGGAGCTGACCGCCTTGCCCGGCGTCGGGCGCAAGACGGCCAACGTCATCCGCAGTGTGGGTGCGGGCCTGCCCGGCCTGGCCGTCGACACCCACGTGGGCCGGCTCGCCCGCCGCCTGGGCCTGACCGACGACGTCGACCCCGACAAGGTGGAGCACGACCTGAGCGCCATGGTGGCGGCCCGGGAGCGGGGCGCGCTGAGCCTGCGCCTCATCCTCCATGGCAGGGCGGTGTGCGTCGCCCGCCGGCCCCGCTGCGACCAGTGCCTCCTGGCCGACTTCTGCCCGTCGGCGTTCACGTTCTGAGATTTCCGCCCATTCGCGCTCAAGTCTTGGCCTCGGCGCGCCGACAACCATTTCAGGGACAGGGACCGGGTCAAGGACCTGGTGTCTGCGGAGCTGGCCGGTACCCGCCACCGGCTGCTCCCGATGGCGGCGTCCTGCGGGGCGCCGCCATCGCTGTCCCAGGTCGAACGCGCGGAGTCCGCCAGGCGGAGCAGCACAGGCAAGACGTGGTGCCGCGCTCATCTCCGCTCCGCCCGGCCAAGCCGCCTACGCCGGCGACCGGGCGGCGCCGGCGCGTCCTATGACGCGTCGTCGACCACTCGCTCCAGGCGCCGGCCGGCCGCCAGCAGCGAGCGCTCGGCCTCGAACAGCTCGCCCGCCAGGTCGTCGCGATCGGCGCCGGCGAGGGCCTCGGCGATCTCGGTGACCCGGGCCGTCAGCTCGGCGAGGGCGGTGGCCACCGACGACAGCTGGGAGCCGGCGCTGGTGGTGGGACCGCCGCTCATGGCGCCAGGTGTACCCGAAACCGGCTCGGGGGTGACACGAGGCGGCCGGTAGGCTCCCGCTCCGTGCTCCACCAGCTCGACGTACGCGGCTTCGACGGCGATCTCCGGGCCCGCCTGCCGCGCCCCGCCGCCGCCAAGGAGCCGCCCGTGGCCGAGGTCCAGGCCCTGCTGGCGAGGGTGCGCGAGGGCGGCGACGCCGCCCTGCGGGAGATGAGCGAGCGCTTCGACGGCGTGGTCGTCGACCAGCTGGCCGTTCCGAACGACGAGCTGCGGGCCGCCCGGGACGCCATCCCGGCGGCGCTCCGGGAGGCCCTGGAGGTTGCGTACGCCAACATCCTCGCCTACCACCAGGCCACGGTGAGCGACCAGGTCGTCCACCGGCGCGACGGCATCACCGTGGCCGACCTGCGCCGACCCGTCGACCGGGTCGGGCTCTACGTGCCCAGCGCCCTGGCCCCGCTCATCTCCACCGTGCTGATGACCGCGGTCCCGGCCCGGGTGGCCGGCGTGCGCCAGCTGGTGCTGTGCTCGCCTCCCGGAGCCGACGGCCGGGTCGACCCGGGCATCCTCGCCGCCGCCGCCCTGGCCGGGGTCGACGAGGTGTACCGCATCGGCGGCGCCCACGCCATCGGGGCCATGGCCTACGGTACCGAGACCATCGCCGCCGTCGACGTCATCGTCGGGCCGGGCAGCGCCCGCGTCGCCCAGGCCAAGCGCGAGGTGGCGGCCACCGGCCAGGTCGGCGTGCCCTCGTCCTTCGCCGGGCCCTCCGAGGTGGTGGTGGTGGCCGACGCCAGCACCGTGGCCGAGTGGGCGGCGGTCGACGTGGTCGTCCAGGCCGAGCACGGGCCCGACGGCCTGGCCTGGCTGGTCACGTGGGACGAGGACGTGGCCCGGGCGGTCACCGCGTCGGTGGCCGAGCTGGTCGCTGCCTCACCCCGCCGGACCCACATCGAGTCCACGCTGGCCGAGGGCGGCTACGCCGTGCTGTGCGACGGTCCCGAGCAGGCCATGGCCGTGGCCAACGTCATCGCTCCCGAGCACCTCGAGCTCATGACCGCCGACCCGGAGTCCCTCCTCCCGCTGGTGCGCAACGCCGGCGCCGTGTTCTGCGGCCCGTGGGCGCCGGCGTCGGTGGGCGACTACCTGGCCGGCCCCAGCCACGTGCTGCCCACCTACGGCTCGGCCCGGTTCTCCAGCGCCCTGCGGGTGGACGACTTCGTCAAGCACGTGCACGTGGTGTCGCTCGACCGGGCCGGCCTGGAGAAGGCTGCTCCCCACGTCGCCACCCTGGCCGAGGCCGAGGGCCTGGCTGCCCACGCCCAGTCGGTCCGTCTGCGCCAGCAGGCCGGCGCCGGCGCGGCATCGCCGGCCGGGCGATGAGGGTGGGGACGGGCACCGTGCCGGAACGGCTCCCGCCCCGGGCCGGCCTGGCCGGCCTCGAGGGGTACCACTCGCCGCAGGTCGACGTCGCCGTCCGGCTCAACACCAACGAGTCGCCCGAGCCGCCGCCGGCGGCCTGGCGCCAGGCGCTGGCCGACGAGATCTCGCGCATCGAGTGGCAGCGCTACCCCGACCGCCAGGCGACCCGGCTGCGAATGGCCATCGCCGAGCGCCACGGCGTCGACCCGGCCTGCGTCTTCGCCGCCAACGGCTCCAATGAGGTCATCCAGTCGCTGTGCCTGGCCTATGGCGGGCCCGGCCGGACCGCCGCGGTGTTCGAGCCGACCTACCGGCTGCACAGCCACATCGCCACGCTCACCGGGACGGCGGTGGCCGCCGGCGGCCGGGGGGACGACCTGGCCCTCGACCTCGACGAGGTCCGGCGGGTGGTCGCCGGCGCCGAGCCGGCGCTCACCTTCCTGTGCTCGCCCAACAACCCCACGGGGATGATCGATGCTCCCGAGGCGGTCGCCGAGGTGGCCGACCTGGCGCCCGGCCTGGTGGTGGTCGACGAGGCCTACGGCGACTTCGCCGACTGGTCGGCGCTCGAGCTGGTCGGCCCGGGGCGGCCGGTGGTGGTCACCCGGACCTACTCCAAGACCTGGTCGATGGCCGCCGCCCGCCTGGGCTACGTGGTGGCGCCGGCCGAGGTCGTGGCCGAGCTGGAGCGGGTGGCGCTGCCCTACCACCTCGACGCCGTCACCCAGGCCGCCGGCCGGCTGGCCCTGCGCTTCGAGGCGGAGATGCAGGCCCGGGTGGGCGCCACCGTGGCCGAGCGCCGGCGCCTGGTCGCCGGCCTGGAGGCGCTGGCGGTGCACCAGTGGCCCTCGGCCGCCAACTTCGTGCTGTTCCGCCCGCTTGTGGCTGACGGGAAGGCGGTGTGGCAGGGGCTGCTCGAGCGAGGCGTGCTGGTGCGCGACTGCTCGTCGTGGCCCGGCCTCGACGGATGCCTGCGGGTCACCGTCGGCACCCCCGACGAGGACGACGCCTTCCTCACCGCCCTCACCGAGGTGCTGGAGGCGTGAGCCGCCGGGCGAAGCGCACCCGCACCACGGCGGAGACGTCCATCGAGGTGGCGCTGGAGATCGACGGCCAGGGCACCGGCGACGTCAGCACCGGGTTGCCGTTCTTCGACCACCTGCTGGCCCAGCTGGCCCGTCACGGGGGCTTCGACCTGAGGCTGCGGGCCGACGGCGACCTCGAGGTCGACGGGCACCACACCGTCGAGGACACTGCCATCACCCTGGGCGAGGCCTTCGCCGAGGCGCTGGGCGACAAGGCCGGCGTCCGCCGCTTCGCCAGCGGCCTGTACCCGCTCGACGAGACCCTGGTCGAGGTGGCCCTCGACCTATCCGGACGCTCGTTCGTGGTCTACGACGTGGAGATGGGTGAGGTCCTGCACCTCGGCACCCCGCCCTTCGACCCCCAGCTGGGCGAGCACTTCTGGCAGTCGTTCGCCACCTCGGCGGGCATCACCCTGCACGTCTCGCTGCGGGCGGGGCGCAACACCCACCACATCCTCGAGGCCACCGCCAAGGGGGTGGCCCGGGCGCTGCGCGACGCCGTGCGGGTCGAGGGCAGCGGGATCCCGTCCACCAAGGGGAGGCTGTGAGTGACGACCGGCCCCTGGTGGCGGTGCTCGACTACGGCATCGGCAACCTCCGCTCGGCCCAGAAGGCACTGGTGCGGGTGGGCGCCGACGCCCGCCTGACCGCCGACCCGGCGGTGGTGGCCGACGCCGCCGGCGTGGTGCTGCCGGGCGTCGGGGCCTTTGGCCGGTGCATGCAGGCGCTACGCCAAGCCCGGCTCGACCGGGTGGCGCTCGACGCCGTGGCCGGCGGGGTTCCCTTCCTCGCCATCTGCGTGGGGATGCAACTGCTGTACGACGGCTCCGAGGAGAGCCCGGGGGTGCCCGGCCTCGGCGTGCTCCCCGGCACCGTCCGCCGGCTTCCCGACGGCGTGAAGCGGCCCCAGATGCAGTGGAACCGGCTCGACCTGGTGGGGGAGCCGGCGCTGGTCGCCGGTCTCAGCCGCCCCGTGTGGGCCTACTTCGTGCACTCCTTCGCTGCCGAGGCCGGCGACCACGTGGTGGCGACCTGCGACTACGGCGGCTCGGTGGCGGCGGCGGTGGAGCGCGACCGGCTGTGGGCCACCCAGTTCCACCCCGAGAAGTCGGCGGCCGCCGGCCTGGCCATGCTGCGAAACTTCGTGGCCTCGCTCGCCCCCTGAGCCGGGACCCCCAGCCGCCGCCGTGGAGCTGTACCCGGCCATCGACCTGCGCGGCGGGCACTGCGTGCGCCTGCGCCAGGGGAACTTCGACGCCGAGACCATCTACGGCGACGACCCCCTCGCCGTGGCCCGGGGGTTCGAGGCGGCCGGCGCCGGCTGGGTCCACATGGTCGACCTCGACGCCGCCCGCACCGGTGAGGCCGGGAACCGCGACCGCATCGCCGCGGTGGCGGCGGCGGTGAGCGCCCGGGTCCAGGCCGGCGGGGGCGTGCGCCACGAGGAGGCTGCCGACGCGCTGTTGTCGGCCGGGGTGGCCCGCGTGGTGCTCGGCACCGCCGCCATGGAGCAGCCGGACCTGGTGCGCCGGCTGGCCGCCCGCCACCCCGGGGCCGTGGCCGTGGGCCTCGACGCCCGCGCCGGCGAGGTGGCGGTGCGGGGCTGGGCCGAGGGCGCCGGGGTGCCGCTGCTCGACGCCGTGCGCCGGTTCGAGGACGCCGGCGTGGCCGCGCTGGTGGTCACCGAGATCGGGCGGGACGGCACCCTGTCGGGGCCCGACGTCGACGGGTTGGCCGAGGTGGTGGCCATCACCTCGGTCGACGTGGTGGCCAGCGGCGGCGTGGGCACGCTCGAGGACCTGCGTGCCCTGGCCGCCGTCGACGTCGGGGGGCGCCGGCTGGCCGGCGCCATCGTGGGCCGGGCCCTCTACGAGGGCGCGTTCACCGTCGAGGAGGCGCTCTCCGCCCTGCGCCACTGACCGTCCACGTCCCTTGCGGGCGAGGGCCATGGGACAGCGAGCGGGAGTGCCACACGGGTACGAGGCACGCGAATCCCCGGTTCGGTGGCACCCTTGGACGGTGCTCCAGGTCCGGAACCTCTCCGTCGAGGTGGGTGGGCGCCTCACGTTGGTCGAGGCGTCGTTCACCGTGCACCCCGGCGACAAGGTCGGCCTGGTCGGGCGCAACGGAGCGGGCAAGACCAGCATGCTCGCCGTCCTGGCCGGCCACGCCCCTCCCGCCGGCGGCGAGGTGGCCCGCCGGGGCGACCTGGGCTACCTGTCGCAGGACCCTCGCACGACGGCGGCGTCCAGGGGAGCCACGACGACCGCGCTCGACCACGTGCTGTCGGGCCGCGGTCTCGACGAGCTGACCACGAGGGTCGAGAAGCGCCGGCTGAGCCTCGAGGAGGATCCCTCCGAGCGCAACGTGGCCCGCCACGCCTCGGCCGTCGAAGCCTTCGAGCTGGCCGGCGGCTACGCCGCCGATTCCGAGGTCCGCCGCATCGCCGCCGGCCTGGGCCTGCCTGACGACCGCCTGGACCTGCCCCTCGCCGTGCTCTCCGGAGGCGAGCGCCGGCGGGTCGAGCTGGCCCGCATCCTCTTCGCCGGCAGCGACCTGCTGCTGCTCGACGAGCCGACCAACCACCTCGACACCGACGCCAAGGTGTGGCTGATGGGCTTCCTGCGGTCGTACCGGGGAGCGCTGCTGGTGGTCAGCCACGACCTGAAGCTGCTCGACGAGGCCATCACGAGGGTCCTGCACCTCGACGAGGGCCGCATCGTGGAGTACAGGGGCACGTACTCGCGGTACCGCCGGGCCCGCGAGGCCGACGAGGCCCGCCAGGTCAAGCTGGCCGCCGCCCAGGCGGGGGAGATCCGCCGGCTGTCGAGCATGGCCGACTCCATGCGGGGCCAGACCGAGCGGCGGGCCCGCACCGCCAAGTCGATCGACCGCCGGGTGTCGCGCCTGCGGGACTCGGCGGTCGAGGGGCCCAAGCGGGAGCGGAGCATGGCCGTGCGCCTGCCGGAGCCGCCTCGGGCCGGGCGGGTGGTGCTGGACGTGGAGGGACTGGCGAAGGGCTACGGCGGGCCGCCGGTGTTCGACGAGGTGTCCTTCGACCTGGGCCGGGGAGAGCGGTTGCTGGTGCTCGGCCTCAACGGGGCGGGCAAGACCACCTTGCTCCGGCTCCTGGCCGGGCAGACGACCCCCGACGCCGGGACCATGCACCTGGGCCACTCGGTGTCGGCCGGCTACTACGCCCAGGAGCACGAGGGCATCGTGGCCGGGCGCGACCTGCTCACCCACGTCCAGGAGCAGGCCGACCTGCCCGTCGGCGAGGTGCGGGCGCTGCTGGGCATGTTCGGCCTCGCCGGGGAGATGGCGTTCCAGGACGCCGGCACGCTCTCCGGTGGCGAGAAGACCAAGCTGGCCCTCGCCCAGCTCACCGCCGGCCGCCACAACCTTCTCCTGCTCGACGAGCCCACCAACAACCTCGACCCCCCGTCCCGCAGTGCCGTGGCCGCCGCCCTGGCCGGCTGGGGCGGGGCCATGGTCCTGGTCAGCCACGACCCCGAGTTCGTGCGGGAGCTGGCCCCGCAGAAGGTGCTGCTCATGCCCGACGGCACCCTCGACCACTGGCGCGACGAGCTGCTCGAACTGGTCGATCTGGTCTAGCGGTGGCTCTGTTCATTCGCCGGCGATAATCCGCCGGCGCCCGTTGCACGGAGCTGCACCGGCGGCGCCTGCTGCTCCGCCTGGCGGACTCCGGAGCCTTGGCCGCCGGTAGGGTCCCGGTCGTGCGCAGTGCCCGGGTGATCCCTTGCCTCGACGTCGACGCCGGCCGGGTGGTCAAGGGGGTCAACTTCCTCGGGCTGCGCGACGCCGGCGACCCGGTCGAGCTCGCCCGCCGCTACGACGAGCAGGGGGCCGACGAGATCGTGTTCTACGACATCACCGCCTCGTCCGGGAACCGGGAGACCATGGTCGACGTGGTCACCCGCACCGCCGAGGAGGTGTTCATCCCTCTCGCCGTGGGCGGTGGCGTGCGCAGCGTCGACGACGCCCGCCGGCTGCTGCGCGTGGGCGCCGACAAGGTGAGCGTCAACAGCGCGGCGGTGGCTCGCCCCGAGCTGGTCTCCGAGCTGGCTGCCGAGTTCGGCTCCCAGTGCGTGGTGGTGGGCATCGACGTACGCCGGGCGCCGGGCGGTTTCGAGGTCTACACCCACGGGGGCCGCAAGCCCACGGGGCTCGACGCCGTGTCGTGGGCGGCGGAGGTGGAGGCGCTGGGCGCGGGGGAGGTGGTGCTCAACTCCATGGACCGTGACGGCACCCGCAACGGCTTCGACCTGGAGCTGACCCGCACCGTGGCCGAGACCTGCGGGGTGCCGGTGGTGGCCAGCGGCGGCGTGGGGAACCTCCAGCACTTGGTCGAGGGCGTGGTCGAGGGTCGGGCCGACGCCGTGCTGGCGGCGTCGATCTTCCACTTCGGTGAGCACACCGTGGCCGACGCCAAGCAGGCCCTGGCCGCCGCCGGGGTGACGGTGCGCCCGACGTGCTGAGGCTCCGCCTCGCCGCTGTGATCGCAGCCGTCGCCGTGGCGACCGCCTGTGGGGACGGTCCGACCCCGGGTGCAGACGACGCCGGCGACGGTGCCGCCCGGACCGAGCTGTCGCTGGCGGTGTCGTGGGGTGAGGCCCTGGTCGCCGGCGAGCCCGTCACCTGGTCCCTCACCGTCACCAACGACGGAGCCCCGGTGACGCTCCAGTTCCGCAGCGGCCAGCAGGGCGACGTGGTCCTCACCACCGACGACGGCAGCGAGGCCTACCGCTGGAGCGCGGACCGCAGCTTCACCGCCGCCCTCGTCGAGCAACCCGTCGGCGCCGGCGCCTCCGAGACCTTCGAGCTGGCCGAGGACGAGCTCGACGTCGAGCCCGGCTCGTACCGGCTGACCGCCACGGTGCCCTCCGACCCGCCGGTCCCCCCCGTGGAGGAGACGGTCACCGTCGGCTGAGACCGGTCCGGCCGGTACCGTCGGTGGCGTGCCCGGGACCGACAAGCAGCCCATCAAGATGCTCAACGACCGGGTGCTGGTGCAGATCCCTCAAGCCGAGGGGGAGCGCCGGTCCCGCTCGGGCATCCTCATCCCCGCCACCGCCGAGGTGGGCAAGCGCCTGGCCTGGGCCGAGGTGGTGGCCGTGGGCCCGTCGGTGCGCAACCTCGAGCCCGGCGACCAGGTGCTGTTCAACCCCGAGGACCGCTTCGAGGTCGAGGTGAGGGGCGACGACTACCTGATCCTGCGGGAGCGGGACATGCACGCCGTGGCCTCGCCCCGCCTCGAAGAGGGCAGCACCGGGCTCTACCTTTAGCGCCAGCGATAATCCGCTGGCGCCCGTTGGCACGGAGCCGCACCAGCGTCCGAGGCTGCTCCGCCTGGCGGCTGCGCAGCGTTACCCCCGGCGATAATTTGCCGGCGCAATGCCGCTGGCCACCCTCGCCGCCGGAGGCGGCGCCCTCTGAATGGCGGCCAGGAACGACAGCGCGGAGGGTGCCGGCTCCGCCGGCGCCCGGAGCACGATCAAACTCGCTCGAGTGGAGCGAGCGCAGCGGGCGAACGAGGGCGAAACCTGCCGTAGCATGGCGCCGTGCCTGCGGCCACGCCCATCACCGCCGACGAGGCCGACCTCGCCGCCGTCCGCTACGACGCCGACGGCCTGGTGCCGGCCATCGTCCAGGAGCAGAGCAGCGGCCGGGTGCTCATGCTGGCCTACATGAACGCCGCAACGTTGCGTCGCAGCCTGGACAGCGGGCGCACCGTGTTCTGGAGCCGCTCCCGCCAGGAGGAGTGGGCCAAGGGCGACACCTCCGGAGACCGGCAGTGGGTGCGCGAGGTCTACTACGACTGCGACGGCGACACGCTGCTGTTCGTCGTGGAGCAGGAGGGCAAAGGGGCCTGCCACACCGGCGAGCGCACCTGCTTCTTCCGTCGCTTCGGGTCGGGCTGACCCGCCCCGGTCCCATGCTGCGCCCGAGCAGGGACGAGTTCCGGTCGCTGGCCCGCGACCACGCCGTGGTCCCGGTGTGGCGCGACGTCCTGGGGGACCTGATCACCCCGGTGGCCGCCTTCTCCCGGATCGTGGGCGACGGTCCCGGCTTCCTCCTGGAGTCGGTGGAGCACGGCCTGCGCTGGAGTCGCTTCTCCTTCGTCGGCAGGCGGCCGCAGGCCACGCTGGTGTCGCGCTCGGGCCGCCTGGAGGTCGAGGGGCGGCTGCCGGCGTCGGTGCCGCTCGACGCCGGCGTGCTGGCCGCGGTGGAGGCCCTCCTCGACGCCTACCGCTCGCCGTCGCTACCGGAGCTGCCGCCCCTGCACGGTGGCATCGTCGGCTACCTCGGCTACGACGTCGTGCGCGAGGTCGAGCGCCTGCCCGACGTCCCGCCCGACGACCTGGAGCTGCCCGACGCCGTCCTGAGCGTGATCGGCCAGCTGGCGGTCTTCGACCACTGGCGCCAGCGGGTGACGCTGATCGACAACGTCTTCGTGGCCCCGGGCGCCGGTCGGGACGACCTGGACGACGCCTACGACGCCGCCGTGCGCCGGCTGGACGAGCTCGCCGCCAACGGCGCCCGTCCCGCCGACGAGCCGGTGTTCGACCCGCCGGACCCGGGCGATCCCCTCCCCCCCGTGCGCTCCACCATGGGCGGCGCCGCCTACTGCAAGGCGGTGGAGGTGGCCAAGGAGCACATCGTCGACGGCGACGTGTTTCAGGTGGTGCTCTCCCAGCGCTTCGACGTCGAGCTCGACGCTGATCCCTTCGACGTCTACCGGGTGCTGCGCCAGGTCAACCCCAGCCCCTACATGTACTTCCTCCGCCACCCTCACGTCACCGTGGTCGGTGCCTCACCCGAGCCCATGGTCCAGCTGCTCGACGGGCGGGTCGTCTCCCGCCCGATCGCCGGCACCCGCCGGCGAGGGGAGAGCGACAGCGACGACCGGCGCCTGGCCGCCGAGCTGCGGGAGCACCCCAAGGAGGTGGCCGAGCACGTCATGCTCGTCGACCTGGCGCGCAACGACGTGGGTCGCGTGGCCGAGTGCGGGACGGTCGAGGTCGACGAGCTCATGACCCTCGAGCGCTACAGCCACGTCATGCACCTGACCTCGCAGGTGTCGGGTCGCCTGCGGGCCGGGCTGGGCCCGGTCGACGTGCTGCGGGCCACCCTTCCGGCCGGCACCGTCTCGGGCGCCCCCAAGGTCCGGGCCATGGAGATCATCGACGAGCTCGAGCCGGTGAAGCGTGGGCCCTACGCCGGTGTGGTCGGCTACCTCGACTTCTCCGGCAACCTCGACACCGCCATCGCCATCCGCACCATGGTGGTGGCCGAAGGGATGGGCTCGGTGCAGGCCGGCGCCGGCATCGTGGCCGACAGCGACCCCGAGGCCGAGGACGAGGAGTGCCGTAACAAGGCCGCCGCCCTGCTGGCGGCGGTGCCGGCGGCGCGGCGCATGCGGGCGGCCCGCCGCCGTTTCGACACCGAAGGAGGAGCGTGATGGTGGCCAGCCCCGACGCCGTGGCCCTGCGGGAGGGGGTGGGCGCGTTCGAGCTGCCCCGTGACTTCGTGCGCGCTGTCGGCCCCGACACCGTCTCCTTCCTCCAGGGACAGCTCAGCCAGGACGTGGCCGCCGTCGACGTGGGCAGCTCCGCCTTCTCCTTGCTCCTCCAGCCTCAGGGCAAGATGGAGGCCCTCCTGCGACTCACCCGGGTGGTCGAGGACGACATCGTCCTCGACACCGACGCCGGCTGGGGCGAGGCGGTGCTCGAGCGCCTCGAGCGGTTCATGCTGCGGACCCGTTGCGAGCTGCAGCTGATCGACTGGCGGTGCGTGGCCGTCCGTGGCCCCGCCAGCGCCGAGCTCGCCGAGCCCCCGCCGGGCACCCTGCGGGTGCCTCCGGAGACGCCCGGGGTTCCCGGCTTCGATCTGCTCGGCCCCCGGCCCGAGGTGCCCGAGGGCGTGCCCGTGGTCGCCTCCGAGGCCTACGAGGCGCTGCGCATCGAGGCCGGCGTGCCCCGCATGGGCGCCGAGCTCGACGCCTCCACCATCCCCGCCACCGCCGGCATCGTCGAGCGCACGGTCAGCTTCACCAAGGGTTGTTACACCGGCCAGGAGCTGGTGGCCCGCATCGACTCCCGGGGGTCCAAGGTGCCCCGCCAGCTGCGAGGCGTGGTGGTCGGTACCAACGTGCTGCCGCCGGCCGGCGCCGCCGTGGTGGTCGACGGCAAGGAGGCGGGCACGCTCACCAGCGTCGGGGAGTCGCTGGTCCGCCGGGCCCCGGTGGCGCTCGCCTACGTCCGCCGAGACGTCGATCCCCCGGTCGAGGCGGTCCTGCGGTGGGACGGCGGCGAGGCTCCGGCTCGGGTGGAGACCCTGCCGCTGGTCCCCTGATGCGCCGCCGTCGGTCGCCGACGAACCTCCTCGCCGTGGCTGCCCTGGTGGCGGGCACGGCGTGCCTCTCGGGCAACGAGTTCGAACCCCTCGTCCCGCCCGCCACCAGCTCGAGCCTGTCCACCAGCACGACCGTCGCCCTGGACTACACCACGGTGCCGTTGGCGGCGGTCCCGGGCACCACCACTACCGCCCCGGTCGTCGCCGGGCCGGGCCCGGCCACGCTCGCCGGCCGGGTGGACGGGCCCGACGGTCCGGTGGCCGGGGCGGTGGTGCGGGCCGAGCGGCTGGTCGGCGACGAGGCGGCGAGCGTCGACGTCGTCGCTGGTGACGACGGCACCTGGACGGTCGCCGGCGTCCTCGGAGGGCGCTACCGCATCCGGGCCTGGCGCCAGCCCGACCTGGCCACCGTGGAGCCGCAGCTGCTGTTCGTGGGCGCCGGCGGCGCTGACGGCGTCGTCGTCACCGTCGAGCGCTTCCCGCCACTGGTGATCGACACCGCGGTGGCGCCCGATCCACCCACGGTGGGAGAGCGGACGAGCCTGCGGGTGCGGGTGGCGACCCAGGAGGTGGACGGCGAGGGCGTGGTCCGCGCCCTCCCCCGGCCGGCGGTACCGGTCTCCGTGCAACCCGGCACCGGGTGGGCTGTGGAGCCGCCACCGGGGGCGCTCACCGACGAGGCGGGAAACGTGACCTTCGTCCTCGTCTGCCGGATGCCCGGCCCCCAGCCCCTCACCGTGACCCTCTCCTCAGGGGAGGTGTTCCCGATCACCGCGCCCGACTGTCTGCCGCCGGCGCCGCTGGAGACGACGGTCCCGGGGGACACCACGGTTCCGGGGGGGCCCGGCTCCACCCTCCCCGGCAGCACCACCACGAGCCGGCCGTGACGGCCCACCCGGTGGCGCCAGGTCAGCGCGCTACTGCTCGAGCGATCCCCTCAGCGCACCGTCGGGGAACTCGGCGTTGTGCACCTCGACGTAGTGGCCGGCCGGGTCGGTGCGGACCTTCCTGAGGACTCGGTGGTCGACGCCGAAGCACGCCGGGCTGCCGTCACTGGCTGGCGCCGGTGCGGTGACGATGGGCTCGGTGGAGGTAGCTGATGCCTCGTGGACGTGGACGCTCGTCACCGGAGCGGTCCCCGACGTGGTCACGGCCACGCACAGCAGTTCCCGGCCCAGGTGGACGGTCACCGACGCCCGGCCGCTGCCGTCGGGGTCCCCCGGCTCGGCGGGGTCGGCGTTCCCCCTCAACGTCGCCGTGTAGGTGCGCCCTCCGGCGGGTGGCGCCGGAGCGGACCCGGCGCCACCCCCCCTGCCCGGTCCCGGCCCCGGCGCCGGCGCCGGCGGCGGCGGGGTCGAGGGGGAGGGCGCCGGAGAAGTGGTTGTGACGCCACTGGGCACCGCCGGACCCCGTCGTGAGCTGGGCCGCGGCTGCGAGCGGTCACCGCCCACGGCTGGGCGGGGCCGAGTGCGATCGCCCGCCCGTTGAGTTGCCCCCGGCCCATCACCGGACTGGTCGTTGCGGCGCTCGGTCGGATCACCGGCGGGAGCGGCGGCCCGATCGCCGTCTCCGGGGTCGAACGCCTCGCCCTGGCGGGACATGGCCTCATCGGCACCGCCGCCGGCGTCGCCGCCACTCGTCCCTGGGACCTCGAAGGGGCTGACCGTCTCGATGGCCCTGCTCACTGCCTTCTGGGCGGGTTCCGGCAGCAGGCGAGCGGCGGCGGCACCGGTCACGCCGGCCGTGGCCACCAGGGCGATGACGGCGGCCTTGGCCACCACACCCGCGGACGGCCTCCTCGAGCCGGCGTCGGCTCGGCGGCGGTGGCCGTTCGACGCCACAGAGTTTCCAGAGGCATCCTCGTCGCTGCCCACCAACCGCAGGAAGCTGCCGGCCCGCGGCTCGGGCTCACCGGCCAGCATCCTGGCCAGGGCGGGCGACGGAGTCGGCGGCTCGCCCTCGCCCAGCGCCCGCAGGTCGTGGAGAAAGGCGGACACCCCGGCGAGGTCGCCCGTGCCTGCCCCGGTGTCCCCGGCGATGAGCGCCTCGGCGGTGGCATCGTCGAGGTGCCGACGGGAGCCTGCGTCGTCGTTGCCGTCACGCCCGAGCCTCACCGTCACCTCCCTCCTGTGACAATGTACGCCGCAGCGTGGCCAGGGCTCGGTGCTGGAGGGCCTTGACCGCTCCCGGCGGCTTGTCCAGAGCGATGGCGACATCCTCGACGCTCAGGTCGGCGATGATCCGCAGGGCGAGCACGCACCGTTGGTCGCTGGACAGCGCGGCGAGGAGCCGACCGACCCGTTCGTTCCCCAGATCCCGCAAGGCGTCGTCCTCCGCCGCCGGGCTGCCGCCCGGCTCCATCTCGGCTGCACTGTCCGCATCGAGCGATCCCACCGTCGGCGTCCTCCCGTTGGAGCGCCTGGCGTCGACCATCCGGTGGTGGGCGATGGTGAACACCCAGCGCCGGAACTGGGTCTCGTCGCCGCGGAACGAGGAGCAGCGGCACAGGACGGCGACGAAGACGTCGCTGACCACGTCCTCGGCCTCCCGCACCCCCTGGGAACGGAGGTAGCCGGCGACGGCGGGAGCCAGTGATTCGTACAGGCGGGCGAGTGCCCAGGGGGCCCGCCCGCGGGCAGCTTCCAGGATCTCTTCGAAGGGAGGCTGCCGGTAGCGCCGGCGATCGCCGAGAGGGACGTGCCGCTGCTGGAGGGACGTGCTCCGAGGTGTACCCCGGCGTGTGAAGGGCATGTCGGTCAAGAGCACAACCGCCTTCCCCGGGCGATCCTGTTCCGGCTCGGCGCGACCACGCTCGACGTCCGTCGCCGCCGGCGAGGCCAGAAGGTGCCCTCCGGTGTCGACGAGCGACGTCACCACCGGCGGGAGCGCAATCGCGAGAAGATCGAGGAGGAGGGGCCGGGTCCCCTCCTCCTCGATGGTGGCCTCATGAACGGACCGTCCCGTCCTCAGGCCGTGTGCGTCGTCCTAGGAGACGATGACCGGGAAGAGCCTGAGCCCGTCCGAACCGGTGAGGAGGCCACCGCCGGAGCCGCCGGTGTCGACGAAGTCGTTCAGCACGTCGCCGCCGCCGGGCAGCACGCAGGCGTAGGCCACGTTGCCGACTGCGACGAACAGCTCGCCACCGGCCCGCTCGCAGGTCCGCTCGGCCTTGCGGATGTCGCGCTCACTGGCCCCGGTGGGGAGGAGGCACACGTAGGCGAGGCCGCCCAGGTCGATGAAGGTGCCGCTCTGCTGCTTCTCACACTG
>DASZDK010000091.1:0-9119 GCA_035942035.1 Acidimicrobiales bacterium
CTTGGCCGCCAGCACCAGGGCCTGGGCGGCCCGTGGCGACGCGCCGAAGCGGACGTAGCGGCGCACGGCCTCCGGGGCCCCCGGCCCGTCGGCGTGGGTGGCCAGCACCAGGTCGACGGCGTGGCGGACCAGGTGGGAGGCCACCGGCACCTGGCGGGTGAGGTCGATCATGGCGGCCAGCGTGGCGGCGTCGGCCACCCGCTCGACGCCCGTCACCTGCGTGCCGGTGGTGCGCTCCACCACCGCCACCAGATCGTCGGCCGGGGGGAAGGGCACCAGCGCCTTAAGCAGGAAGCGGTCGAGCTGGGCCTCGGGCAGCGGGTAGGTGCCCTCCATCTCCAGCGGGTTCTGCGTCGCCATCACGAAGAACGGGCGGGGAAGGGGCCGGGTGGCGCCGCCGGTGGTGACCGCCCGTTCCTGCATGGCCTCCAGCAGGGCGGACTGGGTCTTGGGTGTGGCCCGGTTGACCTCGTCCGCCAGGACCAGGCCGGCGAACACCGGCCCCGGGCGGAACCGGAAGGAGCGCCGCCCGTCACCGTCGTCGGTGAGGACCTGGGTACCGAGGATGTCGGCGGGCATGAGGTCGGGCGTGAACTGGATCCGGCTGAACGCCAGGTCCACCACCTCGGACAGCGTGCGCAGGAGCTGGGTCTTGCCCAGGCCGGGCACGCCCTCGAGCAGGGCGTGGCCCTCGCAAAGCAGGCAGGTCAGCACGTGGCGCACCAGCTCCCGCTGGCCCACGATCACCCGCCCGATCTGCTCCTCGATGGCGGCCGCCACCTCCCCGTAGCGCTCCGGGGTCATGGTCGGCGTCTGTTCGCCGGTGGACGTCATGGCGCCTCCTCGTCGGTCATCGCCGGCCGGCCAGGGCGTCGAAGTAGGCCCGCACCAGGTCTCGCTGCGAGGGCGGGATGGCCAGGCGGTCGAGGGTCCTCGTGGCCTCGGCCTCGTAGCGGGGGAGGACGTCGGCCAGGGGCACCAACGCCGGTCCCGCCTGGGTGGGCCCGCTGCCCTTGCCCACCGTGTCGGTCCGACCCTCGCCGGGACGCCCGCCGGCGTGGAGGTGCTCGCCGCCAGCGCCGGCGTGCGGGTCGTACACCGTGGCGGACTCCTGGAGCCCCACCGAGGCGTTGTCGCCGCTGCCCCGAGCGTTCCCCTGGCCGCCCTGCCCGCTGCCGGTCGGCGCGTTGGTGCCGCCCACCTGCCCCGAGGCGCCACCGCTGCCCTGCCCCTGTCCGGCGCCCTGACCCTGACCCGCGCCCTGACCCTGACCGGCGCCCTGACCCTGACCGGCGCCCTGCCCCTGCCCCTGACCCTGTCCGGCGCCCTGCCCCTGACCCTGTCCGGCGCCCTGCCCCTGCCCCTGCCCCCGGGCGCCACCGGAGAGGCGGCCGGTGGACGAGCCCACCGCCGCCAGCCCCGCCGCCGCCGCCTCCTGGCTCGACACCGAGGCGGCGGCGCCCTCCTGGAGGCCGGCCGCCTCGCCGAGCGCGGCCGCAGCCGCAGAGGTGTCACCGACGGACAGGGCAGCGGCGGCGTCGCCCAGCGCCGAGGCCAGCGCTGGGTTCCCCTCGGTCTGGGTGGCGGCGAGGGCGGCCAGCCGTTCGGCGAGGCTCGCCGCCTCCTCCGGGGTCAGGCCGGGGAGGGCCGCGCCCGCCCGCGCCAGTTGCTCCGCGGCGCTGTCCTCGACGCCGGCGGCCAGCGGGGTCGCCTCGAGGCCGGCGGCCAGCCCCCGCACCGCCGCCTTCTGGGCCAGGAACCCGTGCTGGACGCCGGCGCCCAACTCGGCGCCCGCCCGTTGGAGCGCTGCCTGCGCCGCCTCCAGGTCGCTCGCCCGCTCCAGCTCGGCGGCGAGGGTGTCGAGGCGGGCGGCGACCTCGCCGGCCGGGGCGCCCAGCTCGGCCCGCAGGGCGTCGGCGTCCTCCCGCAGCTGGACCGCCTCCTGCTCGAGCAGCGCCTGCTCGGCGGCCAGGCGCCGGCGCACCGTGTCCTGGGGGTTGGGGGCCACCGTCAGCCCGACGGCGGCCACGGCGAGGGCGCCGAGCACGGCCAGGCGCCGGCGGCCCACGTGCAGCTGCACGGCGTCGGCGGCCCGCCTCCCGACGGCCAGGGCCCGGGCCCGGGCCCGGACCACGGCAGCCAGGGGCCCAGAGGCGTCGTCGAGCTCCAGGGCGGTGGCGAAGGCGTCGCCAGTGGCCAAGCCGCGGTCGGCGGCCCGGGCGGAAACGGGGAGCGGCACCCGTAGCAGGGCGGCGGCGATGGCCACGGTGGCGAGCACGGCGCCGACCACGGCGGCGGCGGCCGGCTCCGGCCACGCCCATGGCCGGAGCCGGGCCATCGCCACCAGGGCGACGGCCAGTCCGAGGGCCAGCGGCAGCACCAACCCGGCCGTGGCCACGCCCCACGCCAGCCGCAACCGCCGGCCGACGGCGACCAGCAGCTCGTGCACCGGGGCTTCCACCGGGGCGCTCATCCCACCGCCGCCCGGTCGGAGGGCGTGCGCAGCCGTCGGGTGGCGAGGAGGAAGGCGGCTCCGGCGATCCAGCCGAGCACGACCACCGAGCGGGCCCAGAACGGGATCCCTCCGCCGGCGTCCTCGGGCGGGATGGGGCGGCCGTCGGGCAGTACCCCGAACGCACCGCCGTCCCCTTCTTCGAAGAACTCGACGGCTTCCCCGTCGACGGGCATGGGCATCGGCATGGGCATGGGCTGCCCCCGGAACTCCTCCTCGACGAACCCGCCGAAGAAGCGCTGATCCTCCGGGACGAGGAGCAGGCGCAGCGGGTCGAATGGCGACGACGTGCTGAACCTGCCGAAGAACCCGTCGAAGGTGGCCCGGCCGGTGGCGTCGGCAGTGGCGAAGAAGGGGTTGAGGGTCAGCACCGCTTTGTTGGGGCGGCGCCCCGTGTCGTCGAGCACGTGCTGGGCCCCGTAGATCATGGCGGTACCGAGGGCCAGGAACAGAGTCAGCCCGTAGGCGAGGATCATGGCGCCCTGGGTCCGGCGGGCCAGGCTCGAGCAGCCCAGGGCCAGGCAGGCCAGCACGAGGCCGGTGGCCAGCACCGCGGCCACGCCACGGGCCAGGTCCCCGACGCTCACGCCGCCGAGCACGAACGACACCCCCAAGAGGGGCAGTGTGGCCAGCACCAGCAGGAAGACGAAGGCGACCGACGACAGCAGCTTTCCGGCCAGGATCGAACGGGGCGACAGCAGGCTGACCTGCAGCGGCACGAGCGTCTGGCGCTCCCGCTCCCCGCTGACGGCGTCGGCGGTGCCGCCGGGCACGATGAAGCACACCAGCACCAGCATGAAGAACAGCAGCGTCTCGAACAGGCTGCGACCCAGGCGGGCCGACTGCGTGGCCAGCGAGTCGCCGAAGGCGTCCTGCGCCCCCGACATCCCGGAGTAGACGACCTGGAGGATGAGGGCGAGCACGGCCAGGTAGACGGTCACCACGATGGTGGTGCGCCGGGTCCGCATTCGCTCCTTGACCTCTCGCGCCAGCACCGGGTTGAGCGGGCGGCCCCTCAGCCTCACTGGACGACTCCTTTGGTGACGCGCAGGAACAGGTCCTCGAGACCGTTGCTGGTCTCGGTGAACTCCACCACGGGCAGACCTTCGGCGACCAGGCGGGCCAGCAGCGCCTGCTGCTCCTCCTCGGAGCCCACGGTGTGCTCCTGCACCTCGCCTCCGGCCAGGCGCACCCGGACCGCCCGTGCCCCGCCCAGCTGGTCCCCGATCGACCTCGGGCTCCCAACTGCCAGCAACCGCCCCGCCTCGAGGATCGCCACCTCGGTGCACATCTCCTCGAGCTCGGCGAGGATGTGCGAGCTGATCACCACCGTCTTGCCCATGTCCCGCAGCTGGACGAGCAGCTCCCGCAGCTCGACCCGGGCACGGGGGTCGAGCCCGCTGGCCGGCTCGTCGAGCACCAGCACCTCGGGATCGTGCACCAGGGCCCGGGCCAAGCTGAGGCGCTGCTTCATGCCGCGTGACAGCGAGTCGACCATCGTTCGGCGCTTGCCGGCCAGGTCGACCAGCTCCAGCAGACCGTCGATCAGGCCGGGCCACGAGCTGCGGGGAAGGCGGTAGGCACCGGCGAAGAACTCCAGGTACTCGTCCACCCGCAGGTTGTCGTAGACGCCCATGACGTCGGGCATGTAACCGAGGGTCGCCCGTACCGCCCGCGGGTTCTCGACCGGGTCGTGGCCGGCCACCCGTACCCGGCCGGCGGTGGGGGCCAGCAGGGAGGCCAGCACCAGGAACGTGGTGCTCTTGCCCGCCCCGTTGGGGCCGATGAGCCCGAAGATCGCCCCTCGGGGCACGGACAGAGCGAGGTCACGCACGGCGAACAGGTCGCCGTAGCGCTTGGTGAGCCCCTCCACCTGCACCGCCAGCTCGACACCCTCGCCCACCGGCGCCGCCGAGAGGTCGGGAAGCGCGGTCATGGCGCCAGCCCCAGCGTCACCAGGTGGAACCGACTGAGCATGAACGGGTCGATGCCGAATTGCGCCCCGCCCGAGACCCGGGCCCACACCACGCCGCCCTCGGCCGCTCCCGCCGGCAGCTCGTGGCCGACGGGGGCCCCGAACGGTTGCCCTCCGGCAAGATCGGGGGGCATGGGGCCCTCGGGCAACACCGTGCCTTCCTGGAAGCTCATACCGCCTCGGACACGGTCTGAGCCACCTCCCCTTCCGGTGCCGTCGCCTCCGGGCGCCTCGCCACCGGCCACCGTCTGCCACGCCCCGTCGGCCCACACGGCGAGGGAGACGCCTGCCGGCGCCCGGAGCTGCATCTCGGACGGAACCGGCCCGTCCTCGTCGGGCAGGGCGAGGCGCACCACGAGGGGCGCCCGCTCGTCGAACACGCCCGAGCCCAGGAACGGGCCCCTGACCACGTCGGTGCGCACGGCCGCCGGTGACAGCCCGTCGTCCCCCCCGGCCACCGGAGCGGTCGTCACCACCATGGTGCGGCCGGTGAGCGAGCCCTCCGTGCCGCTGACGGGAGGCGAGTGCTCGCGGGTCCATCCCGCCGCCGCCACCCTCCCGGGGATGAGCACCTGGACGGCCGCGTCCCCCTCGAACTGGCTCCACAGGCCCGGGCTCACGACCGAGCTCAAGTCGGGCGGCCGGTCCCACCCGGCGACGTCGGGCCAGGCCCTGACCACGGGCGGGAGCTCCTCGTGAGCACGCTCACGCAGGTCGAGCGTCCACAACTGCTCGTCGCCCGCCTCCAGCCTCCCCACGTTCACGGCGAAGCGGTCATGGAGGATGGCGACCTCGTCAAGGGCGAAGGGCAGGGTGTTGCGCACCCGTCCCTCCAATCGGTCGTCGCCCGCAGCGGTGGCCGTCACCTCCAGCGCCCCCTCGCCGGGCGCCGGTCCCCGCGTGCGGTGCACGCCGAACTGGCCGACGTCCAGCCGCTGGCGCACGGTCGTGCCCTCGGGCCCGAGCGTCGCCGCCAGCTCGGCGGGAGGCCCACCGGAGCTGATCGAGCGCCCGGCCGGCGCCCAGCGGTGGGGGTAGACGACCTCGGCGCTGCCACCGCTGCGCGACACCAGGCCCACCGTGGTGGTGGCCATGGCTCCCGCCGGCGTGGTGTGGAGCACCGTAGCGTGGGCCACCTTGGCCTCGCCGCGAGCCTGGCGCCCGGCCCCGTAGGCCACGCCGGTGAAGGCCAGCGCCACCAGGGGAAGGGCCACCCATCCCAGCTCGCCGCGGCCTCGACGGCGCAGCACGGTGAGGGTGAGGGGCACGGCCACGAGCACGTAGACGACCAGGAAGGCGACCAGCCAGCTCAGGCGGGGGATGCGCAGGCCGGCATCGATGGCCAGCGCCCGGTCCAGCCCCGCCGGGTCCAAGAACTCGCCGGCGTCGCCCACCCCGATGGGAGTGGGCTCGACCAATCCGGGCCACCTGCCGGCGGCCATCGCTCCGCCGGTGGACCGTACCTCGCCCAGGCCGGCAGCGGTGCGGCCGTCACCGCCCGGTTGCCAGGGGGTGGGCAGGCCGGGGACCTCCTCCCCGGGGAGGGTGTCGACGAGCAGGTGGCCGCCCCCCGCGACCCAGGCCAGCACCCCCTCTCGGGTGGCGCCGTCGAGGACGGCCAGGTCGTCGGGCGACGACCCGATCACGTCGAGCGCCGCCAGGCTGGCGGGAGCAGCGGCTAGCTCGGCCTCGCCCAGGACGGCGAAGCGGGCCGTACCGGCGTCGACGGCCAGCGGCGCCGGCGCCGGCGGCTCACGACCCTGGAGCACGCCGGGCAGCAGTCCCACCAGCTCCTGGTCACTGGCCGCCCTGATGGTTGCCGAGCCTGAGGTCACCTCGACCCCGTTCACCATGAGGAGGGCGTCCAGTTGCAGCCGGTCGGTGTCGGAGGCGGTGGGCACCACCACGACGACCTCCTTGACGCTCCCGCCCGGCACCTCGACGGGAACGGTGGTGGTGATGCTGTCCCCGAAGCCGCCCCGGGAGCGCACCACGAGCTCGCCCCGCAACAACCGGTCGCCCCGCACCCGTACCCGCACCGGCACCGGCTGCCGGCTGCGGTAGGCGCCGCCGTAGCCGGCGTCGACCTCCAGCTCGGTGACTGCGCCGGCCGGCGGTGTGGCGGGTGGGACGGCGCCGAGCAGCAGCGCCGCCATGGTGGCGACGAGGAGCCGACGAGCTCGCACGACCCTTCGACCTCCGAGACCGGCCACCGGTTCCACCTTCCTGGCCCGACCTGCCGGGCAGTATCACAGAGCGACGGCGCTGGCGCGGGGCGCGGGCGCCTCCCGCTACGGTCGCCGGCGATGGCGGTGGAGGCGGTGATCTTCGACTGGGGCGGCACGTTGTCGGAGTTCGTGCCCCTCGACATGGTCGACGTGTGGACGCTCGCCGCCCGCCACCTGGCCCCGGAGCGGGAGGCCGAGGTGGCCGAGCGCCTGTGCGCGGTGGAGGCCCGGTTCTGGGAGCGCACCGCCGGCGCCTGCCGCTCGGGCACGCTGGCCGACCTGGTCGGGGAGGCCTCGGCCGAGCTGGGGCTCGACGTGGCCGAGGCCGTGCTCGAGGAGGCGGCGGTGCGTCACCTCGACGCCTGGACGCCGCACATCCGCCACCACCACGACGCCGCCCCGACCCTGGCGGCACTGCGCGAGCGTGGGCTGCGCCTCGGCCTGCTGTCGAATACCCACTGGCCTCGGAACTTCCACGAGCGCTTCCTCGAGCGTGACGGGCTGGCCGGGCTGCTCGATGCTCGCCTCTACACGAGCGAGACCCCGCACCTCAAACCCCATCCGTCGGTGTTCCGGGCGGCGCTCGACGCCGTGGGGGTCGCCGACCCCGCCGCCGCCGTGTTCGTCGGCGACCGGCCCTACGACGACGTGTGGGGGGCGCGGCGGGCGGGGATGCGTGCGGTGCTGATGGCCAATGACCACGCACCGGCTTGGGACGTCACCCCCGACGCCGTCGTCTCGAACCTCTCCGAGCTGCCGCCGCTGGTCGACGGCTGGCGCTGACCGGGGCGCCCGGCGCTCAGGAGGCGCGCACGGCGAGGATGGCGATGTCGTCGTGGGCGACCCCGCCCTGGTGAGCGAGCACGACCGGCTCCACCTCCCCGGCCAGGTCCCTGGCCGTGGCGCCGGCGCACCGGCGCAGCACCTCGGTCAGCCCCTCCTCTCCCAGCTCGCCGTCGGGGCCCCGTGCCTCGGTCACGCCGTCGGTGTAGAGCACGAGCACGTCGCCGGGGTGCAGCTCCAGCGCCTCGTCCACCAGGTCGGCGTTGCGGAACAACCCCAGCAGGGTGCCCCCGGTGCCGACTGGGCGCACCGTGCCGTCCGGCTGGACGAGCAGGGCGGGAGGGTGCCCACCCGGCTCACCGCCAGGCTGATCCCGTTGCGGGTCCGCCGCAGGCTGGCGTAGACGACGCTGGCGAAGCGCTCGTCGCTGTCGTCGGCCTCCAGGCTGTTCTGGCGCAGCAGGGCCTCGTTGAGCATGGCCAGGATCCGCGACGGCGTCCGGGCCTGCATCGATGCCCCGCACCGTGTAGCGGGCCAGCGCGGTGAGCCGGGCCGCCTCGGCACCCTTGCCGCAGACGTCTGCCCCACGCCCGTGGAGAGGTCTGGAACACGTCGTAGAAGTCCCCTCCCACGTCGAGGCCCTCGCCGGCGGGGTGGTAGCGGGTGCCCAGCTCGACCCCCCGGACGTCGGGGAGGTCGGGGGGCAGCAGGCTCTCCTGGAGGGTGCGGGCCAGGGCGGCGAAGCGCTCTCCCGACTCGAACAGGGCCCGCTCGGTGCGCTTCTGCTCGGTGACGTCCCGGAAGTACCACGCCCACCCGTAGTAGGCGCCGTCGTCGCCGTACAACGGTGGCCGTAGCGGTCGAGCACCCGCCCGTCCCGGAACAGGACCTCGTCGCGCCGGGGGTGCCGGGCTGCTCGTAGCACTGCCTGACCGTGGCCAAGAAGCCCTCGGGGTCGACCACCCGCCCACAGGCCTGGGCCAGCGCGGCGTCGTCGGACCGGCTGGCCAGCACCTCCTCGTCGATGCCCCACATCTCGGCGAAGCGGCGGTTGTAGGAGATCATCTCTCCTGCCGGGGACACCACGAGCAGGCCCTCGATCCCAGCCTCGCTCTGGGCCTGCAGCAGCGCCGCCTGGAAGCCGGCTTCGGCCTGAGCCGTCTCCATCTCGGAGTAGAGCCGGGCGTTGTCGACGGCGAGGGCGGCCCGGCGCCCCAGCTCGCGAGCCAGCTCCAGGTCGTCGGCGCTCCAGGAGCGTCCGTGCTCCATGGCCATCGAGATGGTGCCCAGCGTCCGGTCGCGGCGAAGCGCGGCCCACCACTGCTCGACAGGACGCCTTTGCACTGTGCCAGGTCACGGTGGCTGCCGAAAGGTCAGCGGGCTGGGTGCCGTGTGGTCAGCCGCCGCCGGATGGCCCCGGTTCTCCGGGAGGAGCGTCCAGGTCGGCCACGATGCGCTCGACCTCGAGGCGCGTGTCGGTGATCCGCTGGCGGCACAGCCGGATCAGCTCTGCCGCTCGGCCCACCCGTTCGGCCAGGTGGTCGACGTCGAGCCGGTCGTCCTCCAGCTCGGCCAGGATGGCTTCGAGCTCCTCGATGGCGCCGGCGTAGGTGAGCGAGTC
>DASZDK010000092.1:0-5693 GCA_035942035.1 Acidimicrobiales bacterium
TTCGAATGGGCGGTGTCGCTGTTCGCCGTGCGACCCGACGACCTCAAGGAGTGCGTTCACACCATGCGCTTCGACGCCGCCTCGGCCCACTACGCCGAGTTCGGTCCCTTTGTCACCGGCCTGATCGCCCCCCTGGCGGAGATACTGCGCCGGGTGGGCCTGGGCTAGCGACCACGGAGCAAGGGCCACCCGTTGCACCTGCGGATCCTCGCCGTGCTCGCCATGGCCCTGGCCCTGTCGATCGTCCCCGGGGTGCCGGCGGCAGCCCAGGAGACCGGGGGCGGCGAGTCGGTGCGGGGCACCATCACCGACGGTGACGGCGAACCGGTGGAGGGCGTCGACATCTTCGTCGAGACCGCCGGCGGCGAGGAGGTGGGCACGGCTACCACCGGTTCCGACGGTACCTACGAGCTCGAGCTACCGGGGCCCGGCGAGTACCGGGCCACCATCGACCAGGAGACCCTGGAGGAGCAGGAGCTCGAGCTGCGCAACCCCGACAAGGCCACGCTCGAGTTCCCGGTGCGCTCCGGGCAGTCCCGGCCGCTGCTGTTCCCGCTGGGCGAGAGCGGCCGCAGTATCAGCGGCACCTTCATCCGCGCTCTCCAGCTGATGGTCGAGGGCGTGAAGTTCGGGCTGATCATCGCCATGTGCGCGGTGGGCCTGTCGCTGATCTTCGGCACGACGGGTCTGGTCAACTTCGCCCACGGCGAGCTCGTCACCTTCGGGGCCCTGGCCGCGTGGATCGCCAACGTGCTGGTCGGCTTGCACTTCGTGCCGGCCACGGTGGTGGGCGTGGTCGCCGGCGGGCTGGCCGGGGCGGCGCTGGACAAGGGTCTGTGGCGCCCGCTGCGGCGCCGGGGGACGGGCCTCATCGCCATGCTGGTGATCTCCATCGGCTTGGGGCTCCTGGTGCGGTACATGTTCCTGTACCAGTTCGGCGGGCGCACCCGGCCCTACGCCCAGTACGTGGCCCAGCGGGCCATCTCCATCGGGCCCATCGCCATCGCTCCCAAGGACATCGTGTCCATCCTCGTGTCCCTCGCCGTCCTCGCCGCGGTGGGCATCGCCCTCCAGCGGACCAAGGCCGGCAAGGCCATGCGGGCGGTGGCCGACAACCCCGACCTGGCCTCGTCCTCGGGCATCGACGTCGAGCGGGTGATCCTGCTGGTGTGGGCCTTTGGTGGTGCCTTGGCCGCCCTCGGCGGAGCGCTCCTCGGCGTGACCGAGCAGGTGAGCTGGCAGATGGGCTTTCAGCTGCTGCTGCTGATGTTCGCCGGGGTCATCCTCGGAGGGTTGGGGACCGCCTACGGGGCGCTGCTGGGCAGCTTCGTGGTCGGCGTGTTCCTCCAGATGTCGACGCTGGTCATCTCCCCCGAGCTCAAGAACGTCGGCGCTCTCCTCGTGCTGATCCTCATCCTGCTCGTGCGGCCCCAGGGCATCCTCGGCCAGGCGGAGCGCATCGGATGAGCGGCGACATCGAGGCCCGGAGGGCGCGGCGGTGAACTGGGGCGGCATCGTCGAGAACGCCCTCAGGGCGGCGGTGGGCGACTTCGCCGCCGTGTTCGCTCTGGCCGCCATCGGGCTCAACGTCCACTTCGGCTACACCGGCCTGCTCAACTTCGGCCAGGTCGGCTTCATGGCGGTGGGCGCCTACGGCATCGCCGTCTCGGTCACCTACCTGGGCCTCTCCCTGTGGGTGGGCGTGCTGGCGGCGCTGGGGGCGTCGGTCGTGCTGGCGCTGCTCCTGGGTCTGCCCACCCTGCGGTTGCGGGCCGACTACCTCGCCATCGTCACCATCGCCGCCGCCGAGATCATCCGGCTCACCTTCCGCTCGGTGTCGCTGCGCAAGTACACGGGCGGGTCATCGGGGCTGACCCGCTTCGCCGACGACTTCTACGCCGTCAACCCGCTGTCGCCAGGCCAGTACGGCTTCGGCCCCTTCGTCTTCAACCATCGCTACTTCTGGTTGCTGTTGGTGGCGTGGGCCACCGTGGCCGTGGTCACGTTGATGGTCTTCGTGCTCATGCGCAGTCCCTGGGGCCGGGTGCTGAAGTCGATCCGCGAGGACGAGGAGGCGGCCCGCAGCCTGGGCAAGAACGTCTACGGCTACAAGATGCAGAGCCTGATCTTCGGGGGGGTCATCGGGAGTCTGGCCGGGTGTATCCAGGCCATCAGCACGCAGTCGGTCCAGCCCGACACGTACTCCAGCGCGGTGACGTTCTTCGCCTACGTGGTGCTCATCCTCGGCGGCACCGCCCGCGTGCTGGGCCCCGTGGTGGGCTCCATGCTGTTCTGGATGCTGCTGTCGCTCACTGACAACGTGCTGCGGGCGGCGGTGCGCGAAGGGCACATCCCGGCGTCGATCATGAGTGGGGTGCAGGTGGGGCAGGTGCGGTTCATGCTGGTGGGGCTGGGGCTGATGCTCCTGTTGATCTACCGCCCTCAGGGCATCTTCGGTGACCGCAGGGAGATCGACCTCGATGTCCACTGACCGCGACGACAGTCCGCTGGCAGGGGTCCCGGCCGAGCCGGGAGTGGCCAAGCCCGACACCATCCTGGTGGCCGACGGCGTCACTCGCCGCTTCGGCGGACTGACCGCCGTCGACGTCGACCACCTCGAGGTCCAGCGGGGGGTCATCACCGCCCTGATCGGACCCAACGGGGCCGGCAAGACCACGTTCTTCAACCTGCTCACCGCCTTCGACCGCCCCGACGCCGGCCGGATCGTGTTCGACGGTCATCCGCTGGGCCGGGTGCCGGCCCACAAGGTCACCCGTCACGGCATGGTCCGGACCTTCCAGTTGACCAAGGCCCTGAGCCGCCTCACCGTGCTCGACAACATGAAGCTGGGTGCCGCCGGCCAACGGGGGGAACGCTTCCTGCCGGCGCTGTTCCCCCCGCTGTGGCGGGACCAGGAGCGTGAGATCGAGGAGCGGGCGGTCGACCTGCTCGCCCGCTTCAAGCTCGACAAGATGACCGGTGAGTTCGCCGGAACGCTGTCCGGCGGCCAGCGCAAGTTGCTGGAGATGGCAAGAGCCCTCATGGTCGAGCCCAAGATGGTGCTGCTCGACGAACCCATGGCCGGTGTCAACCCCGTCCTGACGCAGTCACTGCTCACCCACGTGCGTAACCTGCGCGACCTCGGGATGACGGTGCTGTTCGTCGAGCACGACATGGACGTGGTGTACGACATCAGCGACTGGGTGGTGGTCATGGCCGAGGGGCGCATCATCGCCGAAGGCCCGCCTCAGGCCATCGGCGCCAACCAGGCCGTGATCGACGCCTACCTGGGGACCCACCACGACGCCCCCACCACCGAGGCCGACGAGCAGCGGCGACTGGAGGAGGCGGAGGCGGTCAAGGAGGCCGAGGCCGCCGAGGTCGTCGCCGAGGAGGGCCGATGACCATCGACGAGAACCCGCCACCGACCGTCACCGACGGCCCGGTCACCGACGGCGATGCCGGTGCCGAGCGTGAGCCGCTGCTGCAGGCCACGGGACTGATCGCCGGGTACGTGCCCGAGGTCGACATCCTCACCGGTTGCGACCTGTCCCTCCACGAGGGCGAGTTGGTCGGGGTCATCGGCCCCAACGGCGCCGGCAAGTCCACCCTCCTCAAGACCCTGTTCGGCCTGGTCCCCCTGCGGCAGGGGACGGTGACCCTGCGGGGCGACGACATCACCGCCCTGAAGGCGCACGACTTGGTGTCTAAGGGCGTGGGCTACGTCCCCCAGAACGACAACGTCTTCCCCCGCTTGACGGTGGAGGAGAACCTGCAGATGGGGGTGTACCAGCGACCCAAGAGCTTCGCCGAGCGCTTCGCCGTGGTGTCGGAGCTGTTCCCCCTGGTGGGTGCGCGCCGGCGCCAGCGGGCCGGCTCCCTCTCGGGTGGCGAGCGCCAGATGGTGGCCATGGGCCGGGCGCTGATGATGGACCCGAGCGTGCTGCTGCTCGACGAGCCCTCCGCCGGGCTGTCCCCCATCTACCAGGACGAGGTCTTCATCCGCTGCCGGCAGATCAACGCCACCGGCGTGTCCATCGTCATGGTGGAGCAGAACGCCCGCCGGTGCCTGCAGATCTGCCACCGGGGCTACGTGCTCGACCAGGGCGCCAACGCCTACTCCGGGACGGGGCAGGGTCTGCTGGAGGACCCCAAGGTGATCGAGCTGTACCTGGGGACCCTCGCCAAGGCGCGGTAACGGTTGGCATTCGTCTGAGACCTGACGCGAAAGAGGCCCGGCCATCAGGCCGGGCCTCTTTCTTGCTCGTACTGGGTTGCTACAGCTCGCCCTCGCGGTAGGTGACGTCGTCGGAGAGCTTGTTGTCGGCACCGAAGGTGTAGATGCCGATGCTGGCGAAGGTGGGGTCGCCCACGTCGTCGAGCTCGATCGGCCCGCTGATGCCGTCGTAGTCGATGTCCTCACCGGCGTCGAGCAGTTGCTTGCACTCGGCGAAGGTGGTGCACTTCTCACCGTCGCGGGTGACATCGGGGATGTTCTCGGCGATGTCGCGGCCGGCGTCGCTCTCGGCCACCTCGGCGGCGAGGGCGCTCACCACCACGGCGTCGTAGGCCTCACCGGCGTAGACGAAGTCCTCGAGATTGGGGTCGATCTCCAGCAGGCGCTGGCGGAACTCTTCGGTGGTCTCCGCCCCCGGAACGGTGCCCTTGATCCCTTCCAGGGCGCCCTCGGGGAGCTGCTCACCGAGGCTGTTCCCGGTGTTGCCGTCGACGGTGTACACGTTCTTGTCGTCGGGACCGATGCCCTGCTCGATCATGGTCGAGATGATGCGGGCCGACTCGTCGAAGCCGATGACTACGATGGCCTCGGGGTCGGCGGAGACCAGCGCTTGGACCTCGGCGTCGAAATTCTGCGCCTGGGGGTCGTAGATCTCCGTGGCGACCACCTCGCCGCCGGAGTCCTCGATGGTCTTGGCCACGTTCTCGGCCAGGCCCTCCCCGTAGGGGTCCTGGAGGGCGACGATGCCAACGGTGGCGTTGCCCTCGTCGATGATGAGCTCACCGAGGATGCGGCCCTGGAGCACGTCGGAGGGGGCGGTGCGGAAGTACAGCCCGTCGTCGTCGTAGTCGGTGAAGTCGGGGGAGGTGTTGGCCGGCGAGAACTGCACCACGCCGGCTCCGGTGATCTTGTCGATGACCGTGAACGACACTCCGGAGGAGGCAGCGCCGACGATCACGTCGACGTTCTGGCTCAGCAGGCGGTCGGTGGTCTGGTTGGCGATGTCGGTGGAGGTGTCGCCCGAGTCACCGTCGATGACCTCGACGTCCTCGCCGAGCACGCCGCCGGCCTCGTTGATCTCCTGCACGGCGAGGTCGACGCCGGCGAACTCCGGTGGGCCGAGGAAGGCCAGCGAGCCCGTCTCGGGCAGCAGCGTGCCGATCTTGAGGGTCCCGTCGCCCTCGTTCTGCGGCGGCGCGGTGGTCGTGCCCTCGGCGGCGGTGGTGTCGGTCGTTCCCTCGGTCGTCTCGTTGTTGTCGCCGCAGGCGCCGGCTACCAGGCTGAGCGTGGCGAGAGCGGCCAGCACCCGCCAGACAGGCGTTCGTTGGCTCATGGCATCTCCTTGTGTCGGGGCCGGCGAAGATCGCCGGGCGCGGTGACCTACGTACGCACGGTGTTCGCCACGGGATCGTAACGCCTTCGTCCACAGGGAGTGGTGGCAGCCCGGAAGGATCTC
>DASZDK010000093.1:0-13959 GCA_035942035.1 Acidimicrobiales bacterium
TCCCGCCGGTGACAGGACCCGTCCGGCGGACGTGGGCGGGCAGGAGGTGTCGGGGCCCCGCCCACCCTCAGAAGATCTCCAAGAGCCGGCAGAGGTAGTAGGCGGCGGGCAGGACGAACAGCAGGGCGTCGAAGCGGTCGATGAGCCCCCCGTGGCCGGGCAGGACGCTGCCCATGTCCTTGAGCTCGAGGTCCCGCTTGAGCATCGATTGGCACAGGTCACCGAGCGGCGCGGCCACCGCGACCACCAGCCCGAGCGCGACGGCCGTCCCCGGCTCCCACGGGTGGAGACCGATGACGCCCAGCACCAGCCAGCTGACCACGACGGCGATCAGGCCGCCACCGGCCACCCCCTCGACGGTCTTGTTGGGGCTGATGTCGGGCGCCAGCAACCGCCGACCGAAGCGCTGACCGACGAACAAGGCGCCGGCGTCGGCGGCGGCCACCGCCACCACCACGCCGATGAGCACGCCGATGCCGTTGGGGAAGGCGAGGATCAAAGCGGCGAACGATCCGAGGAGACCAACGTAGGCCACCCCAAACACGGTGACGGAGAGGTTCATGGTCGGTGCCACCCGGGTGACGCCGACCAGGTACCAGAGCAGCGTGAAGACCACGGTCAGGCCCAGGACCAGGGGCAGGGCGACCTCTCCCTTCCAGTAGGCGGCCGCCACCATCGACACACTGGCCACCAGGCCGAGCAGGGTCGCCGGCTGGTAGCCGCCCCGTCGCAGGGAGTCGAACAGCTCGCCCGCGCACACGGCCACCACGGCGGTCACCAGCACCACCGCCGGCCCGGGGCCGAGGGCAAACACGATCAGGGCGGCAGCAGTCAGCACCGCCGCCGTCAGGACCCGCTGACGGAGCTCACTCCCGCCTCCGTCGTCGGCCGCCATGCCCTCGTCCCACTCGTCGGGCTCGGCCGGCATGCGGGTGGACCCGGACGGTGGCCGGTCGCGTAGGGCCTGGCCTGCCGGCACCGCGGCACCTGGCCTCTCCACCCGGCGCGAGACCGGCGGCGGGGCGGCGACCTCGTCGTCGTACTCGTCGAAGGAGAAGAAGTCGTCCGGGCCCGGGCGGTCGGAGGTGTCGAGCGCACCGACGCGGGTCTCGTCGTCGTGGAGCATGGACGTGTCGTCGTAGTCCGGCTTCTCCCAGTCACTGGACTGGTCGCGCCAGCGGGGCCCGGACGTGGCGAAGCTCGACCACGCCTCGAGGTCGTCACCGGTGTCGTCGTCGCCCTTGGCCTCCGGCACGATGACCGGCACCTCTCCGCTGGGCGGCTCGGTCCAGGGCTGCATGGGCGGCGCCGGCGAGCCGCTCACTCGGGGTCGCGCCACCTCCGAGGCGTCGCCGCCGGCACTGAGCGGGAACCGCAACGCCGGACGGGCGTCCTCGGGAGGGGCCTCGGGCCGGTCGCCGTACTTTGGCGTCCCCATGCCCCGGCGAGGCGCCACGTCGCCCCTCTCCATGACCTCAGCCGCCTCGTCGTCCCCGATGATGCGGACGCCCTCGGTGGGGTCTCCCCGCTGGCCGCCTGGTCGATCTCGGGCGGTGGGCATGGCGTCGGTGTCGTCGTCAGGGCGTTCCCGGAACGGGCGCTGGTCCATCGGGCCTCCTCGGTTGGCGGGGTGGTGCGTCGTGAAGGAAGGTCCGGACACCCGCCGGCGCCCAGGACCGGGTGGTCTGGGCGAGGCGAGCGCGTCGGAGGTCCATCACACCTCCAGCAGCTCGTGCTCTTTGTGTTCGAGCGCGGTGTCGATCTCGCCGACAAACCGGGCCGTGACCTTCTCGAGCTCCTTCTCGGCCCGCTCGAGGTCGTCGGCGGAGATGTCGCTCTCGCGCTCGAGCGCCTCGAGGTCGTGGCGAGCCGAGCGCCGCAGGTTGCGGATGGCCACCCGGCCCTCTTCGGCCATGTGCTTGACCACCCGGACCAGGTCCTTGCGACGCTCCGACGTCAACGGTGGGAAGCTCAGCCGCACGACGTGCCCGTCGTTTCCCGGGTTGATGCCGAGGTCGGAGTTCTGGATCGCCTTCTCGATGGCACCGAGCGCCCCGCGGTCGTAGGGCTGGATGACCAGGAGGCGCGCCTCGGGCACGCTGAAGCCAGCCAGCTGCTGGAGCGGGACCTCGCTGCCGTAGTAGTCGACGCTCAGCTTCTCGACCAGCGCGGGCGAGGCCCGACCGGTCCGGATGGAGCTGAACTCGGCCCGGGTGTGCTCCACCGCCTTGCCCATCTTGGCGGTCGTATCGGCGAGGATGTCCTCGATCACCTCACCAGCGTACCGATCGGCTCGGACCCGACGAGGACACGTCGGATGTTGCCCTGCTCGAGCACGTCGAAGACGACGATCGGCAGCTTGTGATCCATGCAGAACGTGATCGACGTGGGGTCCATCACCTTCAGCCCGCGGTTGAGCACGTCCATGTAGGTCAGCTCGGACAGCTTGGTGGCCTCGGGGTCGGTCCTCGGGTCGGCGGTGTAGATGCCGTCGATGCCGGAGTGGGTCCCCTTGAGGATGGCCTCGGCCTCGATCTCGGCCGCCCGAAGGGCCGCCGGGGTGTCGGTGGTGAAGAACGGGTTGCCCAACCCTCCGGCCAGGATCACCACCCGACCCCGCTCCAGGTGGCGGATGGCCTTGCGACGGATGTAGGGCTCGGCCACCTGCGCCATCTGGATGGCGCTCTGCACCCGGGTGGGCTGGTCGAGGCGCTCGAGGGCGTCCTGGAGGGCCAGGGCGTTGATGACGGTCGCCAGCATCCCCATGTAGTCGGACTGCGCCCGGTCCATGCCGGCCCCGGCGCCCGTCATCCCCCGCCAGATGTTGCCACCGCCCACCACGACGGCGACGTCGACGTCGAGGTTCCGCCGGGCATCGACGATCTCGGTGGCCAGCTGGCTCACCACATCGCCGTCGATGGAGTAGCCGCTGGCGTCGGAGAACGCTTGACCGGACAGCTTGAGCACGACCCGCTTCCAGCGGGCGGCACCGGAGGGCATCGAGTCGAGAACCTACCCGCCGATCTCGACCTGGGCGAAGCGCACGACGCGAGCGCCGCCCAGAGCCTGGCCCACCGACTGCTTCTCGTCCTTGACGAAGGGCTGGTCGAGCAGCGCCCCACCGGGCACGCTCTTGAAGAAGCCGGTCATGCGGCCGTCGACGATCTTGGGCAGGGCCTGTTCGGGCTTGCCCTCGTTGCGGGAGAGGTTCTCCAGCTCCTGGCGCTTGGCCGCCACCACCTCGGGATCGAACTCGTCGCGGCTGAGGTGGGCAGGACGGGCGAAGGCGATGTGGATGGCCACGTCGTGGGCCAACTGCTGGTCGCCCCCGGCGAGCACCACGATGACCGCGTTCTTGCCCCGGTCGTTCTGGATGTGGAGGTACGTGTCGAGCACGTCGCCCTCGGCGGCTTCCACGCGGACGACCCGGCCCACCTCGAGGTTCTCCTTGAGCGCCACCTTGAGGTCGTCGACGCGATCGCTCAGCTCGGCGACCGCCTGCTCACCCCGCTCGGCGACGGCGGCGGCGAGCTCGTCGGCCAGGGCGGTGAACTCTGACGACTTGGCGACGAAGTCGGTCTCGCACCGGAGCTCGACGATGGCCGCGGCCTGATCGTGGACGCCCAGGGCCACGGCGCCTTCGGCGTTCTCGCGCCCGGCTCGCTTCTCCTGGGCCGCCAGGCCCTGCTCCCGCAGCCAGCGGGCGGCTGCCTCGGAATCGCCGCCGTTGGCGTCGAGCGCCTTCTTGGCGTCCATCATGCCGGCGCCGGTCACGTCTCGGAGCCGCTTGACGTCCTGTGCGGTGAAGGTGGGCATGTCTACTCCTGGCCCGGGCGCGGCTCGCCGGCAGCGCTCTCGTCGCTGACGACCGGATCGGCCGTCATGACGCCGTCCGGCTCGGAACTGGCCGGTGGCGCCAGGTCGTCGCTGGTGCCGCCGGCGTTGGCCGGGGCCGCCTCCGGCCCGGACTCGCGGCCGGTGTGGACCTCACCGTTGCCGCCGTGGGAGCCGACCGGCGAGTGCGCCGCCGACCCGGGCTGGGTGTGCGGGAACTCCGAGGCCACGGCGACGTCGTCGTCGCGCGTGGGGATGGCGCCGGGCGTCGGCTCCACGGAATCGGACGGCGGTGCCTGGACGTGCGGCTCGGGCACGCCTCCCGGCTCCTGGCCCATCTGCGGAGCTGCCTGCTGGGGCACCACCGCCTCGGTCTGCTCGCCCGAGCCTTCGGCCGCCGCCGGAGCTGCGGCCGCGGCCGGAGCCCCGGCCGCCATGCGCGCCTCGCGCTCGTCGCGCTGGCGGGCGGCGGCAGAACGAGCAGCAGCCTGCTGCCGGGCCCGCTCGGCCTCCTGTTCGGCGGTGGGTGGCACGGGGCGGGCAGCCCCCCTCCGCTCGGCGATGTAGCGCCCTTCCTTGACCGCGTCACCAATGACCCGGCACATGAGGGTGCCGGACCGGATGGCGTCGTCGTTGCCAGGGATCACGTAGTCGATCACGTCGGGGTCGCAGTTGGTGTCGACCACGGCGACGACAGGGACACGGAGCTTGTTGGCCTCGGTGACGCCGATGTGCTCCTTCTTGGTGTCGATCACGAACACGGCGTCGGGCAGCTTGGCCATGTCGCGGATGCCGCTCAGGTTGCGCTCGAGCTTCTCGAGCTCGCGGCTCTTTTGCAGGGCCTCCTTCTTGGGCATGGCTTCGAAGTCGCCTACGGCCCGCATGTGCTGGAGCTCCTGCATCTTCTTCACCCGTCCGCTGATGGTGGTGAAGTTGGTGAGCATCCCGCCCAGCCAGCGCTCGTTGATGTAGGGCATGCCGCATTCGCCGGCGGTGCGGGCGATGGCGTCCTGCGCCTGCTTCTTGGTGCCGACGAACAGCACCGTGCCGCCGTTGGCCACCAGGTCGCGCACGAAGCTGTAGGCGGTCGCGATCCGCCCCAGCGTCTGCTGGAGGTCGATGATGTAGATCCCGTTGCGCTCCCCATAGATGAAGCGCTTCATCTTGGGGTTCCAGCGCCGGGTCTGGTGCCCGAAGTGGACACCCGCCTCCAGCAGCTGCTTCATGGTCACGACCGGTGCCATACGGCTCCTTCCCAACGGTTACGAGCTCGGACGCCCGCGCTCCGGGAAGGAGCGACCGCGGGTGGACGCCCGAGTGACGGACTGAGCGGGCCGTCAGTGTACCCGAGCCCGGCTGCGGGGCCGGCCCCGCGCCGGCGATCAGCGGCCGGCGGCGGCGGCGGGCCCGACCGGCCCGGGGGTGCGCACCGGCACGGACGGCCCCGGCACGGCGCGATCGGCCCACATGGCGCCGACACCGACAGCGAGGCCCATGCCGTCCTCGACCATGCCGATGCCCGCCGCCAGCGCCAAGTCGTCGGTCAGCTGCCGGCAGGTCGGCCCCCGGCCGCCCAGGGCCAGCTGCAACTCACGAAGGGTCATCTCGGAGCTGGGCAGGTCGCCGTGGGCCGAGGGCCCACCGAGGGGGACGAGCACGTTGGTCGCCCCCTCCAGGGAACTGTTGAGGGCGGCGACGGTGAGATCGCCGCTCGCCGCCACTGACGTCACCCGCGTGCCTTCGGGCAGCGGCCGGTTGCGGAGCTCGGTGACCAGGGCCGAGGTCTCCGCCAGCTGACTGGCGGCGTCGGACCAACCGTCGATCCGCCCGTCACTGGCCCAGTCGGTGACCGCCTGGGCCAGCGTCCCACTGGTGGTGGTGCCGAGGAGGGCGTTGGCCGTGGCCACGTCGGCGCCGTGGTGAGGGGACCCCAGGGTGATGAGGTTGGCCACCGGGTTCGGGCCAGCGGCGGGCCCGGCCTCGCCGGGCCCGAGCGCCAGGCGGGCCACCACGCCGCCCTGGGAGTGAGCGATGACGTCGACCGGCACCCCGGGATGCCGGTCGGCGACGGCGTCGAGCAAGACTCGCAGGCGCCGGCTCGACACCCGGAGGTCACCGGTGGAGTCCTCCGGGTGGTAGTCGCTGACGGGAACGCCGGCCACGGCGCCCACGCCTTGTGTCCGCCCGCCGGCGTAGGAGAACTGGGCCACGTCGGCGTCGGCGTAGCCGAGAGCAGCGGTGTCGACACCGGCGACGCCGGCTCTGCCCGACGACGAGCCGAAACCACCGACGAGCACGGCGATGCGCCGACCGGGCATCGGCGGCGGGGGCGGCTGGGACGCAGGGGTGCAGGCCGCCTGAGCCTCCCGGAACCGCGACGCCCGGGACCACAGCTCGCCGGCGTGGACCAGAAACGCGGGACCGAACGGGAGTTGCTCGGCATAGGCGCTGAGGACGACCAGCTGCTTCCACCGCGACCGCAGCTCCGCCTCGAGGACCTCCCAGGACTCAGCGGCGCTGTCACGGGCCCAGCGCATGGCCTGGCCGGCGGTGCCGGCGCCGGCACGTACGCCCTTCCAGGCGAGGGCGACCAGGTCCGCCAGCCAGCGTCGCTCCTGGGCCTCGCTCGCGGGGTGGCGCGCCTCCACCGGGATGAGGTGGACCTCGACGGGCGCTCCGGCCAGAAGCAGGCTCGGGTCGAGGTAGCGGTCACCGGCCCGCGCCCCGAAGTGGAGGACCGGCCCCGCCGTCCCCACGACCTGTCCCCGGCCCACCTGCTCGCCCCGCCGGACACCGGCGCTGGCGAGGAACGAGTAGCTGGTGCGGATGCCGTCGCGGTGCAGCACCACGACGTGGATGCCGGTGCCCACCAGGCCGGCAAAGGTGACCTCGCCGTCGGCGGCGGCCCGAACCTGCTGACCCGGGGTGGTGGCGTAGTCGAGCCCCCGGTTGCCGGCGCCGTAGGGGGTGGCCGGGGGTCGGTAGCCGTCGACGACGGGAGCCTCCACCGGGGCGGCGTAGGGGGCGGCGGGTTCGGCGAGGGCCGCCGGCACCAGCGACAGGACCAGGCAACCGACCACCAGGGCGACGACGAGCGGGTGAGCCGACCAGGCACAGGAACGGGTGAGTGGCCAGGCCGACCCGGCGGGTGCGGGCGCGCCGGGGGCGGCGGCCGGCGGGAACGTAGGCATCGACTTCCCCCTGGACGGGTGGCGGCACAGGGGGAAGCACCGGGAGGGGCAGTGGCGGTCCGCCGGCGAGCGGAGGCCGAAGCCGTGGGGCTCACGCTACCTCTGCGGGCGGGACGGGGGAAGGGCTCGTTCGCCGTTCCGACGTCGGGCTGGACGAGCGGTGTTGCTAGGCGCTTTCCCGGTCGGCGGCGGCCAGCTTGGAGCGCAGGTGGATCACGGCTTTGGTGTGGATCTGGCACACGCGGCTCTCGGTGACCCCGATGACCTGGCCGATCTCGTTGAGCGTGAGCCCCTCGTAGTAGTAGAGGCTGAGGACCAGCTTCTCCCGCTCGGACATCCGGTTGATGGCGTCGGCCAGGGTGTGGCGCATCTCCTCGACCTCGTAGGCCGCCATGGGACCGTCGCTGTCGTCGGCCACCGTGTCCCCCAAGGTCAGGGACTCGCCCCGGTCGCCACCCACGAGCAGGATCTCGTCGAGCGCGGCGAGCCCGACGAACGAGATCTGGCTCAGCGTCGACTGCAGCTGGGTCTCGGTCATGCCCAGCTCGGCCGCCAGCTCGGCGTCGCTGGGGCTGCGCCGCTGGGTGCTCTCGAGCTTGGTGTAGGCCCGCTCGATCGCCCTGGCCTTCATGCGGACCGAGCGGGGGACCCAGTCGATCGAGCGGAGCTCGTCGAGGATGGCACCCTTGATCCGCGACATGGCGTAGGTCTCGAACTTGTAGCCCCGCTCCGGCTCGAACTTCTCGATGGCGTCGATGAGGCCGAAGATGCCGTTGCTGACCAGGTCGGCCTGCTCCACGTTCTGGGGCAACCCGACGGCGACACGACCGGCGACGTACTTCACCAGCGGCGAGTAGTGGACGATGAGCCGGTCGCGAAGCTCTACGTCGGCCGACGCCTTGTAGTCGCCCCACAGCCGCTCGAGCTCTGCTCCCTCTTCGTTCACGTCAGCCCCTGTCCGCCGGCCGGGCCCGAGGATGCGACGCCTGGTGCACCGCACGGAGCCGCTCTTTGCTTACATGAGTGTAGTGCTGGGTCGTCGCCAGATCAGCGTGCCCCAGCAGCTCCTGAACGGCCCGGAGGTCCGCTCCCCCGTCGAGCAGGTGGGTGGCGAAGGTGTGGCGCAGCGCATGGGGCGAGGTGGGCTCCGCCGCCCGCCGGTCGACGATGCGCCGGACGTCGCGTGGGGTCAGCCGGTGTCCCCGGCGGTTCAAGAAGACGGCATCAACCGGTGACTGGTCATGAGCCAAGCTGGCACGACCTCGGCCGAGCCACGCGGCCAGCGCCTCGGCCGAGGGGACGCTCAAGGGCAGCTGGCGTTGCTTGGACCCCTTGCCCCACACCCGTACCGATCGCTGCTCCAACGCCACGTCGTCGGGTCGCAGTCCGCACAGCTCGGCGACCCTCAGGCCGCTGCCGTAGAGAAGCTCGAGCACGGCGTTGTCACGCAGCCGGACACCATCCTCGTCGGCATCGACCCTGGCCGGCGGATGATCGAGGAGCACGTCGAGCTCCTCGGGGCGCAGCACACGAGGCAGCCGCCCTCCGCCGCTCGGGGCGGAGAGGCCGGTACAGGGATCCACCTCGAGTCGGCCCGTACGCACGCACCACCGGAAGTAACGACGGACCGCCGAAGCCTTGCGGGCGATCGTGCGCCGGGCGTAGCGGCGGGTTCCGAGATAGGCGAGGTAGCGGCGCAGGGTGCGGCGGTCGATCGCGCCGGGGCCGCGCAGGCCCGCCCGGCCGGCCCACTCCGTGAACGCCTCCACGTCGGCGCGGTAGGCGCCGACCGTGCCGGCAGACACCGAGGTCAGCGATCGGGTGAACTCCTCGAGCTCCCATGCCATGTGGTCAGGGCGACGGAGCAACGCCGGCGTGAACGGGCGCCGCTCCCCGCTCGTCGCCCCGGAGGACGAGAGCGGCAACGGGGCGCCCGTGACGGTCAGCCGCCGGTCCGGGTGGGATCGGAGGCACGCCCGCTCAGGCCGAGCTCGACCTCTTCACTGAAGGCCCCGCACTTGTCGAGCCCGTAGCCGCCGGCCAGCTCCCGGTAGTTCTCCAGCGGGTCCCGTTCGCCGATGAGACTGGTCGGGTCACGCCGGACCTCCTCGAGGCCGGTCTGGCCAGCGTTGAGGATGTCCTTCACTCGCTCCCTGTCGTCCTGCGGCGGCGTGAGCTCGCGCAGCCGGTTGAGCTCCTCCTCGAGCGCCGGATCGACGGTCTCGTTGGCGAAGTCAGTGATCTGCTGGGCGGAGGGGATCTCACCCTTCACGGTGAAGCGGCGCTCGGCGCCTTCGGTGATCCGCTGCTGGGTCCGCTCGCAGATCTTGTTGCCCTGCTCGACGAACTGAGACTTGGTCAGGGCGCCGCCCCCGCCCCCACACCCGGCCAGCGACACCGCCGCCACGACCGCCAAAGACCCCCACCTGTGAATTCGCATGTCTTCCTCCCCCTGGACAACGGCAGCGGAACCCTAGCGCGCACAGCTTCAACGTCGATGGGATCGGTCGTCTCTCTGAAACCAGGCACCGTCGCGCATCACCTGGCCACCGACCTCCAGCTGGGAGAGCTCCAAGGCCACGGCGCCCAACGGTTCGCCGGCGCGTGCGGCGATCTGCTCGATGGTCGCCGGCTCCCACCCCAAGGCCTCCAGCACGCTGGTCTCGGGTGGTGCCGGTGCCGGCCCGTGCTCACGGCGGCCGCGTCGGTCGGCGGCAGCGTCGAGGCCCACCACCAGGAGGACGTCGGAAGCGTCGCGAACCACCCCACCGCCGGCGGCAAGCAAGTCGTTGGTGCCGGCCGACGCCGGACTGCGGACGGGCCCGGGCACCGCCATGACTGGACGCCCACGCTCGAGCGCCGACTCAACGGTGTGGAGGGAGCCGCCGCTGGTGTGGCTCTCGACCACGACGACGACATCGGCCAGGGCGGCGATGATGCGGTTGCGGGCCGGGAACCTCCAGGCCTCGGGCCGGGTGCCGAGGGGGTACTCGGACACCACCACGCCCTGGTCACCCACCTGGGCCCACAGCTCGCCGTTGCCCCGCGGGTACACCACGTCGAGGCCAGTTCCGACCACGGCAGCGGGTGCGGCGCTCGCCGCCGCCAGTGCGCCGCGGTGGGCTTCGGCGTCGATGCCGTTGGCCAGGCCGGAGACCACGCACACCCCGGCGGCGGTCAGGTCGTGGCCAAGGCGGCGGGCCGTCGAACGGCCCGCGTGGGTGCACCGACGAGTGCCGACGACGGCCACCCGGGGACGCTCGAGCACCTCCAGCCGGCCGCGGTGGAACAGCACCGGCGGGGGCTCAGGGTCGTCGGCCAGCACCGCCGGGTAGTCGGGATCACCGCGGCTGACCACGGCCACGCCAGCGGCGTCGTAGGACGCCCAGTGGGCAGCCACGTCGAAGCGGAGCGAGTCCTCCCGCCATCGAGAGACGAGGGCGGGCGCGAGCCGCCGTGCGGAGCGGGCGACGCTGGTGTCGAGATGGGCCACACCCGCTCGCACCCGCTCCCACGCGTCCTCCGGCTCCCAGCGCCCGAGCAGGGCCGCAAGCCGTGCCGGGCCCATGCCCGGCAGGCCAGCCAGGGCCACCAGGAAGGCGGCACGGGGCAACGCCTCGGCACCAGAGGTCATGCTGCCACCGCTCCGAGGTGCGACGGCTCGGCCCGCAGGTGCAGGGCCAGGCACACGTCCTGCTCCTCGAGCGGGCCCTCCCGGCCGGCGAGGTCGGCCACCGTGCGGGCCACCCGGCGCACCCGCTGGAGTCCCCGTCCGCTGAGCCGGCCCGAGCGGAGGCCCGCCTCGAGCAGCGCCTCGGCCGCCGGCGTGAGCGACGCAACCTCGTCGAGGTAGGGCCCCGAGAGGTCGGCGTTGCCGACCACACCGCGCTGGGCGGCCACGGCCCGCGCCGCCGCCACCCGACTGGCCACAGTCGCCGTCGACTCGCCGGGAGGCCCCGCCAGCAGCTGATCGGGTTGAGGCCGGCCCACCTCGATGCGAAGGTCGAACCGATCGAGGAGCGGGCCCGAGAGCCGGCGGCCGTAGCGCGCCCGGGCGGCGTCGCTGCACCGGCACGACCCCGGTGGCCCGCCCTCGCCGCACGGGCACGGGTTGGTCGCACCCACGAGCAGGAATCGGGCCGGGTACGAGACCGACGCCTTGGCTCGGCACACCCGTACCACCCCTTCCTCGAGAGGCTGGCGGAGGGCGTCGAGCACGTGGCGAGGGAACTCGCCCAACTCGTCGAGGAACAGCACACCCCTGGTGGGCGCTCTCGTGTCGCCGGGAAAGAATATCGGCGCGCCAGGCCACGGAGGCCGGACCGACCTATTGTTGTGCGAGACATGGGGATGATCATGACGACGGTGGCAGTCGTTCTGGTTGTCGCTTCCGGCGTTGGAACCTTGCTCGCATCGCGTCGCGTCACGCCGGAGCATCGACTTCAGCGCCGGCTCGGGACGGCACTTGTGGTGGTTCTCGCGCTTCCCATCCCGTTGCGTTACGGGCGGTGGATCTACATGACCGTGCGCTGTGGAGGCCAGCCCGTGGCCACGACGGACTTCGCGTCCGCCTATACGTACCGGTTACCGACCGACCCGGGATACTCACGCTCCGACGTAACTGTCGACTATGTCTGCACCGAACCCGAGGCTCTCGCCGAGGGATACGACGGATGGACCGGATGGTGAGGCGAGGCGCGGGTAGCCGCGACACACCCGTGGATGCCACGAGGCGTCGGCGAGGGGCTGAGGCATGTCAGCGCGGCAAGGCTCTCCCTCCACGTGCCGATGCAGTGACGATTGTGTTCCTTGGTGACGCCGCCAAGTACCGTCGAAGTCGCCGACGAGGATGAGTGGCGAGCCTCCGGAGGAGTCACTTGCTGATTTGATGCCGGCACAAAGCACCGAACGAGCGCCATGGCAAGCAAAGCCCGTCGCGCCAGCCCGGCCCAAAGCCCGAGTATCGCCACCACCGCTGCTACCGCGGTGAATGCAATGACCGGCCACGTCACGAATCTTGCGGGATCGCTTACGCGATCCACCATGGCAACCAGCCCAGCCAACAGCGTGAGCGAGAAGGGTGCGACCACGAGCCCAGGCACGAAGTTCTTCAGCCTCAGCGCCGCCTCCCTTCTGTTCCCAAGCATCGAAAACAGTCTGCATCGACCCGGACGCCCGCGCTGTTGCCGGCTCGCCGGCGGGCAGGCCAGCGCGAACGGCACGCATGTGCGGATGCTCGGACCGCTGGAGGAAGCGCCCGCGATGCGAGCTTGGCAGGGGCGTGCGAGCGGCTACTTGATCGCCGTGGTGGGATGGGGTGGTGAATTTCGACCCGGCGACCGCCTTCGCAGTCTTTGACCGACAGGACTCAGGCTGCATCTCCTACGGCATTGAGTGGGCGGGACGTCGTCTGTTCGTGAAGACCGCTACGACCAGCGCTGGGTACGAGTCGCTCGGCCGCGCCATCTTCTTGCATCGCTCAGTACGCCATCCAGCGATCGTCGCTCCGATGGAGGTCGTCGACACGAGGAAAGAACGCCTACTGGTGTACCCATGGCAGGATGGCGTCGTCCTGAACCACGCCACCGTCGATGGATCCGACCGATCCGGTCTGGACCGTTTCCGGAACCTGCCTGTTCAGCACATCCTCGCTGCACTGGGCACAATCTTCGAGGCTCACGTCAGCGTCGCGGCGGCCGGCTTCGTATCAGTCGACATCTACGACGGCTGCTTCCTCTACGAGTTTGACCGCCATGCCATGCACCTGATCGACCTCGATGAGTACCGCCCGGGACCGTTCGCTGTGGCGGGCGCCCGGTTGCCGGGATCAACGCGCTACATGGCTCCGGAGGAGTTCATGCAGGGTTCGGTCATCGACGAGCGCACCTCCATATTCCACATGGGTCGAGCAGCAGAGCAACTGCTCGGCGAAGCGAACCTCACGGCTGCGCAGAGGCATGTCGTCACTACCGCCACCCATGTCGACCGTGCCCAGCGGTTCTCCAGCCTTCGTGAGATGGTCCAGCAGTGGCGGTCTGCATCCGACGACTAGCGAAGGGCAATCGTCGCTTTGGTCGCGGGGCTTCGCACCGTGGCGCCGTAGGCGCAGCGGTACGCTGGTACTCCGCCCCGGTAGCTCTGCTGGGAGCCAGCCGTAACGGTTGATCGGCGACTTCGGGTCTGACCCTGTGGGTGTCCAGCCGCGACCAAGTACCAGCACATCGGTCCTCGTCGCGGAGCCAGACTGGGTACGTGGGCTACCAGGTGCGTGAGGCGCGCAACGGCGACATCCCCGGGATTGAAACGGCCTACTTCCGCTCATGGCGTGCCGCGTACGAAGACTTCCTAGAACCTGATGTCCTCAATGACCAGGCCGAGTGGCGGCGACACAGCTTCGACTGGTCTCGCGGGATGAAAGATCCGACCGCGGCAGTCCTCGTAGCTGTCGACCTCGACGGCGTCGTGCTTGGCGTCGCTCAGGTGAACGAGGTTCTTGATGCACCGAGAGATCTGCCCGAGATCACAATGCTCTACGTCGATCCGCGGGCATGGGGGTCCCGAATCGCAACCGACCTCCTCTCTGCGGGGGTTGACTGGATCGCCGACAGAGGACACACGAGCGCCCGATTACGCGTCGCGGAAGACCAGCTCCGAGCCCGCCGCTTCTATGAACGTGAGGGCTGGACTCCTGACCTGACCTCGAACCAGCGAAGACGGAGTTAGCCAGACTGATCTACTACCGCCGAACAGTCGTCAGCTCGGACGGCTGAATGTGGCCGCACGGAGACTGCCGCGGCGATTGCCGGCTCGTCGGCGTCCGAGGCCAGCGCGAAGAAGCGTTCGGTAGTCCTCACCGTCCACGCCGAACCGTCAGGTGCCGCGTTCGGGGCCGCGCTAGCGGCACTTATGCCGGTGATCCTGTCAAGCGTTCGCG
>DASZDK010000094.1:0-23434 GCA_035942035.1 Acidimicrobiales bacterium
CGTGCGGTCGGCGCCGTTCCTCGTGGTGGTCGACGCCGCCGGCCGGGTGGTGGCCGGCGGCCGGGCGACCTCTGCCCCGGAGGTGGAGGCGCTCCTGGCCTCGTCCGCCGGCACTCAGCGCTGACCGCTGCCTGACCCGCCCCCGCCCGGGCCCGCCCGTCGCTCGCCAGGCCCGGCAACGCCGTGGTCGGCGGTCGCCGGTGCCGGATCCAGCTCCCCCGCCACCACCGGCTCCAGCTCGGCCGGCTTGTCGGCCACGTCGGCGGCGCCGGTGGGCTCGTCGGCCGCCGGTGGGACGCCGTCGCCGCCGGGGTCGGCCTCGGGCGCCACCGGCTCGCCGTGCGACTGTCTCGGCGCTCCTGGGCCGAAGATGCCCTGGGCCTTCAACTCGGAGCTCACGGCCACGACCACGGCGGTGACCGGCACGGCGAGGAAGGCGCCGATCAGGCCCCCGATGATCGCCCCGCCGGTGAGCACGAGCAGGATGACCACCGGGTGCAGCGCCACTGCCCGGCCCAACACCATGGGGGCGAGCACGTTGCTCTCCACCTGCTGGACGAGCACGACGAGGCCGAGCACGAGCAGGGCCTGGCTCAACCCGCCGGTGACCAGGGCGACGAGCACCGCCACCGCACCGGCAGCGACGGCGCCGACCAGGGGGAAGAAGGCGGCGAAGAACGTCAACAGGGCCAGGGGCAGCACGAGCGGGACGCCGAGGATCAGCAGGCCGAGCGCGATGCCAGCGGCATCGACGAACGCCACCACGGCGGTGCCCCTGACGTAGCCCCCTCCGCTTGCCCACGCCCGGCGGCCCAGCGCCCGGGCCAGCTCCTGCTGGTCGCGGCGGAGCTGGCGCAGGCCGAAGGCGCACATGTTCTCTCCGTCCTTGACGAAGAAGAACAGCAGCACGAAGGTCAGGATGAGCCCGGCGACGACCTCTCCGGCCAGCACGGCGCCGGCCACCACGCCGGAGACGATGCTGCTCCCGCTGCCCCGGGCCTGCTCGGTGATCTGGTCTCGGTAGCGGTCGATCTGCTCCTGAGAGAGATCCAGCGGTCCCTCGACCAGCCACGTCTCGATCGTCGTCAATCCCTGCTGGAGGGTGGGGCCGAGGTCCCCGAACTCCTCGACCACCGACGGGGCCAGGGAGACCACGAGGAACACCAGGCCGCCCAGCGATCCCAGCAGGAACAGCCACGTGGCGAGGGCGCAGGGAACCCCCCGGCGCACCGCCCAGCGCACGGGCGGTACCAGCACCGTCGCCAGCAGGAGGGCGACGATCACCGGCAGGACGAGGACCCGAAGCTTGGCCAGGGCCAGCACGGCGACGATCACGCCGGCGACGACCACCAGCGTCCGCCACGTCATCTGGGCGGCCCGGTCGAGCACGGAGTCGGTGGCCACGGTCATGGTCTAGTCGTCGTGCACCGGTGTCCGCTCCCCGCCGGCCTCCGCCCCCGACCGGCGAGTCCCGTGCGGTCCATGGGTCAGCTCCCCCGGTTCGGGGAAGGGAAGCCGCATGGACGCCATCACCTTGCTGAAGAACGACCACAAGACCGTCGAGCGCCTGTTCAAGCAGTTCGAGAAGGCCGACAAGGCTGGCGACGACGAGACCAAGAGCTCGGTGGTGGACGCCATCATCGAGGAGCTGTCGGTTCACGCCGCCATCGAGGAGCAGGAGTTCTACCCCGCGGTTCGTGAGGCCCTGCCCACGGTGGAGGACGAAGTGCTCGAGGGGCTGGAGGAGCACCACATCGTCAAGTGGACCCTCTCCGAGCTCGACGGCATGGACCCGAGCCACGAGCGCTTCGACGCCAAGGTGACGGTCTTGATCGAGAGCGTCCGCCACCACGTGGAGGAGGAGGAGGGGGACCTGTTCCCCCAGATCCGCCAGGCACTGGGGCGCAAGCGCCTGGGCGAGATCGGGGACGCCATGGAGGAGGCCAAGAAGACCGCTCCCACTCGTCCGCACCCGAAGGCGCCGGACACCCCTCCGGGCAACATCGCCGCCAACAAGGCCGCCGGCGTCCTCGACCGGGCCCGCACCGGCGCCAAGCGGGGCGCGGCCAAGGCCAAGGACAAGGCGAAGACCAAGACCGAGACGGCCCAGGAGAAGACCGAGACGGCCAAGGTCAAGGCGGCGGTGGGCAAGGCCAAGGGCAAGGCCAAGGTCAAGGCGAAGGCGTAGGCGCCGTGCCAACGGGCGCCGGCGGATGATCGCCGGCGCAATGGAAGAGTCCCCCCCCTACTTCCGCAGGCGGGACGACAACCGGACCATCAGCCGGTCGAACGAGCGGAGGACCGCGGGTTCGCCGGGCCCGCCGCCCGGCGTGGGTCGGTAGGCGGGGACGCCCACCGAGGTGACCAGCAGGCACGCCGCCGTGGTGGCGAAGAAGCTCGAGACCTCGTCGTCGTAGAAGGTGAGCCCGGTGGCTCCGAAGCCGAGGGCGAACGCGGCCAGGGTCAACCGGCCGGCCACGATGCCGCTCTCGAGTTGGGCCGACCGGTAGCCCCGATCGCCGAGGCTGGACAGCAAAGGGCCGAGATGGGTGAGGTGGAACGCCGTGTAGGCGGAGTCGCCGCCGAGTGGCTGGTCGAGGCACAGGTGGGCGGCCTGATCACGCCGCTCGCCCGGCTCCAGCAGCTCCAGCCCGGAGCCCCGCCACCGGTAGGCGCCGGGTCGGACGCCGTCGACGGCATGGACCGACAGGCCGTGCTCGACCAGGCTGCGGCCGGGGGCGACGAAGTCCCCAGGGAGGTGCCGGCTGGCGGCGGCCATGCCCCAGGTCAGCGCCGGCGCCGGCACCGTCTCCTGGCGCATCATGCGGGTGGATCCCCGCCGCAGCACCACCGTCTCCACCGGATCGTCGGGGGCTCCTGCCGGCGGCTCGATCCGGGCCGGCGCGTCGACGCCCACCGGTGCGCCGGCCGCCACCTCCCGCCACTTCGTCACGTCGCCGACCTCGTGCAGGTCGCCGGCGGCCTGCGCCTGGACCAGCAGCGGGAACTCGATCGGCTGCGCCGGTGGCGGCTCGACTGGCAGGCGCAGTGGTGGAAGCCGTTCGGCGCCGGCGCCGGCGCCCTCGCCGGCGCCGGCCTCACCCCGGGGAGCGCCGAGGGCCACCACGGCGAGGGGAACCTCCTCGGGCGGCTCCACCCCCACCAGGTGGCTCACCTCGTGGTCGACGAAGGCGGTGAGCACCCGGGCCGAGAGGCCGGCGGCGCTCGCCACGGCCAAGAGGTTGGCCAGCATGGCGCCGGCATCCCAGTAGAGGTGGCGCAGCCCCCGCTCGCCATACTTCCACGCCGTGCGCCACGGGATGCCGGTGAGCACCAGGCCGGCGGGGACACGTGCCAGGTCGGGATCAGCCACCGCCGCCGCCAGCGACGGCCGGGCGTCTTGCTCCCGCAGCGGGGTCAGCCCGAACTCCCGGGGGGCGAAGTGGTGGACGCCGGCGGGCACCCCGGTCAGGTCACCGCAGACCACGTAGACCTCCACCGGGTGCAGGTTCCCGGCCGACATCGACGCCCGGAACCAGTTGGTGCCCGACGGCGAGGAGCTGACTCGGGTGATCCCGGCGGCCAGGTGCAGGAGGCGGGCCAGCAGCCGGTCGTCGAGCTCCGGCTCGGCCGCGGTCGTCGCCCCCGACAACACGGCGGCGGCGGGGACGTCGCTGTGGCCGACGTCGACCGGCAGGGGAGCGGGGGAGCGCCCCACGTAGCGCTTGAACGGCGCCGGCCGGGTGGCAGGGTCCATGGCCCGGAAGGGCCGCAGTAGGGAGTGGTCGGCGATCCCGTGGCGGGTCTGGTCGTGGTACGTGCGCATCGTCGGCTGCGGTCCCATGGGATCGGACTTGCCCCGTCGCTCGTCCCGAGTCACCTCCTGTTGCCACAACGAGAGGGGAGGGGGGAAGCCGAAGCGGTGGTCGGAGAACCCAGCCGGTCAGCTGCCGTCGCCGACGACCACCTCGACCGTGTGGTACCCGGTGGCGCCGTCGGGCCGGGGCGGTGCTCTGAGCTCGGTCTGCACCTCGCCCTCACCGTCGGTGGCCCGCACCCGTAGCCGGTGGCGCCCGGGGTCGGCGTCCCACGCCCAGCGCCACTGGCGCCAGGCGGCGTCGCCGAGCGGCTCGGACAGCACGGCCTCGGTCCAGCTGCCGCCGTCGACCGACACCTCGACCCTGGTCACCCCCCGTATGGGGGCCCAGGCCACGCCGGCGACGGCGTGGCGGCCCGGGGCCAGCCGGGCGCCGCCGGCGGGCACGTCGATGCGGGACTGGGTCTTGACCGGCGCCAGCTTCGACCAGCCGCGCGGCACCCAGTAGCCGTCGAAGCCCTCCAGGGTGGTGAGCTCGATCTCCGACAGCCACTTGGTGGCCGACACGTAGCCGTAGAGGCCCGGCACCACCAGCCGGGCGGGAAAGCCGTGGACGACGGGCAGGGCCTCGCCGTTCATGCCCAGCGCCACCAGCGCGTCCCGCCCGTCCAGGGCGGCGGCGGTGGGGAAGCCGCCCGTCCAGCCGTCGACCGAACGGCCCACCACCTGGTCGGCCCCGGGCCGGACGCCGGCTTGCTCCAGCAGCTCGGCGAGGGGGACTCCTCGCCACCGGGCGTTGTCCACCAGGTCGCCGCCCACCTCGTTGGACACGCACGAGAGGGTGATGTCGGCCTCTACCTGGCGCATGTTCGACAGGTCGTCGAAGCTCAGCTCCAGGGGCTGGTCCACCATCCCGGTGACGCGCAGGCGCCAGGTCTCGAGGTCGATCCGGGGCGCGGCCAGGGCCGTGTCGATGCGATAGAAGTCGCGGTTGGGTGTGAACAGGGGTGACAGGCCGTCGACCTCGAGCGAAGCCGCCGGCGCTGCCGGCGGGAGCGACCGGGCCGCCGGCGCCAGGCGCACCTCCTCCGGAGCGGTGCCCCGGCCCACCCAGCGGGCCAGCGCGCCGCCCGCCGCCCCGGCGGCCACCACGGCCCCGGCGGCGACGGCGGTCAGGTGCAGGAAGCGCCGGCGCCCGCCCGTGGGAGGGTCGGTGGGCGCGGCCGGCCCGGCGGAGGCTTTCCCGCCGGAAGGGTCGCCCGGAGCGACGGCGCCGGTATCCGGCGTCAGCCGCCGCAGGGTCGCAAGCCCGGCGGCCACGCCGGCCCCGGCCACCAGCAGGGCCGGCCCCGGCTCGCCCAGCGGGCGGCCGGCAGCGGCGGCCAGCCCCACCGCCCCGAAGGCGACGAAGCCGAGCACGGCCACGCCGAAGCGCCGGCGGGCGGCCACGCCGAGGGCAGCGGCGATGATCAGGGACACGGCGACGATCCCCACCACCAGCGCCAGCTTGTCGTTGGTGCCGAACAGGGAGATGGCGGCGTCCTCCACCGCCGGCGGGACGCGGTCGATCGTCTCCTGGCCCACCGAGCCCACCAGCGAGGGCGCGCCCGGAACCAACGCCGCCACCACCTCGCCGGCGGCCAGGGCCACCGCCCCCGCCCGGGCGCCGGCCGCCGCGCCCGGCCTCACGTCCGCCCTCCGTGCACTACTGGACGTCAAAGCTCACCGGGGCGGCCACCGGTGTCTCGCCCGGCTCGGTGACGAACACCGTGCCCTCCCAGGTGCCGCGCATGCCGAAGTCGACCCCGACCTGGTAGCGGCCGGGGCCGGTCTCCTCCGCCTGCCCGCCGCTGGCTTCGTGGGACATCTCGGCCATGTCGAGCGACACGCACACCGTCGCCCCGCTCACGGGTTGGCCGTCCCGATCGACAGCGATCTCGAAGGTGGTGCCCCGGGGCGTCGGCGGGTCGGGCTGGCTGGCCACCGTCACCTCGTAGGGCGACCCGTCGACAGGTTCGAAGCTGCCCGGCCCGCACAGGTCGTCCCCGCCGACCTCGCTGACGCTCGCCGTGGTGGGCACGTCCTCCCCGGAGAACACCCAGAAGGCGGCCCCGAAGGCCACCACCGCCACCACGGCGATCACGGCGATCGACGTCGTCCTGCTCATCGTTGCCCCTCTCGTTCGGCCCTGGCCTTCTGGTATTCGTTGTCGTGGCCCTCGTAGGTGACGAAATTCATCAAACCACCGGGGTCCTCCACCGCGTCGTTGGTGACGTGGTGGAGGATGTGGCAGTGGAACATCCAGTCACCCGGGTCGTCGGCCACGAACTCGAGGTCGTAGCGCTCGCCTGAGCCGACGAGGACGGTGTCGGCCTGGTAGGGGGCCGGCAGGGGGGCGCCGTCCTTGGCCACCACCGTGAAGCGCTTCCCGTGTAGGTGCATGGGGTGCGACTGGTAGCCGGCGTTGACGATGCGCACCCGGACCCGGTCGCCCTCGGCGACGACCATGTTCTCCGTCGCCGGGAACGACTTGCCGTTGATGGTGAACCAGTTGTACTCGGCCAGGTTGTGGCCGGCGTGGGTGGCGCCCTCCCAGCCGTTGCGGCCGTCCTGGAGGCGGACCCACTCGTCGAGCAGCTGCACGTAGTCGCGGTCGTACGCTGGCTCGCCGGCGCCCTTGATCACGAACGCCCCGGACAGCCCCATGTCGAGCTGGCGCACCGCGTCGAGGTGGGAGTGGTACCAGAAGGTGCCGGAGGGTTTGGCCTCGAACTCGTAGACGAAGCGCTCGCCCGGCTCGATGGGGTCCTGGGTGACGCCCGGGACGCCGTCCATCTCGTTGGGGACCTCGACGCCGTGCCAGTGGATGGTGGTGGGCACGGGCAGGTCGTTGGTGAACTCCACCCGTACCCGGTCGCCCTCGTCGACCCAGAGCTCGGGGCCGGGCACCTGGCCGTTGTAGCCCCAGGCGGTGACCGACCGGCCGGGCACCAACTCCCACTGCACCGGCTCGGCGTTGAGGGTGAACACCTTCACGCCGTCGACCAGTTCCGGTTCGGCCCGCACCGTGCGCTCGCCCTCGACCGCAACCGTGTCGACGTCGACCTCGGGCGGGATGGTGGGCGCCTCCCCCGTCGTCCCGTGGCCGTTGCCGCCACCGGCGGCCTCCTCCGGCGATGCCGAGAGCTCCGAACGCTCCGCCGTGCGAGTCGCCGACCCGGAGGAAGCGTTCCGACTGCTCCGGTCGGCCACCAGCGCACCGGCGCCGATGGCCATCACCAGCACCACCACCAGCGTCACCACGAACGCCTTGCCGTCGCTCGAATCGCGCCGCGCCGTGCTGGTCAAGATGGGAACCCCCTTGGCGTCCGGCCGCACCTATCACCACGGTATCCCCCGGCTGACCCCCTTCCGCCGCCGGGCCGCGGCGTCGGTGGTGGGGTACATTTCGCCGTTCGAGACCATGGACGTCCGGTTGACCAAGTCCGAGCGCGAGACGCTCAAGGCCGTCTACCGCCTCACGCGCGACCGGGCCGAGGCGCAGACCGGAGCGCTGGCCGAGGCGTTGGGGGTGGCCCCCGGCACGGTGACCTTCACCATCAAGCGCCTGGCCGAGCGCGGCCTGGTGGGCCACCGTCCCTACCACGGGGTGGAGCTGACGGTCGCCGGCCGGCAGGCGGCGGCGGCCGCCATCCGCCGGCACCGCATCGTCGAGCGCTTCCTCGCCGACATGCTGGGTTACGCCTGGAACCAGGCCGACCGCCTCGCCGCCACCTTCGAGCACGACCTGCCCCAGGAGGTCGAGGACCGCATCTTCGTGGCGCTCGACCGTCCCGCCGCCTGCCCCCACGGGTTCCCCATCCCCGCCCTACAGGCGCCGGACATCCCCGTCCTGCCCTCGCTCTACGCCCTGGAGCCGGGCGACGTGGCCATCGTCGCCGTGCCCGGGTCCACCGACCCCCAGGTCGTGGCGTTCCTCGACACCCTCGGTCTGCGCCCGGGCGTCACCGTCGAGGTTCGGGAGAAGCACCCCTTCGACGGGCCGTTGGTGCTGCGGGTCGCCGGGGAGGACCGCACCCTCGGCAGCATGGTCGCCCACCAGGTGTTCGTCCGCATCACCACCGGGCCACGGTCGGAGAACGCCGGAGGCGACCGGCCTCGCTGAGCCGTCGCCGGCCCGTCGCCGCCGGCGCCCAGCTTCCGTTCAGGCCAAGTTTCACTTCCGGTCGTCACCCGTAGGGTCAAGTTGTCCGTCCGCGCCGTCGATACACCCGGTGGGGCACCTCGCTTCCCACTCGCCGCACCCCTCGGAGGACGTACCACGTGGTCGACCACTTCTCCCTGGCCACCGGTCCGCGCCGCGTGGCCCTCTACTCCCACGACACCCAGGGCCTGGGCCATGTCCGGCGCAACCTGGCCCTGGCCGACGCCCTGGCCGCAGCCGAGCCGTCCTCGCAGACGTTGCTCATCACCGGCGCGCCGTCCGCCGCCGCCCTGCCCCTCCCACCCGGAGCCGATTTCGTGGCCCTGCCCGCTCTGGCCAAGCGGGGCAACGGCGAGTACCACCCCCGTTCGCTCAGTGGGTCGCTGGACCGGCTGGTGCGGCTGCGGTCCGACGTCATCTCCGCCGCCCTGGGCGCCTTCGAGCCCGACCTGCTCATCGTCGACAAGGTGCCCCGGGGCTTCGCCGGCGAGCTCGAGCCGGCCCTGCGCCGGTTGCGGGCCTCGGGCCGGGCCCGCTGCGTGCTGGGATTGCGGGACGTGCTGGACACCGCCCCGGTGGCCAGGCGGGAATGGGACCAGTCACGGGCCACGCAGGCGGTGGCGCTGCACTACGACGCCGTGTGGATCTACGGCGACCCGGCGGTGTACGACCCGGTCTGCGAGTACGGGCTGCCGGCCAGCGTGCGGGCCAAGGTGTCCTACACCGGGTACCTGGCCAACGGGCGCCCGGTCCCGCCCGCCGGCACCACGCCGCCCCCGCCCCCCCGCCCCTTCGCCCTGTGCCTGGTCGGAGGTGGCCAGGACGGGTTGGCCCTGGCCCGCAGCTTCGTCCGCAGCCGGTTGCCGTCGGGGATGCGCGGGGTGGTGGTGACTGGCCCCTACATGGACCCCGGGCATCGGGCGGACCTCCACCTGCTGGCTGCCACCCGGTCCGACATGGTGGTGAACGACTACGTGCTCGACCCCGAACGGTGGATCGGTGCCGCCGATTTGGTGGTGTCCATGGCCGGCTACAACAGCGTCTGTGAGGTGCTGGCCCACCGCAAGCGGGCCCTGTTCGTTCCCCGGACCCAGCCGCGGGCCGAGCAGCTGGTGCGGGCCCGCCGGCTCGAGCAGCTCGGCTTGGCCGACCTGCTCCACCCCGACGACCTGTCGTCGGCCCGCCTTTCGGGGTGGATGGCGAGCGCTGCCGGCGCCGGCCCCGTGCGGGGCGCCCACGTCGACCTGAACGGGCTGGCCCGGGTGCCGGGCTTGGTCGAGGCCCTCCTCGCCGCCCAGCCCGCCCAGCTCGCCCAGATCGCCTGCCGATCGAGCGAGAGGGGTGCGGTCGATGTCGCCGTCTGAGCCGGGGCCGCGCATCGGCTATGTGTTGAAGGTGTACCCCCGCTTCTCGGAGACCTTCATCCTCAACGAGGTGCTGGCCCACCAGGCCGCAGGTGTCGACCTCGAGATCTTCTCCCTCCGCCCGCCTCGCGACGGCCGCTTCCACGAGAACCTGGCCCAGGTACGGGCGCCGGTGACCTACCTGGCCGACCGGTTGCGCCGCACCCCCGACCTGTGGGAACTGCTGGGCACCGCCACCGCCGAGCTTCCCGGGCTGGAGCGCCATCTGCGCCAGCTCCTGGCCGCCGACGTGCACGACGCCGCCCAGGCCGTCGAGCTGGCGCTGCTCGTCCGGGCTCGGGAGATCGACCACCTGCACGCCCACTTCGCGTCGGTGGCCACGACCGTGGCCCGGCTGGCCTCGCTGCTCGCCGGCGTGCCCTACACCTTCACCGCCCACGCCAAGGACATCTTCCACGAGGAGGTCGACCCCGACGACCTGGGCCGCAAGCTGGCCGAGGCGGCGGCGGTGGTGACGGTGAGCGAGTTCAACGTCGAGCACCTGCGCTCCACCTACGGGGCGGCGGCCGCCGGGGTGCACCGGGTCTACAACGGCCTCGACCTCGACCGGTTCGCCTTCTCCAGCCCCGGCCGGCGCCCGCCCCTGATCGCCGGCGTGGGCCGGCTGGTGGAGAAGAAAGGGTTCGCCGACCTCGTCGACGCCTGCGCCGTGCTGGCCGGACGGGGACGGCGGTTCCGCTGCGAGATCGTCGGGGCCGGCCCTGAGCAAGAGGCGCTGCGCCGGCGCGTCGCCACCTCCGGGCTGGAGGACATCGTCCGGCTGCGGGGGCCCCTGCCCCAGGGCGAGGTCCGCTCCCTCGTGACCGGGGCGTCGGTGCTGGCGGCACCGTGTGTCGTGGGTACCGACGGGAACCGTGACGGCCTGCCGACGGTCCTGCTGGAGGCCATGGCCCTGGGGACGCCATGCGTGGCGACGCCGGTGACGGGCATCCCCGAGGTGGTGCACCACGAACGCACGGGTCTGCTGGTCCCCGAGCACGACCCCGAGGCGCTGGCCGGCGCCCTGGAGCGCCTCCTCGACGACGCCGCCCTGCGGGAGCGCCTGGCGCTCGCCGCCCGCGCCCTGATCGAAGACGAGTTCGACGTCCACCGCCAGGCTGGCCGCCTGCGCCGGCACTTCGGCGGCGTGGCGGCGGCCCCGGTGCCGGTGGCCGACGGGATCTGCGCCTGATGCGCATCGCCTACGTGTGCGCCGACCCCGGCCTGCCCGTGTTCGGGCGCAAGGGCGGCTCGGTCCACGTGCAAGAGGTGGTCCGGGCGCTGGTGCGCCGGGGCGACGAGGTTCACCTGTTCGCCACCCGCTGGGGCGGGGAGGCGCCGGCCGACCTCGCGCCGGTGGTGGTCCACGCCCTGCCCGAGGTGGGCCGGGGGCCGGCCGCCGAGCGGGAGATCCGGGCCCGGGCCGCCGACGCCGGCCTGGCTGAGGCCCTGGCCGCCGCCGGGCCCTTCGACCTGGTCTACGAGCGCTACTCGCTGTGGAGCCGGGCGGGCATGGCCGAGGCTCGCCGGGCCGGGGTGCCGGGCGTGTTGGAGGTCAACGCCCCCCTGGTCGAGGAGCAGGCCCGGCATCGCGTGTTGGTCGACCGGGCCGGAGCCGAGGCGGTGGCGCGGGGTGTGCTGGCCGACGCCACCGTGGTCGCCGCCGTGTCCGAGGAAGTTGCCGCCTGGGCCCGGCGCTGGTCGCCGGCGCCGTCCCGGGTCCACGTGGTGCCCAACGGCGTCGACCCCGAACGCATTCGCCCGGCCCCCCGCTCGCCTGACCCGGAGACGTTCACCGTGGGCTTCGTGGGCACCCTCAAGCCGTGGCACGGGCTGGACACGCTGGTCGACGCCATGGCCGTGCTGGCCGTCGACCCTGGTTGGCGCCTGCTCGTGGTGGGCGACGGCCCCGAGGCGCCGGCGCTGGCCCGCACCGTCGAGGAGCGGGGGCTGGCGGCCAGCACCGAGCTCACCGGCGCCGTGGACCCCGCCGCGATCCCCGGCCACCTCGCCCGCATGGACGCCGCTGTGGCGCCCTATCCGGCGCTGGACGGGTTCTACTTCTCGCCGCTCAAGCTCTACGAGTACCTTGCCGCCGGCCTGCCCGTCGTGGCCAGCTCGGTGGGGCAGGTCGCCGAGGTCCTCGACCACGGCCGGACGGGCGTCCTGTGCCCGCCCGGCGATCCGGCGGCGCTGGCCGCGGCGTTGGCCGGGCTGCGGGCCGACCCCCGCCGATGCCAGGCGCTGGGCCGGGCCGGGCGCGCCGAGGTGGTGCGCCGGCACTCGTGGTGCCAGGTCGTCGAGCGCGCCCTCGCCCTCGCCGGCGCCGGCAGTGACGCCGGCGCCGACCACGCCGTCGCGGCGGTGGCCTGATCATGGGCTCCTCCACCGGCACCACCCTGCGCCAAACGGTGCCCGGCCTGGTGCAGACCACGAGACGCTTCTCGCCGTACCTGCGCGGGGAGCGCAAGGTCATCGCCGGCGGCTCGCTGGCGCTGCTGGCCGAGGTGGTCCTGCGGCTGCTCGAGCCGTGGCCGCTCAAGTACGTCATCGACACGATCGTCGAGGCGGGGGGCGCCGGCGCCGCGCCCTCGGTTCCGGCCGGAGCCACCAAGGTCCTGGCCCTCGCCGCTCTCGCCGTGGTGGGCATCACCGGGCTGCGGGCCCTGGCCTCGTACCTGTCAACGGTGGCCTTCGCCTTGGCCGGCAACCGGGTGCTGACCTCGGTGCGGGCCCAGCTCTACGGCCACCTCCAGCGACTCTCGCTCTCGTTCCACAGCAAGGCCCGCAGCGGCGAGCTGCTGACCCGCATCACCGGCGACGTGGGCCGTCTCCAGGAGGTCGCCGTCACCGCCGCCCTGCCCCTGGTCGGCAACGTCGTGACCCTGTTCGGCATGGTGGCGGTGATGCTGTGGGTCGACCCGGTGCTGACCCTCGTCGCCCTGGTGGCGTTGCCTGCCTTCGCCGTCACCGGCGTGCGCATGAGCCGGGCCATCACCACCGTGTCGCGCACGCAGCGCCGCCAGGAGGGCCAACTGGCGTCGGTGGCCGCCGAGTCGCTCGGTGCCATCAAGGTGGTCCAGGCCTACTCGCTGGAGGCGACGCTCGAGGAGTCCTTCGCCGCCAGCAACAACAAGAGCTTGCGCGACGGGGTCAAGGGCAAGCGCCTCTCCGCCGGGCTGGAGCGCCGGACCGACGTCCTGGTGGCCATGGCCACTGGCCTGGTGCTGTACCTGGGCGCTCGCCGGGTGCTGAGCGGGGCGTTGACCGCCGGCGACCTCGTGGTCTTCATCAGCTACCTGAAGCAGGCGTTCAAGCCGCTGCGGGACGTGGCCAAGTACACCGCCCGCCTGGCCAAGGCGTCGGCCTCGGGTGAGCGGATCATCGAGCTGCTCGACGTCATCCCCGACATCGTCGACGCGCCCCACGCCCGCAAGGCCCCCGCCTTCCGCGGCGAGGTGCGCCTCCGCGGCGTCAGCCTGGCCTACGAGCCGGGCCGACCCGTGCTCCACCAGGTCGATCTGCACGTCGGTCCCGGCCAGCGGGTGGGCGTGGTCGGGCCCTCGGGGGCGGGCAAGTCCAGCCTGGTGGCGCTGCTGGCCCGCCTGCACGACCCCTCGGAGGGCAGGGTGCTGGTCGACGGCCACGACCTGCGCGACCTCACCCTCGAGTCGGTGCGCCGCCAGGTGGCCATCGTGCTGCAGGACAGCGTGCTGTTCGCCACCAGCATCCGGGAGAACATCGCCTACGGCGCTCCCGGGGCCAGTGACCACGAGATCGAGGCCGCCGCCCGCCTGGCCAACGCCCACGACTTCGTCACCGCCCTCCCCGAGGGCTACGACACCGTCGTCGGTGAGCGGGGGGCCACGTTGTCGGGCGGCCAGCGCCAGCGCATCGCCATCGCCCGGGCGGCGGTGCGCCAGGCGCCCATCGTGGTGCTCGACGAGGCCATGGCTGGGCTCGACCAGGACAACGAGGAGGCGGTGGACAGCGCCCTGCGCCGGCTGACCGCCGGGCGCACGACCTTCGTGATCGCCCACGACCACGCCGCCGTGGCCGACGCCGACGTGGTGGTCCGCATCGAGGGCGGGCGCATCGTGGCCCAGGGCCCGCCCGAGGACGTGCTCGGCACCAACGACGCCCAGGCCCGCAGGCCGAGGCGGCACCGGGCCAGCCGGCTGGCCGCCCCGTCCCGCCGTGGGCCCTCGGCGGAGAGGGGAACGGGTGCTCGCACCCGCTGACGCCGAGGTCGCTCGGCGCGACCCGGCCGTACCCGGCATCGCCCTGGTGCTCGACCCCGAGGCCCTGCTCGCTCGGCTGCAGCAGCGGAATCCGGCTTGGGGACTGGTCGCCGCCGAGGCGCGCTACGTGCGCTACAAGCCGACCACCAGCTGCCTGGTGGGCTACCGCCTGCACCAGGCGGGGCCGGCGGGCGCCGGGGGGCCGGCGGTCGAGGTCTCGGTCAAGGCCTACCGGCAGGGCGACGGGGCCAAGGCGGCCAAGACGGCCGAGGCGGCCGAGACGGGCCCGGCGGGGACGACGCCGCCCGGTCCCGGCGGGGATTGGCCGGTCACGAGTTTCGCCGACGAGCTGGTGGTGGTGGCGCCCGTCGGTGTCGACCGCGACCTGCCGGCACTGGCCCGCCTGGTGCGGCCCGATCAGCGCCGCCGGCTGTTGCAGGCGCTGCTCCCGGAGGCCACCGACCTGCACGATGCCGAGCCCTGGTGCGTGCGCTACAAGCCCGAGCGCCGCTGGGTCGGCGTGGTCGAGCGCCACGGCGTGCCCGCCGCCCTGGTGAAGGCCTTCGGTGCCGGCGAGCTGGCCCGTGCCCGCGCCGGGCTGGCCTTCGCCGGGCGCACCGGGCTGGTGGTGCCGGCGCTGCTGGGGACCTCGAAGCGAGCCTGCGCCCTCGCCGGCTCCTGGCTGCCCGGGCAGCCGCTCATCGACCGGCTCACCGGCCCGGAGGCCACCACCGCACCCCTCGCCGAGGTGGGCGCCGCCCTGGCCACGCTGCATGCCACGCCACCCCGGCGACTGGTCCACGAACCCCCCGACGTCGACGCTGTGGCGACCACGGCCGCCGCCGCCTCGGTCGCCGCCCTGGTCCCCCGGCTCGGCCCTGGGGTAGGTGCCGCCGCCGCCCGCCTGTGCCGGCGACTGGACGCCCTGCCGGGGCGCACCGCCGCCCGCCACGGCGACTTCTCCGCCGACCAGGTGGTCCTCGGGAGGCGGGGGGTGGGCCTGATCGACTTCGACAACACCGCCGTGGGCGACCCCATCGCCGACCTCGGGCAGTTCTTGGCCGATCTCGAGGCCGCCGAGGTCGACGGCCGGTTGGCGCCGGGACGGGCCCGCTCGCTGGCGGCCGACCTCGTCACCGGCTACGAGGAGGCGGGCGGGGTCGTGCCCGACGGCGCCCTGGCGCTGCACACCGCCGCCGCCCTGGTGCGCCGGGCCGTGGAGCCGTTCCGCCACCGCCGGCCCGACTGGCCCCGCCGTACCGAGGAGCTGCTCGACCGGGTGGCCGAGCTGGCCGGCGAAGGCGCCCGCCAGTGAGGGCGGGCACCGCCTCGACGCCGTCCCCGCTGCAGGCGCAGCCGGAGCACCAGCTCGCCGAGCTGGGGGGGGCGGATGGACCACTCCGGCTGCGCCGCGCCTGGCCCCGAGGGCCGGGGCACCTGCTGCTCGAGTACGTCGAGCCGGGCGGTGTGTCGCTGCCGGGGCAGTGGTTCGCCGACCCGGCGCGCCTGGCCGAGGTGGCCGTCGAGACCGCCGCCGGCGCCCGCCCCGGGCAGGTGACGGCGGGGGAGCGGCGGGGCGTGCTGCTCCAGCGAGGGGGCGCCGACCGCCGGCTGGCCGCGCTGGGCGCCGTGGTCGACGACGAGACCGCCACCTTGGTCGTCCATCGTCCCGAGCGGCGGGCCGTGGTCCGTCGGCGCCGTCCCACCGGCATCACCTACGTGAAGGTGTGGCGGCCGGGGCGGGCCCCGGCGCCGGTTCCGGCGTTGCCCGTGCCCACGCCGGCGGTGCTGGCCGCCGACGTCGACGCCGGCGTGGTTGAGCTCGCCGAGCTCCCGGGCCGGTCCCTGCACGACCTGCTGGGTGATGCCGGCGTGCCCGACGCCGACGTGTCCCGGGCCTTCGCCGCCGCCGGCGCCGCGGCGGCGGTGCTCCACGGGGCGCCGGCGCCACCGTCGACTCCGGCCCACGACGTCGAGGCGGAGGCCGGCGTGGTCGCCCGCTGGCTCCGTCATGCCATCGACCACGGGGCCCTGCCGGCGGGCGCGCGAGCGCAGGCGGATGCGCAGCTGCAGCGGGTGCGGGCGATGCTTGGCGATCCTGCGACGGCCGGCCCTGGCGTGCTGCTCCACCGCGACCTGCACGACAAGCAGGTGCTGGTGACCCCCGCCGGCGACGCCGGCATGCTCGACCTCGACACTCTGGCCCGGGGCGAGGCCGCCCTCGACGTGGCCAACCTGCTGGTGCACCTCGAGCTGCGGGCACTGCAGGGCCACTGCCCCCGGTCGCGTGCCGAGGTGGCGGCGGCGGCCTTCGTGGAGGCGTACCGGCCGGCCCGGGCCGTGACCACCCGCCTGGCCGCCTTTGCCGCCGCCAGCCGAGTGCGTCTGGCCTGCGTCTACGCCTTCCGGCCGGCGGAGGCCGGCGTCGTGTCCGCGCTGCTGGAGGGTCCTCAGGCCCTGCTGGCCGTTTGACAACCCCGCCGGGACCCGGTTTGCGTGGTGACGTGCCCAAGCCCCTGGTGATCGTCGAGTCGCCGGCCAAGGCGCGGACCATCGCCCGCTTCCTCGGCAACGACTACGTGGTCGAGTCGTCGATCGGGCACGTGCGCGACCTGCCCCAGTCCGCAGCCGAGGTCCCGCCCCAGTACAAGGGCGAGCCGTGGGCCCGGCTGGGCGTCGACGTCGACAACGCCTTCAAGCCGCTCTACGTCATTCCCCGCCAGAAGAAGGACCAGGTCGCCAAGTTGCGCAAGCTGGTTCGCGACGCCAGCGAGGTCTATCTCGCCACCGATGAGGACCGCGAGGGCGAGGCCATCGCCTGGCATCTCCAGGAGGTGCTCAACCCCCAGGTACCGGTGCGACGGATGGTGTTCCACGAGATCACCCGCTCGGCCATCGAGCGGGCCATCGCTGAGCCCCGCGACCTCGACGTGCGCCGGGTCGACGCCCAGGAGACCCGTCGCGTCCTCGACCGCCTCTACGGCTACGAGGTCAGCCCGGTGCTGTGGAAGAAGGTCATGACCGGGCTGTCGGCGGGCCGGGTGCAGAGCGTGGCCACCCGCATCGTGGTCGAGCGGGAGCGGGCCCGGATGCGCTTTCGCTCCGCCAGCTGGTGGGACCTGGAGGGCACCTTCGCCGCCGCCGGCGCCGGCGCCACCGCCGATGCCACCGCCCCGGCCGAGTTCACCGCCGCCCTGGTCGCCCTCGACGGGCGCCGCCTGGCCACGGGCAAGGACTTCGGCGAGACCGGCGAGCTGAGCACCACCGACGTGGTGCTGCTCGACGAGGCCGGCGCCTCGCAGTTGGCGGCCGACCTCGACGGCGCCGACTTCGCCGTCCGCTCGGTCGAGCGCAAGCCCTACCGCCGGCGCCCGGCGGCGCCGTTCATGACCTCGACGCTCCAGCAGGAGGCGGGCCGCAAGCTGCGCATGTCGTCGGCGGCGGCGATGCGGGCGGCCCAGAGCCTGTACGAGGCCGGCTACATCACCTACATGCGCACCGATTCCACCACGCTGTCCGACACCGCCCTCACCGCGGCGCGGGCTGAGATCGGCGAGCGCTACGGGCGCGACTACGTCCCCGACGCCCCCCGGCGCTACACCAAGAAGGTCAAGGCCGCCCAGGAGGCCCACGAGGCCATCCGCCCCGCCGGCGACAGCTTCCGCAGCCCCGAACAGGTCGGCCGCGAGGTGGGGCCGGCCGAGACCCGCCTCTACGAGCTGATCTGGAAGCGCACGCTGGCCTCCCAGATGCCCGACGCCGTGGGCGAGACGGTCACCGTCCGCCTCGGGGCCCGGTCGTCCTCGGGCAGCGACGCCGAGTTCGCCGCCAGCGGCACGGTCGTCACCTTCCCGGGGTTCCAGCGGGTCTACGTCGAGAGCGACGACAGCGAGGGCGACAGCGACCCCGCCCAGCGCCGGCTGCCCGCCCTGTCCGAGGGTGACGCGCTGGCGGTGCGGGCGTTGGCGCCGGTGGGCCACGAGACCTCCCCGCCGGCCCGCTACACCGAGGCGTCGCTGGTCAAGCGGCTGGAGGAGCTCGGCGTCGGGCGCCCGTCGACCTACGCCAGCATCATCGGCACCATCCAGGACCGCGGCTACGTCTGGAAGAAGGGCACCGCCCTGGTGCCCTCATTCACTGCCTTCGCCGTGGTGACCCTCCTCGAGCGCCACTTCCCCGACCTGGTCGACTACGCCTTCACCGCCCGCATGGAGGACTACCTCGACGACATCGCCGCCGGCCAGCAGGAGTCCCTGCCGTGGCTGTCGCGCTTCTACTTCGGCCACAACGGCGACGCCGGCTTGCGCCGGATGGTGTCGGAGCACCTCGGCGAGATCGACGCCCGCGACGTCAACTCCATCCGCCTGGGCGTCGATCCGGAGGGGCGCGAGGTGGTGGGCCGGGTGGGTCGCTACGGCCCCTACGTCCAGCGGGGCGAGGACACCGCCGGCATCCCCGACGACGTGGCGCCCGACGAGCTCACCGTCGAGCGGGCGCTCGAGCTGCTGGACGCACCTAGCGGCGATCGCCAGCTCGGCATCGACCCGGAGAGCGGGCTGCCGGTGCTGGCCCGGGCCGGGCGCTACGGGCCCTACGTGCAGCTGGGGGAGACCACCGAGGGCGCCAAGGAAAAGCCGCCGACCTCCTCGCTCTTCCGGGACATGAGCCTGGAGACCATCACCCTCGACGACGCCCTGCGCTTGCTCAGCCTGCCCCGGGTGGTGGGCACCGACCCGGCCGACGGCGAGGAGATCACCGCCCAGAACGGCCGGTACGGCCCCTACATCAAGAAGGGCAGCGACAGCCGCAGCCTCGAGTCCGAGGAGCAGCTGTTCAGCGTCACCCTCGACGACGCCCTGCGCCTGCTGGCCGAGCCCAAGCGCCGGGGCCGGGGGCAGGCGGCCCCGCCGTTGCGGGAGCTCGGTGACGACCCGGTCTCCGGGCGTCCCGTGGTGGTCAAGGAGGGTCGCTTCGGGCCCTATGTGACCGACGGCGAGACCAACGCCTCCCTGCGCAAGGGCGACACCGTCGAGAAGATCGACCTCGAACGGGCGGCCGAGCTCATGGCCGACCGCCGGGCCCGAGGGCCTGCCCCCAAGCGGGGGCGCAAGGCGGTGACCAAGAAGAAGGCGGCCAGCAAGAAGGCGACGACCAAGAAGAAGGCTGGGACCAAGAAGAAGGCTGGGACCACGAACAAAGCTGTGACCACGAACAAGGCGGCGACCACGAACAAGGCGGCGACCACGAAAAAGGCGGCGACCAAGAAGGTCGCCGCGGACAAGGATCAGGCGGGCCGGAGCGCCGGCGGCACGGCATAGCCGCGCCGACGCCCCACTCCCACCTAGTCTTCCCCCGTGGCCGAGGCTCGACGCCGGCCGGACCCGGAGCTTCGGGACGCCGACGCCTGGAGGCGGGGGCAGGGTCCTCCCGACGACGAGGGCCCCACCCGTCCCGTCCCTCCGGTTCCCACCGCCGCCCTCCGAACGAGCGGCCCCTCGCCGGTGGTCCGCCTGTTCGGCTCCAACAACTTCTTCCGGTTGTGGCTGGCGCAGGTCGTGTCGGCCCTGGGCGACTGGATCGGCTTCTTCGCCATCGTCGCCATCGCCACCCGCATCGGCGGCGAATCCTCGGGCGTGGCCATCGGCGTGGTGATGACGGCGCGCATCCTGCCCGGGTTCTTCCTCGCCCCCGTGGCCGGCGTCCTGCTCGACCGCTGGAACCGCAAGCGCGTGATGGTGACGTGCGACATCGGACGGGGCCTGACGCTTGCCGTCTTGCCCTTCGTCACCACCATCCCTCAGCTGGTGGTCGCCTCCTTCGTGCTGGAGGTGTTGACCTTGATGTGGTCGCCGGCCAAGGAGGCCGAGGTGCCCAACCTCGTCCCCGAGCGGCACCTGGCCACCGCCAACTCCCTGTCGCTCATCGCCGCCTACGGGACCTTCCCGGTGGCCGCCGCCATCTTCGCCGGCCTGGCTGGGGTCGCCGGCCGGCTCGCCGACAACGAGTCGCTGGCCTTCCTCCCGCTGACCCACGAGTCGCTGGCGGTCTACTTCGACGTGGTGACGTTCTTCCTCTCCGCTCTGCTCATCTCCACCATGGCGCTCATCGGGGGCCGCCCGCGGACGACCAGGCGCCGGCGCATCGACTTTGCCCAGACCTTCCACGAGCTCAAGGAGGGTTGGTACTTCATCGTCGTCAACCCCAGGGTCCGGGCGGTGATGGTGGGCCTGGGCACGGGGCTCATCGGCGGCGGCATGCTGGTGCCGCTCGGCCAGCTGTTCACCCGCGAGGTCCTCGGAGGGGGCACCGCTGGCTTCGGCCTGGTGCTGTTCGCCCTGGGCACGGGCATGGCCGTCGGGGTGGTGGTGGTGTCGGTGTTCCAGGCCCGGCTGCCCAAGCCCCGCGCCTTCACCGTGGCCGTGGTGGTGGCCGGTGGATCGCTGCTGTTGGGGGCCTCGATGTCGTCGCTGGCGCCGGCGCTGGTGCTGGTGGCCCTCCTCGGCGCCGCCGCCGGGTGTGCCTACGTCCTCGGCTTCACCATCCTCCAGGAGAACGTGTCCGACCACATCAGGGGCCGGACCTTCACCGCGCTCTACACCGTGGTGCGCCTGTGCCTCCTGATCGCCTTCGCCGTGGGGCCCTTCCTGTCCGGCGTCCTCGGGGGTGTGTCGAGCCGCTTGTTCGGCGGCGAGATCTCGCTGGGTGAGCTCACCATCAGCGTCCCCGGCGTCCGCCTCACTCTGTGGCTGGCGTCGATCATCATCATCGTCGCCGGCGTCCTCGCCGGCCTCGTCCTGGCCGAACGCGAGAACGGCGAGCGGGATCCCGTCCGGCCGTGACGAGGGGACGTCTCCTGGTCCTCGAAGGAGGAGAGGGGTGCGGCAAGTCGACGCAGGCCTCGATCCTCGCCGACCGCCTCGGGGCGGTGCTGACCCGGGAGCCGGGGGCCACCGAGGTGGGCGAGCGCATCCGTGCCCTGGTGCTCGATCCGGCGTCGGCCGATCTCGACGCCCGGGCGGAGGCCCTGTTGCTGGCCGCCGCCCGGGCCCAGCACGTGGCCGAGGTCATCCGCCCCGCCCTCGAGGAAGGTCGCCATGTGGTGAGCGACCGCTTCACCGGGTCGCTGCTGGCCTACCAGGGCTACGGGCGGGGCCTGCCGCTCGACGACTTGCGCTCGCTGTCGGACTTCGCCACCGGCGGGCTCGACGCCGACCTGGTGGTGCTGCTCGACCTCCCGCCGGCGGTGGCCGCCGAGCGTCGCGGCGCCCAGCCCGACCGCATGGAGGCGGCTGGTGACGCCTTCCACGAGCGGGTGCGCCACGGCTTTGCCGCCCTGGCTGGCGCCGAGCCCGGGCGGTGGGCGGTGGTGGACGCCGGCGGGTCGCCCGGCGAGGTGGCGGAGCGGGTGTGGGCGGTCGCCGAGTCCCGCCTCCACCTGAGCCAGCGGTGACCACCGAGCCGCCTGCCGCCGTCGGCGACGCCTTCACCGCCGTCGCCGGCCAGCCCGGCCTGGTGGCGGCGCTGCGGGCCGCGGCGGTGGCCCCGGTGCACGCCTATCTCCTGGCCGGCCCCGCCGGCGCGGGCACGGCAGCAGCGGCCACCGCCTTCGCCGCCGCCCTCCTGTGCCCCTCGGGTGGTTGCGGCCACTGCCGCGACTGCCGCCTGGCCCTGGCCGGCGCCCATCCCGACGCCGTCACCTTCGAGCCCGAGGGGGCATACCTGCGTCTGGTCGACGCCGAGGAGATCTCCCGCCTCGCCGCCCGCACCCCCGTCGAAGGCCGGCGCAAGGTGCTGGTGCTCACCCAGTTCCACCGGGTGCGGGAGGTCGGCCCTGCCCTGCTCAAGACCATCGAGGAGCCACCGGCCAGCACGGTGTTCGTGATCCTGGCCGACACCGTCCCCCCCGAGCTGGTCACCATCGCCTCCCGGTGCGTGCGCATCGACGTCGCCCCGCTGCCGCCCTCGACGCTGGCCGAGCTGCTGGTGTCCGACGGGGTGGCACCGGAGCAGGCCCGTACCGCGGCCGAGGCGGCAGCGGGAAGCCTCGACCGGGCCCGGCTGCTGGTGTCCGACTCCGGCCTCGCAACCCGCCGCCAGGCGTGGTCGCACCTGCCCGAACGCCTCGACGGCACCGGGGCGACGGTGGCGGTGGCGGTCTCCGAGCTGCTCGACCTGGTGGAGGCGGCGGCCGAGCCCCTGCGCCGGGCCCAGGCCGCTGCCGCCGCCGAGCTCGAGGAGCGCGTGGCGGCCTCCGGCGAGCGGGGCTCGGGGCGCTCCCGGCTGGAGGCGTCGCAACGCCGGGCCCTGCGCCGGCACCGCACCGACGAGCTGCGCTTCGGGCTGGCCACCCTTGCTCGCCGCTACCGGGACGCGCTGGTGCGGGACGACACCGACGTGGCTGCCCGGGTGGCCGCCGTCGACGCCATCAACGCCGCCGCCGAGGCCCTCACCCGCAACCCCAACGAGCCGCTGCTCCTCCAGGCGCTGTTCCTGCGCCTCCCGCCGCTCTCACCGGCACCCGCTAGCGTGACCGAGGTCCGCACGCCCGAGTAGCTCAGTCGGTAGAGCGACGCTCTCGTAAAGCGTAGGTCAGGGGTTCGAATCCCCTCTCGGGCTCCAGGCAGAGCTGCAGGTCACAGCGCCTTTTCCCCACCGAGCGGCGGACCGGTCCGGAGTGCCGAATCGGCCCCGTGCAAACATTCTGCAAACGGGCGCTCATCGGGCCTCACCGAGGGCGGCGTCGAGGGCCGCCGCCGCCTGGCTCCCCATGCCGTCGAGGACGTGCTGGTAGGTGCTCATGGTGAACGCCGGGCTGGCATGGCCGAGGCTGGCCGAGGTGATGGCCGGGTGCAGCCCCTGGGACAGCAGGGCCGTAGCTACGCCGTGGCGGGTGTCGTGGAGACGAGCGCCGGCAGGGATGCCCACCTTGGCCGCCAGCTTCTTGAAGGCGTGGGTGAACGAGTCCGGGTGGATTGGGCCGCCGTCACCCCTGTCGCACACGAGGTCGAGATCGACCCAGGCCGGACCGAGGGCCAGTCTGCGTACCAGCTGGGCGGCTCGGTGGAGGCGGAGCGGCTCGAGGGCGAAGCGCGGAAGACCGATCTCCCGGCGGGCCCGGTCGGTCTTGGGCTGGGTGAAGACCAGCTCGCCGTTGACCCGCTGAAGCCCCCTGGTCACCCGCAGCTTGCCCGTGTCGAGGTCGACGTCGGCCCAGGTGGCGCCGAGTACCTCGGATCGCCGTGCGCCGGTGGCCACGGCCAGGAGCATGGGAGCCTCCCACAGGCCCCCACGGGCGGCGGAGACGAGATCCATGAGCTGATCGGCGGTTGGCACGTCCAGCCGGGGGCGCTCCGGCTTAGGAGGGCGGACAGCCTGCACCGGGTTGGCCACGATGAGGCCCCACGCCTGGGCGCTGCGCATGAGCCCACCGAGCACGCCTCGGGCCTTGACCACGGTCCTCGGCGCCAGCCCCTGGGCGCTGATCTGGTCGAGGGCGTGTTGCACGTGGGCCGGCCGGATGCGGTCGAGGCGCAGGTCGCCCATCACCGGCAGCAGGTGGTCCCGGAGCAGTTGTCGGTAGGAGTAGGCCGTCCGGGGACGAATGCGGCTCTCCATGTGCTCCATCCACCGCTCGGCGAAGTCCCGCAGCGTCACCTGCTCCGGGAAGGGGTCTCCACCGGTGTCGAGGCGGGTGAGGAACTGCCGGAGCTCGGCCTCGGCCGCCTTGCGGGTGGTGAAGCCCGACTGCCAGACCTGCCGACGCTCTGGC
>DASZDK010000095.1:0-13408 GCA_035942035.1 Acidimicrobiales bacterium
GTGTGGATGGGCTACTCCGACGCGCCGCGGCCGCTGGAAGGCATCAAGGGGGTGCGGGCGGTCACCGGTGGCAGCCTGCCGGCCGACACGTGGGAGTCGTTCATGCGGGAGGCGCTCGCCGGCGTGCCCGTCACCGAGTTCACCGAGCCACCGCCGATCACCGACCTGACCGACATCCTGCGCCGGCGGGCGCGGGGCGGCTTCGACGTGCGGACGCTGAGGGCACCTCTGGAGACCGACCCCGGCGTCTACGTTCGACCGTTGCCGGCGCCTTCGGTGGAGCCGCCACCGCCTCCCACCACCACCACCACGGTGCCCCAGGATGGTGACGACCTGGATTCCCTGCTCGACTCGTTGCGGCAACGCCGCGCCGCCGGCGAGGGCGGCGAGGGCGGCGAGGGCGGCGAGGACGGCGAGGGCGGCGCCGGGCGGGCGCGCCAGACCACGTCCACCACCCGACCTGCCGGGCGCTAGCCCCCCACGCCCGAGGCCTGGCCCCGGTCGGTCGGGCACACCAGCAGCTCGGCACAGGCGTCCCCGATGACGGGGGCGAAGTACACGTCGTCGGGAGCGAAGCCCAAGGGAGCGTAAGCCCGTGAGGTCACTCCCACCACCTCGCCGCTGGCGTTCACCAGCGGCGCGCCCTGGTACTGCACGCCGACGGGTGTGTCGTGCTGGATCCCCGCCGCGCTCACGTCGCCCACCAGGCCCTGGCTGGCGGAGCCCCCCGCCGCCCCCAGGCCGGAGACCGAGAACACCCGCTCGCCGGTGCTGGTGCGGCCCGACCACGGAAGGCGCTCCAGGTCAGGCCGGGGGATGGAGAGCAGGGCCAGGTCGCGCCCCTCCTCCCAGCTCACCAGCGTGGCCACCAGCTCCTCGTCGCCCTTGCGCACCCGTACCTCGGGACCCGGCCGGCGGGTGGCGGCCCGGACAGTGGTGAAGGAGGTGAGCAGGAAGCTCTGCTCGGCATCGGAGAACACGACGAAGCCGCTGCCGACCGAGGGTGCACCCTCCTCGTCGAGGGTGGTGACGAAGAAGGTGGCCGGAGCCACCCTCTCGACCAGCTTGTCCAGGGTGTCACCGGTGGCGCCCAGCTGCTGGAGCGGCTCCAGCTCGGCCCGCACCGCCGCCCTGGCCTCTTCCTTCTCGGAGGCGATGATGTCGAGGGCGGTCTCGAGCCGCTCCTCGAAGGTCTCGGCGTACTCGACGCCGCGATCGAGGCGGTAGGCGTAGTAGGCGTAGAGGATGGCGCCGCTGAGCGCGGCCCCGAGGCCGGCGGCGAGGATGACCGCGCTGATGCCGAGCAGCGAGCGGGGCAGCACGCGGCCCTGCCAGTCGGGCGGGGGACGGCGGTGCGACCGTGGAGCCTCGGACGACATCGCCCCGCAGGGTACCGGTGGACCGCCCCGGGCTCGGATCGCTGGCGGTGCCGCCGGTACCCTTGGCCTCGTGCCAGCGGTGCTGTTCCTGATGTTCTTGGTCGTGCCCCTGATCGAGCTCTACGTCCTGCTCCAGGTGGGCTCGGTCATCGGGGCGCTCAACACCGTCGCCTTGGTGGTGGTGGTCGGCATCGCCGGAGCGTGGATGGTGAAGCGGGAGGGCCTGGGAGTCGTCCGCCGCGTCCGCTCCCAGGTGGCGGCCGGCCAGGTGCCGGGCCGTGAGCTGGTCGACGGGTTCCTGATCCTCTTCGGGGGGGCGCTCATGCTCACCCCCGGCTTCGTCACCGACGTCATCGGTCTGGCCCTGCTGGCCCCGCCGGTCCGGGCCGCGGCACGCCGGGCGTTGGCCCACCGCCTCCGCGTGTACGTGGTGGGCCGGGGCGGTGGCCATTCGCTGGGTATGTGACCCGCCTGAGGGGCGGGGTGGAGCGGTGACGCTCGGCGTCAGTGGCGACGCAGTCGCCCGCGGCCCGCTCGGCTGTCTCGGACGGACGGGTTGTCCCCCTGCTTGGCTTCGCCGTGCTTGGTGTCGCCGCCGGACTGGACGCTCTGGGCGCCGCCGCCCTCGCCCTCCTGGTTGCCGCCGGTCTCCAGCTCGGAGTAGCCACCGTCCTCGGTCTGGGTGAGGGCGGCCTGTGTCGTCATGCTCGCGGTCTTGCTCGTCCGCTGGGGAGATCTCCACGCCGCTTCGAAGTTGGTCAGCATGAGCCAGATTGTGCCCAGTCACCCGGGGTGAGTCAACGTCGCGGAAAAACGTCCCGTCCGGAAAGGGACACCGGTCCCTGGTCGGCGGGACACCGCGACAGCCATGCTCGAACGGGTGAGGAGTACCGTGACCACCTTCCTGCGGAAGGAAGCCCCCATGAGCGCCAGCGCCCACGACCCCTCGACGGACGGATCGGACGCGAATCCCCGGCCCATCCTCTCGGCGTCGGGTGTGTGCAAGCGCTACCGCACGGGCGCCGAATCGGTCGAAGCCCTCCGTGGGGTCGATTTCGCGGTGGAGCCCGGTGAGTTCGTCGCCGTCATGGGCCCCTCCGGCTCGGGCAAGACGACGCTGCTCAACTGCCTGTCCGGGCTCGACGACATCGACGAGGGCACGGTGGTGCTCGACGGTGAGCGCATCCACGAACTGAGCGACGCCCGCCGCACCCGGCACCGGGCGGCATCCATGGGCTTCGTGTTCCAGGCGTTCAACCTCATCCCTGTGTTCACCGCGGTGGAGAACGTCGAGCTGCCCCTGCTCCTGTCCGGGGCGGCCCCCAAGGAGGCACGCCGCCGGGCGGCGGAGAGCCTGGAGCGCCTTGGCCTCGGGAATCGAATGGGACACCGGCCTCCGGAGCTGTCCGGCGGGGAGCAGCAGCGGGTCACGGTGGCCCGTGCCGTCGCCGGCCGGCCCCGGATCGTGTGGGCCGACGAGCCCACCGGCAACCTCGACAGCGAGACGGCGGCCGGCGTCATGGACCTGCTGCGGGACCTGCACCGGGACGGGCTGACCCTGGTCCTCGTCACCCACGACCAGGCCATCGGGGCCATGGCCCAGCGGCGGGTGGTGGTCCGGGACGGCCGCATCGTCTCCGACGAGCGGGTCGGGGTCCCGCGATGAGGTCTCCGACGCCGTGAGCCTCGTCGCGCTGGCGTCGGTACCACTGCTGTTCCTGTTGGTGCGCCGGCCGGTCCTGCGCCGGCTGGCGCTGCGAAACGCCTCCCGCCGGCCCCGGGAGACCGCCCTGGTCGTGTTGGGTTCGATGCTCGGCACCGCCATCATCACCAGCGCCTTCGTCGTGGGGGACACCCTCGACGCCTCGCTGCGCCAGGGGGCGGTCACCAGCCTCGGCCCGGTGGACGAGGTGGTGCGCACGACGGGCGCCGACGAGCAGGCAGCGCTGATCCGCCGCCTGTCCGCTCTCGACGGATCGAGCCCGACCATCGACGGTGTGCTGCCGCTGACGATCGTGCCTGCCGCCGTCTCGGTGTCCGGACCGGACGGGGAGGTCGCTCGTGTGGAGCCCGCCGCCTCCGTGGTCGAGGTCGACTTCGAGGCCGGCCGCAGCTTTGGTGGCGACCCGGCGGCCACCGGCATCGAAGGAGGGACGCCGCCGCCGGGCCGGGCGGCGCTGGGCGAGGATCTGGCGACGGCGCTGGGCGCCGGTGCCGGTGACCAGGTGACGGTGTACGCCTACGGGGACCAGCTCGAGCTCGAGGTCGACCGCGTCCTTCCCCGGCGGGGCATCGCCGGCTTCTCGCTCCCGGACGATGCCGCTCCCCCGCCTGGGGGAGGGAGCGCCCCCACACTGCTGGTGGCGCCGGGGACGGTGAGCCGGCTGGCGGCGACCGACGCGGCCGTGGGTGTGGCTCCGGCGACGGTGGTGGCGGTCTCCAACCGCGGCGGCGTGTTCGAGGGCGCCACGGTCACCGAGACGGCGGTCGAGGAGATCGGAGCTTCGCTCGGAGGCGTTCCACCGGGGCTGTCGACGGCCAAGGCCGACCTGCTGGCCCAGGCCGACGAGGTCGGCGCCCAGTTCACCGAGCTGTTCGGCTCCATCGGGTTCTTCAGTGTGCTGGCCGGGGTCCTGCTCCTCGTCAACATCTTCGTCATGCTTGCCCAGGAGCGGAAGTCGGAGCTGGGCATGCTGCGAGCCGTCGGGCTGCGCCGGGGCGCCCTGGTGGGATCCTTCACCCTGGAGGGTTGGTCGTACGCCCTGGCGGCGGCGCTGCTCGGCTCCGTCGTCGGGATCGGCGTGGGGCGGGTGGTGGCGGGTGTGGCCACGGGCATCTTCGGTGGCGGGGACGGGGCGCTCGAGCTCCACTTCGCCGCCGAGCGGGCGAGCGTCGAGAACGGCTTCGCCCTCGGGTTCGCCATCTCGCTGGTGACGGTGTTGCTGACCTCGCTGTTCATCTCCCGGCTCAACGTCATCCGGGCCATCCGGGACCTGCCCGACCCCTCGGCCACCCGCCCCCGCCTCCGCTCGCTGGTCGCCGGCGCTGTGGCCGTGGTCGCCGGCGGCGCCTGGTCGGCCTCGGGGATCCCCTCCGACGAGCCGTTCGCCACGCTGGCGGGTCCGGTGCTGGTGGTGGCCGGGATGGCGGCGTTGCTCTCGGCGGTCGCCCCCAAGCGGGTGGTGATCTCGGTGGCCTCGGCCGGCGCCCTGACCTGGGCCGTCAGCGCCTTCGGCATCCTCCCCGATGCCTTCGAGGGTGCCGACATCGCCGTGTTCGTGGTCCAGGGTGTGATCCTCACCGCCGCCGCTGTGGCCCTGGTCTCGCACAACCAGGAGGCGGTGGCCGCCGCACTGCGCCGTCTCGGTGGCGGCCGGTCGATGTCGATCCGCCTGGGGCTGGCCTACCCACTGGCCCGCCGTTTCCGTACCGGGATGATCCTGGCCATGTACTCGCTGGTGGTCTTCACCCTGGTGTTCATCATCGTGCTCAGCGACCTCTTCGCCGGCCAGGTCGACCAGTTCACCGCCGACGTCTCCGGCGGCTTCGACCTCCAGGTGTCGTCCAACCGGAGCAACCCGGTCACCGCCGACGAGGTGCGGGCGCGTGACGACGTGGCGGCAGTGGCGGCGCTTGCTGACGTCGGCGCCGAGTTCGCCACCAGCAGGACCGGCGGGGACTTCGAGGACTGGTACGTCACCGGCATCGACGGGGCCTTCGTGGAGCAGGGCCCCACCGCCCTGGAGGACGTCGGCGACTTCTCCGATGCCGCCAGTGCCTACCGGGCGGTGCTCTCCGACCCCGGCACGATCATCGTCAGCGAGTTCTTCCTCCAGGATGGCGGGGGCCCCCCGGAGGCTGCGCTGGCGCCGGGCGAACAGGTGTCGTTGCGCGATCCCGTTTCGGGGCGGACGGCGGAGCTGACCGTGGCGGCTGTGGCCAAGAGCTCCTTCGCCAACGACGGCGCCTACGTCTCGATGCGATCACTGTCGGAGCTCTACGGCCCCCGGGTCATCCCCAACCGTCTGCTCGTGGCCACCGCACCGAGCGCCGATCCGCAATCGGTGGCCGGTGAGCTGGAGGCCACCTACCTGGTGAACGGCGTCGAGGCCGAGTCGTTCCGGGACCTGGTCAGCGAGAACCTGGGGTTCCAGACCCAGTTCTTCCGCCTGATGCAGGGCTATCTCGCCCTGGGCCTGGTGGTCGGCGTCGCCGGGTTGGGCGTGGTGATGGTCCGCGCCGTGCGTGAGCGCCGGCGGCAGGTCGGCGTGCTGCGGGCGCTGGGGTACGAGGCCGGCGCGGTGCGTCGGGCGTTCATGGTGGAGTCGGCGTTCGTGACCCTGGAGGGCGTCGCCGTGGGCACCACCCTCGCCCTGGTGACGGCCTGGCGCATCGTGGCCAACGACACCTTCGGCGAGCTGGGTTTCAGCGTCCCGTGGCTCGAAGTGGGAGGGCTGGTGGTGGCCACCTTCGTGGCGTCGATCCTGGCCACGGCCGCACCCGCCCGGCAGGCGGCTCGCATCCCGCCGGCGGTGGCACTGCGCCTGACCGACTGATCCTCTCCGCCGGCGATAATCCGCCGGCGCCCGTTGCACGGAGCGGGACCAGTTGCTCGTGCTGCTCCGCCTGGCGGACTCGATCCCTCTTGCGCCGGCGATAATCCGCCGGCGCCCGTTCCACGGAGCTGCACCAGTTGCTCGTGCTGCTCCGCCTGGCGGACTCCGCAGCGTTGCTTCTGAGGCGGGCTACGTCTGCTTGGGGCCCAGCGCCGCCTCGACACTGTCGAGGAGACGGGCCGTGCACCCTGCCATGTCGACCGGGGGGATGGCCTCGTCGACGATGCGGGCGGCGATGGCGTGGAAGGCCTCGGCCGCCGGGCCCTCGCCCAGGGCCACCGGGGCCCCGGTGTCGCCGCCGGTCGAGACCGCCGGCTCGAGCGGGACCTGCCCCAGCAGGGGCACGCCGATGTCGGAGGCCAGCGCCCCGCCGCCGCCGGTGCCGAACAAGGCGTAGGACTGCCCGTGGTCGCAGGTGAACGCCGACATGTTCTCGATCACCCCGGCGACGCGCAGGTAGCTCTTGCGGGCCATGTCGGCGGCCCGGGCGGCGACTTTCTGGGCCCCGACCGCCGGCGTGGTGACGATGATGGCCTCGGCCCGCGGCAACATCCGGGCCAGTCCCATCTGCACGTCACCCGTGCCCGGGGGCATGTCGATGAGCAGGTAGTCCATGTCACCCCAGCGCACGTCCTCTACGAAGTGCTGGACGGCCCGGTTGAGCATGAATCCCCGCCACATGAGGGCGGAGTCCTCCTGGTCGACGAGGAACCGCATCGACACGACCTTCAGCAGCCCGTCACCCACCCGCTTCTCGTGCGGGACCATCTTCTTCTCGTCCTCGGCGCCGGTCAGGCGGCCCTCGATGCCGAGCATCCGGGGGATCGAGAAGCCGCCGATGTCGGCGTCCATGACCCCCACGGTGTATCCCCGGCCGGCCAGGGCGATCGCCAGGTTGACCGTGACCGAGGATTTGCCCACGCCGCCCTTGCCGGAGGCGATGGTGACGACCCGCGTGGTGGAAGGGATCTCGCTGTCGGGCGCATGCTCGCGGGCGTTCCAGCGGGCGGTGGCCATGGCCGCCGACTTCTCCTCCTGGGTCATCTCGGTCCAGTTGATGCGGACCTTGGTGACCCCGGGATGGGACTCGACCCGCGAGCGCACGTCCTTTTGGATCTGGGCCCGCAGCGGGCAGCCGGCCGTGGTCAGGGCCACGGTCACCGTTACCACGCCGTCGTCGGCGACCTCGGCGCCCTTGGCCATGCCCAGCTCGACGATGTTGCTGCCCAGCTCAGGATCGACGACCCCGCGCAGCAGCTCCATCACCTGGTCGGGCGTGGGCAGGGCGGTCGTGGGCGGGGCCGGCATCACCCTGCATTCTAACGGGAGATGCCGTGTAAACTCGATTTCGTGGAGCAGGGCGGCGCACACCGACTGGCACTGTTGAAGGCGCTCGGCGACAACACCCGCTACGCCATCTACCTGGAGCTGGCCCGGTCACCGGTCCCGCTGTCGACGGCGGACGTGGCCGGCTCGCTCGACCTGCACGCCAACACCGTGCGGCCTCACCTCGAGCGGATGCGCGACGTCGGTCTGCTCTCGGTCGAGACCGAGAGCCGGGGTGGCGTGGGCCGCCCCCAGCACCGGTACTCGCTCGCCAACGAGGCGCCCTCGCTGGGCCTGGAGCCACCCCCCATGCCCCTTCTGGCCCGGATGTTGGCCGGGGTGGCGGCCGCCGCCGGCGCCGCTCCCCAGGAGGCGGCGGAGATCGGACGTGAGCAGGGCCGGTCGGCGGCGGCGGCGCTCGGCACCGGCGACGACGGCGACGACTGCGTGGCTGCTCTGGCCGCCGAGCTGGGACGGCTGGGCTTCGACCCCGCCGTGGCTGACGAAGGCGAGGCGGTGAGCGTCGCCTTTGCCCACTGCCCGTTCGCCGAGCTGGCCCAGGCCCACCCCGAGCTGGTGTGCCACCTCCATCGGGGGATGGTCGAGGGCTTCGTCGAGGCGGTGGGGGGGGCATCGGTCGAGCGCTTCCAGACCCTGCTCGATCGTGAGCCGTGCCAGGTTGAGCTGTCCCGGTCCTGAGGGCCGCCGGTACACTTGGTCGAGGTCGTGGTATCAGCAGGACGGAGGAGCAAGCGATGATCAGCGTCACCGACAGCGCAGCGAACAAGGTCAAGCAGCTCTTGGAGGCGGAGGGTGACACCGAGATGGCCCTGCGGGTCGCGGTGCGTCCCGGCGGCTGCTCCGGGTTCAGCTACGAGATGTACTTCGACGGCGACATCAACGGCGACGACATCAAGCACGATGTCGACGGCGTTCGCGTGGTCACCGACCCCGGCAGCGCCAAGCTGCTCAACGGCGCCGTCCTCGACTACAAGGACGGCCTCCAGGGCGCCGGCTTCGCCATCAACAATCCCAACGCCCAGCGCACCTGCGGCTGCGGGCAGTCCTTCTCGTAGCGATCAGGCGCCGGCGCCTCCGGGCGCCCCAGCACCCGTGGTACCGGCCGGCCTTTCTCGGGCCGGCCGATTCGCGTCGGTGCACCGCCCGCTGAGCGACCGCCGGCGCCCGGCCTCAGTCGGTGAGCGAGGCGAGGGCCTGGTCGAGCTCGGTGGCGTCATAGGTGTAGTCGAGCCGGGAGCTGATGGTGCCGTCAGGAGTCGCCAGGAACAGCGAGGGCTCCCAGGCCAGGCCGTAGGCCCGTACCACGTCGGTGACCTCACGGGCAGAGTCGTCGGTGTAGACCTCGGCGTGGATCATGGTCACCCGGTCGGCGTAGTCGGGCTGGCGGGCCACCAGCAGGTCGAGCACCGGGCCGCAGATGGCCGTCTGGCAGTAGGCCGGAGTCGCCACCAGCAAGGCGATGGCACGGTCGCCGGCCATGGCCTCGTCCAGGCTGACCTCGTGGAGCGGGCAGGGGGGCTCGGCGGTGCAGATGGGGTCGACGCCGCGAGGGTCGTCGATGGTCGGACTGGGAACCGGGATCAGGGAGTCGCCGACCACGGGGACAGCCGGGACCTCACCCGGTGGGCGAGCGGCCACCGGTGTCTCGGCCGGTTGCCCGTCGACATCGGCGACGATGCGCCAGTTGCCGGGCTCGGGGAAGCTGGTGACCAGGGGGAAGTAGGGCCGCGGGATTCCCTCGCCGTGGCGCTCGACCGTCACCGGCTCGCCCAGTTCGTCCGTGCCGACCGGGCCCACTCGTACGGAGAACTCGGCGGGGACGTCGTCGATCACGACGCCCGATGCGTCGGCCAGGGCGAGGGGCAGCCGCACCTCCACGCCGGCGGGCTGCTCGGGGGAGAACACCCGGGCGAGGGTCAGGCCGGCGGCCGCTTCGGTGGTGGCCGTCTGCTGCTGCGGGCCCGTCCGACCGCTGCCGCAGGCAACCAGGGCCGCCACGCTGCCGGCACCGGCCAGCAGCAGGCGGCGGCGGGTGATCACCAATCGAGCGTCCACGCTCCTCCACCCTAGGGTGGCCGTCGTGGCCGGCAGCATCACCTTGGAGGTGGACGGTTGTGCCGTCGAGGTGCCGGACGACGGCGCCTCGCTGCTCGAGGTGTTGCGCGACCGGCTGGGCGTGCGCTCGCCCAAGGACGGCTGCAGCCCCCAGGGTCAGTGCGGGTGCTGCACGGTCCTGGTCGACGGCGCCCCCCGGGTGGCCTGCGTCACGCCGGTTCGCCGGGTGGCCGGGCGGCGGGTGACCACGGTGGCGGGTCTGCCGGCCGAGGAGCGGGAGCGGTGGGCCGGGGCGTTCCTCGCCACCGGGGCCAGCCAGTGCGGCTTCTGCACTCCCGGGATCGTCGTGCGTCTCTCGGCGCTGGCCGCCAGATCCGGCGGGGCCGGGGAGGAGGCCGCGGTGGAGCGGGCCCTGGGCGCCCACCTGTGCCGCTGCACCGGTTGGCGGACGATTGTCGAGGCGTGGGCCGTCGCCCGTTCGGGCGGGCGGACCGGGGCAGGTGCCGGGCCGCTCTCGCCGCCGCCGGGCAGCAGGGACCTCGCCGCCGCCGCCGTTCGGGCCACCCTCGAGGGTGGGGCGCCCCAGGTGGTGGGCACCGACGTGGTGCTGGGCGCCGGCGGCTTCGCCGACGACACCGCGCCGCCGGACGCCCTGGTGGCCGTGCTGGACGGCTGCGGTGGCTGGGCCGTGGGGGAGACGTTGCACGAGGCCCGGGCCGTGGCCGGCAAGGTCCAAGGCCGGCGCAGCACGATCGACCTGCGCCATCCCCTCGAGGTCCCGCCCGGTGAATGGGAACTGACGCTGCGGACCACCTGGGTCGAGCCGGCCTACCTGGAGACCGACGCCTCGTGGTGTGAGCCCGGCGGCGAGCCGGCCACGCCGCTCGCCAACGGCGGCGCCTTCGGGGGCAAGCGCGACTCCGCGGCGCCCGCCGCCGCCCGCCGCCTGGCGGACGAGCACGGGCGCCCGGTGCGGGTGCTGCTGTCGCGGGAGGACACCGTGCGTCTCGGCGCCAAGCGCCCGCCCGTCGCCGCCGGGGTGCGGGCCGACGGCACCGGGGTGCTGCGGGTGGTGCGCACGCCGGGGATCGCCGCCGCCGTCTCCGTCGTCGCTCCTGGGCTCGTCGTGGAGGAGGTCGACGTGGCCGGCCCCCCGACCTCGGCTGCCCTGCGCAGCGCCGGCCAGGCCGAGGCCCTGGTCCTGCTGGCGGCCGTGCGAGGCGAGTCCCCCGTCTCGGTGACCACGCCGGCCGGCGCGACTGCGGTGGCCGAGGTCGGCGACCGCGACGTGCACGTCCGAGTGAAGTGCGGCCGACCGCTCGACGAGGTGGTGCTGCGCTCCTATTGCACCGGCGCCGCCCACATGGCCCTGGGATGGGTACGGCGGGAGGGCATCGCCGTCGACGAGGAGGGCACCGTCCACGACCTCACCATCCGCTCCTTCGGCATCCTGCGGGCGGGTGAGACACCTCGCGTGGAGGTCGACGTCGTCGCCTCCGACGCCTCCCCGGTGAACGGGTCCGACGCCGTGTTCGCCGCGGTGGCGGCCGCCGAATGGCTGCGCCAGGGTTGCCCCCAGGACTGGCCCAGTTCCCGAGCCCGAGGAGGCCCCAAATGAGCACCCCTGTCGGTCCCTACACCCCCGTGGTGCGTGCCGGCGACTGGCTGGTGGTGTCCGGCCAGGTGGGAATCAGAGACGGCGCCCTGGTGCACGGCGGCACCCAGGACCAGCTCCGCCAGGCCCTCGAGAACCTGAGGGGCCTGCTCGAGGCGGAGGGTGCGTCGCTGGCCGACGTGGTCAAGACGACGCTGTTCCTGCGTCACCTCAGCGACTACCAAGCGGCCAACGCCACCTACGTCGCCGCCTTCGGGGACCACCGCCCCGCTCGCTCCGCCGTCGGTGTGGCCGACCTGCCGCTCAACGCCCTGGTGGAGATCGAGGCGTGGGCCTACGTGGGACGGCCCTGAGTCGGCCCCCGGCCAACGCTGCTCCTTCAGACTCCCCAGCGACTCTCGCCGAAGCGGTACCCGACCGACCGGACGGTCGTGATGAGGCTGGCCCGTTCCTCGCCCAGCTTGGCCCGGAGCCGCCGCACGTGGACGTCGACGGTGCGGGCCCCGCCGTAGTAGTCGTAACCCCACACCCGGCTGAGCAGGGTCTCGCGGGTGAACACCTTGCCGGGGTGGGAGGAGAGGAACTTCAACAGCTCGTACTCCATGTAGGTGAGGTCGAGAGGCCGTCCGGCGACGGCGGCCTGATAGGTCTCCAGGTTGAGCACGAGGTCGCCGTACTCGATCAGCTCCGGCCGAGTTCCCTGGCCGGTGCGCCAGAACAGGTGCTTGAGCCGGGTCTCCAGCTCGCCGGGGCGGACGGGAACGAGGCAGAAGTCGTCGAAGAGGTCGTCGCGGAGGTCGAGGTGGGCGAGCTGCCCGGGCTGCAGCAAGAGCAGCACGGGCTCGAGCGGCAGATCCCGCTTGCGCAGCGAGCGGCACAAGGAGAAGGCGCCGTCGGGATCGTCGGTGCCGGCGACCACGGCGCCGGCCCAGCCGTCCTCGGGCTCCACGCGGTCAGCTTCGTCGACACTGTGTGCCGCCTTCCACGGGTAGCCGCCGAGGTCGAGCGTCTGGGCCAGCTCGGCTGCGGGTGGGTCGGGGAAGACCAGCAGTGGCTCCACCGGCGGACTACAACCTCGGTAGGTAGCGTTCGAGCTCGAACTGGCTGACCTGGGTCTTGTAGTCGGCCCACTCCGAGCGCTTGTTGCGAATGAACCACTCGAAGACGTGCTCGCCGAGCGTCGCCGCCGCCAGCTCGGAACCCTCCATGGCGTTCACGGCCTCATTGAGGTTGCCGGGCAGGGGGCGGATGCCCTCGGCCAGCAGCTCCTCGGGGGTGAGCTCGTAGAGGTTGGCCCGGGTCTCCGGCGGCAGCTCGTAGCCCTCCTCGACCCCTTCGAGCCCGGCGGCCAACACCATGGCAAAGGCCAGGTAGGGGTTGCACGCCGGGTCCGGGGCTCGGTACTCGATGCGGGTGGAGTCGGCCTTGTTGCGCTTGGAGTGGGGGACGTTGACGACGACCGAGCGGTTGTTGCGAGCCCACGACACGTACACCGGCGCCTCATAGCCCACCACCAGGCGCTTGTACGAGTTCACCCACTGGTTGGTGACCGCGGTGATCTCCGGGGCGTGGCGGAGCAGGCCGGCGATGAACCCCTTGGCGATCTTGGACAGGCCGTGCTCGTCACCGGGGTCGTGGAAGGCGTTGACGTCGCCTTCGAAGAGGGAGAAGTGGGTGTGCATCCCCGAGCCCTGCACCCCGGCGATGGGCTTGGGCATGAAGGTGGCGTACACGCCCCGCTCCTGGGCGATCTCCTTGACCATCAGCCGCAGCGTCATGACGGTGTCGGCCATGGTCAGGGCGTCGGTGTGGCGAAGGTCGATCTCGTGCTGGCTCGGGCTGTCCTCGTGCTGGGAGTACTCGACGGGTACGCCCATCTCCTCCAGCGTCAGCACCGTCTGCTTGCGCAGATCGCTGGTGAGGTCGGCCACGGCCAGCTCGAAGTACGAGCCCCGGTCGAGCAGGCCCGGCGGGTGCGACGGATCGGCGTCGGAGAAGTAGAAGTACTCGACCTCGGGGGCGGCGTAGAACGAGAAGCCGCGCTGGCGGGCCCGCTCGAGCGTCCGACGCAGGACGTTGCGGGGATCGCCTTCGAACGGGGTCCCGTCGAGGTGGCTCACGTCGCAGAAGACCCTGGCCATGGGGGCGTCGGCCCCTTGGAGAGGAAGGATCTGGAACGTCTTGGGATCTGGTCGAGCCAGGACGTCGCTCTCCTGCACCCTGCTGAAGCCCTGGATGGCCGAGCCGTCGAAGGTCATGCCCTCCTCCAGCGCGGTCTGGAGCTCGGCGGGCGTGATGCTGAACGCCTTGGGCGTGCCCAACACGTCGGTGAACCAGAGCTGCACGAAGCGGATGCCGCGCTCCTCCACCGTGTGCATCACGTAGTCCTGCTGGCG
>DASZDK010000096.1:0-3102 GCA_035942035.1 Acidimicrobiales bacterium
GAAGTCGCGCCGCAGTGCCAGCCCGTACTCCACGACGCCGTCCGGGTGGTCGAGGAACTCGATCTCGTCGACACCGACGACTGCCGCGCTGTTCCGCTGCTCCTGCTCCCGTAGGGGCGCCGCCTCCTCGGGAGGGACGTCACCGAGCCCCGCCTCCCCACGGGTGGCCATGACGTAGGCCACGTGGCGCCCTTCCGAGGTCCACCGGGCGACGGCGCTGGCGGTCCCGTACTCGAGGTCGTCCGGGTGAGCGACGAGGGCGAGAGCCCGCTCCCAGTCGTCGGGCAGGGGAACCAGGTCGTCGTCGGGCATTGCTCCTCCAGTTCGTCTGGTCACGGGCTGCTCTTCTGGCGCACGTGCTCGATCAGGCTGCAGATCGCCCCCTCGCCCGAGGCGTCCCGTGCCCGCCGCTCCAGGGCGACGAGCTCGCCCCGGAGCCGGTGGAGCTCGTCGAGTCGTTCGTCGATGTCGGCGACCTCGCGGCTGATCACGGTACGGACGTAGGCGCAGGGGGCCTGTCCCCCGTCTCGCAGGGCAAGGATCTCCCGGACCTCGTCCAGGGCCAGGCCCAGGCGCTGGGCCGCTTTGATGAAGCCCAGCCGCTCGGCGTCGGTCTCGTCGTAGACGCGGTAGCCGGAAGAGCTGCGGGCCGGCTCGGGGAGCAAGCCGATCGACTCGTAGTAGCGAATGGTCTTGGGGTTGACGCCCAGTTGCTGGCCCAACTCGCCGATCTGCACGGCCGCTCTCCCTCCAGTGGCCTTCCTCTTGGCTGGAAGGCTACTGCCCTGGAGGTACGGGTTGCCTTCCAGCTAGCTGGAACCTCTACCGTGGAACCGAACATCGGCGAGCAGATTCGGGAGACGTCGTGACCGAGCAACTGGTGCTCCACGTGCGAGGTATGACCTGCGGCGGCTGCGAGAACCGGGTCGAGAAGGTGCTCGGCCGCCTCGACGGCGTCCGGAGCGCCACGGCCGACCATCGCGCCGGCCGGGTGCGGATTCTGGTCGACCCGGCGCGGACACCGGTCGGCGCCGTGGTCGAGGCCATCACCACGGCGGGCTACGACGTCGTCCCCCCGACCGGCGAGCAGGACCGATGACCAGCAGCGAGACCGTCGAGGGTGCACCGGCCGAGCTCTGGGACGAGGAGCCCAGCTCCCTGGAGGGGCGGGCGCGGATCCGGGCCCGGATCTCAGGGCTGCACTGCTCACTGTGCACGGGCACCATCGAGAAGGCCCTCGGGCGCATGGACGGCGTCGACAGGGTGGCCGTCAGCCTCACCCACGAACAGGCCCTGGTCGACTACGACCCGGCGCAGGTTCGACCCGACGCCCTGCTCGGCACGCTGCGCGACATCGGCTACGACGTCTACGACCCCCGCAAGGTGCGCCCCTTCGAAGAGGAGGAGGCAGCCCTCGTCCGGGAAGGACGGCGCCTGCTCGTGGCCACCGGCCTCAGCCTCGTCGCCATCGCCTTGATCGTCGTCGTGGAGAGCCTGTGGTCGGTGCTCGTGCCAGCCACGGTGGTGGTGAGCCTGGTCCCGGTGGCCTTCGCCATCCTGCGCCCCTTCGGCACCCGCACGGCGGTGGGCGGCACGTTGGCCCTGGTCGGGCCGCCGCTGGCCGTCCTCGTCGCCCGGGCCAACGGCGTCGGCACGTCGTTGATCCCGTGGGTCGTGGGCGCCCTGGCCCTCACCGTGGTCTTCGGCGTGGCCGGCCACATCCTGCGCATGGCCTGGCAGTCGGCCCGCCGGGGCATCCTCAACCAGCACGTCCTGTTGGAGACCGGCGCCTTCGCCGGCATCGCCGGGGGCCTCTACGGCCTCACCCTCGGCGGTGACGACTTCCCCACCGCACCGTTCTTCGCCGTGACGGTCCTGGTGGCCAACTACCACATCTTCTCCGAGTGGCTGTCCCTACTGGTCAAGACCCGCAGCTCCCAGGCGGTGCGGCGGCTGCTGGACCTGCAGCCCGACACGGCCCGGGTCGAGCGCGACGGGCACGAGATGGAGGTGCCCATCGCCGAGGTGGTGCCCGGGGACCTGGTCCGGGTCCGGCCGGGTGAGCGGGTTCCGGTGGACGGCCACGTGATGAGCGGCCACTCGGCGGTCGACCAGTCCCTGGTCACCGGCGAACCGGTGCCGGTCGAGCGCGCCCAGGGTGACCCGGTCATCGGCGGTTCGATCAACACGTCCGGAACGCTGCTGGTCCGGGTGGACGCCGTGGGGGACGAGAGCTTCCTGGCCCAGGTCGTGCGCCACGTGGAGGACGCCCGGGCGCTCAAGCCGGGGATCCTCCATCTCGTCGACCGGGTGCTGCGGTTCTACACCCCGACTGTGCTGGTGATCGCCGCCCTGGCGGCTCTGGGATGGATCGTCGCCACGTCGCTGCTCGGGGCCGAGGCGGACGTGGAGCGTGCGGTCTTCGCCGGCCTGGGCGTGCTGGTCATGGGCTACCCCTGCGCGGTGGGCATCGCCGCCCCGCTGGCGGTCGTCCGCGGCGCCGGGGAGGCCGCCGACCAAGGGATCATCATGCGCACGGGTGAGGCGTTCCAGGCGTTCCGCTCGGTCACCACGGTGGTGCTCGACAAGACCGGCACCCTCACCGAGGGCCGGCCCGCGGTGCGCGAGGTGGAGGCGCTCGACAATGCCGAGGAGCTGCTGAGGGTGGCGGCGGCGGCGGAGATGGCGTCGGAGCACCCGCTCGGGCAGGCGGTGGTGACCTCGGCGTTCGAGCGGGAGCTCGACCTGCCGCCGGTTGACGACTTCGAGTCGGTGACGGGCCAGGGCGTCTCAGCGGTGGTCGAGGGCCGGCGGGTGCTGGTGGGACGCCCGCGGTTCCTGGAGGACCACGGTGTCGACCTCGGTCCCCTTTCCGGGCGCATCGCCGAGCTGGAGGCGGCCGGCCGTACGGTCGTCGCCGTCGGCCGCGACGATCGACCCTTGGGGATCCTGGCGCTGGGCGACGAGCTCCGGGCGGACGCCGTGTCTGCCGTCGCCGCCATGCGCCGAGCCGGGCTGATGCCCGTCCTGGTCACCGGGGACAACGAGCGGGCCGCCCGCCGGGTGGCCGATGAAGTGGGCATCTCGCAGGTGCATGCCGGT
>DASZDK010000097.1:0-10595 GCA_035942035.1 Acidimicrobiales bacterium
GCCGAACTCTCCGCTGATCTCGGCATCAAAGGCCTCTTCGAAGCTGCCTGTGGCCACGCCGGCAGGCGCCGGCACCGGCGTGTCGGTGCGGCCCCGTTCGCCGCGGCCCTCCCGATCACCCTTAGGAGCGCTGTCGGAGCGGGGGCTGCGGTCGCCCCGGCCCTCACGGTCGCCCCGTCGGGGGCGCTCGTCACGTCTGCCGCCGTCACGACCACCGCCGTCACGACCACCCCGTCCACCACGACCCTCAGCGCCGGAGGGCCGTTCTCGGGCGGCGGGACGGGGGCTGCCTCCGCCGCCCCCGCCGCCGCTGTCGTCACCGTCGTCGCCGTCGGCCGATACCGGCGTAAGCGAGACCTTGCCCTGGGGATCGATGTCCTCGACCCGGACCTCGATGGGGTCGCCCAGGCTGACTACGTCCTCGACCCGGTCGATGCGCCGGCCCCCGCCCAGCTGCGAGATGTGGACCAGGCCGTCGCGGCCGGTGAGGATATTCCCAAAGGCCCCGAACTTGGTGATGTTGACCACCCGGCCCTGGTAGACCGCGCCCACCTCCGCCGCCGGCGGGTCCATGATCAACTCGATGCGCCGGCGGGCCTCACGGACCGCCTCGCCGTCCTTGGAGCCGATGGTCACGGTGCCCACCACGCCGTCGTCGTCCACGCCGATGTCGGCGCCGGTCTCCTGCTGCAAGGTGTTGATGACCTTGCCCTTGGGCCCGATGACCTCGCCGATCTTGTCGATGGGGATCTCGAAGCTGACGATCTTGGGAGCGCCCGCCGCCACGTCGGAGCGGGGCGTGCTGATGGCGGCGTTCATGACCTCGAGGATCTTCACACGGGCGTCACGCGCCTGTTGCAGGGCGGCGGCCAACACGTCGGCCGGGAGCCCCTCGATCTTGGTGTCGAGCTGGAGGGCGGTGACGAACTCGGAGGTGCCGGCGACCTTGAAGTCCATGTCACCGAAGGCGTCCTCGGCACCGAGGATGTCGGTGAGGGTGGTGTACTTGCCGTCGGCGTACACCAGGCCCATGGCGATGCCGGCCACCGGAGCGGCGATGGGCACGCCGGCGTCCATCAGCGACAGCGAGCTGGCGCACACCGAGGCCATGGAGGTGGAGCCGTTGGACGACAGCACCTCCGAGACCAGGCGCAGGGCGTAGGGCCACTGCTCCTTGGAGGGGACCACGGGAAGCACGGCCCGCTCGGCCAGCAGACCGTGGCCGATCTCGCGGCGCTTGGGGCTGCCCACCCGGCCGGTCTCGCCGTTGGCGTAGGGCGGCATGTTGTAGTGGTGCATGTAGCGCTTCTTGTCCTCGACGCCGATGGTGTCGAGGAGCTGGTCCATCCGGGGCATGCCCAGGGTGAGGATGTTCAGCACCTGGGTCTCACCTCGCTGGAACAGGCTCGAGCCGTGGGCGGTGGCCAGCAACCCGACCTCGGCCGACAGGGCCCGCAGCTCGGTGGGGCCGCGGCCGTCGATGCGGACGCCGTCGTTGACGATGCGCTGGCGGATGAGCTCCTTGGTCAGGGCCCGCACGGCCGCCTTGACCTCACGCTCCCGGCCCTCGAACTCGGCCCCCACCGCGGCGAGGATGGCCTTGGTGGCCTCGTCGGTGGCGGCGTTGCGCTCGGCCTTGGTGGCGATGGTCTGAGCCTGGGCCAGCTGGTCGCTGCCCACCGAGGCCACTCGCTCGTAGACGTCGTCGGTGTAGTCGCGCTGGGGCTCGTAGGCCAGGGGCGCACGCGTCCCGGCCTTGGCCACCAGCTCCTCCTGGAGCTCGATCGACTCCCGGATCCAGGTCTTGGCCGCCTCGAGGCCGTCGGCGATGACGTCCTCGGTGACGTGGGGCGCGCCCTCGTCGTAGTACTGGCACGCCTCTTCGGTGCCGCCGCCCTCGACCATCATGATGGCGATGTCGTCACCGGCGCGCCGGCCGCACACAACCAGCTCGAAGGTGCTCTCCTCGCCGTCGGCGTAGGTGGGGTGGGGCCGCCACGTGCCCTGGCGGTCGAAGGCGATGCGCACGGCGCCGAGCGGGCCCTCGAAGGGGATGCCCGAGACCATGAGCGCCGCCGAGGCGACGTTGATGGCGAGCACGTCGTGGGGGTTCTGCAGGTCGGCACCGAGGACCGTGCCCACGATCTGGGTCTCGTTGCGGTACCCCTCGGCGAAGCTGGGGCGCAGCGGCCGGTCGATCAGGCGGCAGGTCAGGATGGCGGTCTCGCTGGGTCGGCCCTCGCGGCGGAAGAACGAGCCGGGGATCTTCCCCGCCGCGTACATCCGCTCCTCGATGTCGACGGTCAGCGGAAAGAAGTCGATGCCCTCACGGAGTCCCTTGGAGGCGTTGGCGGTGACCAGCACCACGGTGTCGCCGATCTGGCCGACCACGGCGCCCTGGGACTGCGGGGCGAGCTTGCCGGTCTCGAACGAGAGGGTCTTGTCGGTCCCGGTGATGGGACCGGAGACGGAGGTGGGCTCTGGCATAGGTGCCTTTCTGTCGGTGGCAGCGGCTGGCCAGTTCCCAGTCGTCGGGCTCCCGTCGCTGACGAGGGCCCGGCGACTGGCAGCTGACACTTCCCGCCGCCGGGAGTGGAACGAAATCGGCTCCGCCGGAAAACGACGACGAGCAGCCCGAAGGCTGCCCGGAGGTCGTCAGCGCCGGAGGCCGAGCCGGGCGTTGATGGCCCGGTAGCGCTCGACGTCGTTGTTGCGCAGATACGCCTGGAGGCGCTTGCGCCGGCCGACGAGCTTCAACAGCCCTCTACGGCTGTGATGGTCCTTCTTGTGCTCCTTGAGGTGCTCGTTGAGGTGGTTGATGCGCTCCGTGAGGAGTGCGATCTGGACCTCGGGCGAGCCGGTGTCGCCCTCGTGGAGGCTGTACTCGCTGATGGTGGCGGACTTCTCGGGCATGATCCTCGCTGGCGCGCTGTCGCGGACGTCGCATCCACGCTAGCAGCGTCCGGCTCCGCCGAGCGGCTCTACCGAGCGGCTACACCGACCGGCTGAGCACGGCGCGAGTGGCATCGACGTCACGGGCCATCTGGGCCACCAGGTCCTCGACCGAGTCGAACCGCTCTTCGGCCCGGAGCCGCTCGACGAAGCGGACGGCACCGGTCTCGCCGTAGAGGTCCCCGTCGAAGTCGAGGAGGTAGGCCTCCAACAACAGGCGGTCCGAGGTGGGCGAGAAGGTGGGGCGCCGGCCGAGGGCGACGGCGGCGGGGTGCACCGTGCCCGCGGGGCGGACGTACCAGCCGGCGTAGATGCCCGGCGCCGGCAACTGGATGGTCGGGGGCACGGCCACGTTGGCGGTCGGGTAGCCCAGCGGCCCACCCCGCTGGTGACCGCGCTGCACCACGCCCCGCACTTCGTGGGGCCGCCCTAGCATCCGGGCCGCTTGAGCCACGTCCCCGGCGGCCAGGGCCCAGCGGATGGCCGTCGACGAGATGGGAGGCTCGGCGTCGCCGACGCCGGCGCTCGCCAGGTCGACGCCGCGGACGTCGAAGCCGTACCGGGCGCCCATGGCCTGCAGCAAGGCCACGTCACCTCTGCGCCGGTGCCCGAAGTGGAAGTCGGCCCCGACCACCACGGCACGAGCGGCCAGGCAGCCGACGAGGATCTCGGTCACGAACTCCTCAGCCGGTTCCTTGGCCCGGACCTCGTCGAAGGGCACCACCATCGTCACCTCGACGCCGACCTCCGCCAGCCGCTCGAGCCGTTGGTCGAGGTCGGTGAGCAGCAGCGGTGCCGACTCCGGGCGCACCACCGTGGCCGGGTGGCGGTCGAAGGTCACCGCCGCGGTAACCGCTCCCTCCGTCGTGGCCAGCCGCCGGGCGGTGCCGATGACGGCCTGGTGGCCGCGGTGGACCCCGTCGAAGAAGCCGACGGTGACCGCGGCCCCCTCGGCCCGGGGCGGGCACGGGTCGCCGGCGGTGATGACGTCCACGGGCCGACGGTAGTGCAGCCGTCCCGCGGCGGTGCCTTCGAACCAGGGTCGGTCAGCGGGCGGCCAGCACCACGGTGGGACGGGCCCGCTCGCCTGCCGCCTCGTAGACGGCGAGCAGCTCCCCCGTCGCCGCCGAGGTGACCGCCCACGGCCCCTCGCCGGGGAACGCCACCTGCTCCCCGGTACGCACCAGCCGGGTGCCGGTGGCGACCAGGGCGGCCACGCCGTCGCCGACCGGCACCCGGTGGAGGTGGGTGACCGCCTCGACGGGAGGGGCGACCTCCAGGTCGTCGAGCGGGCGGGCCCGGGCCTCGGTGAAGGGCCCGACGGCGGTGCGCCGCAGCGCCCGCAGATGCCCCCCGCCTCCGAGGGCCCGTCCCAGGTCGGCGGCCAGGGAGCGGACGTAGGTGCCCGAGGAGCAGTCGACCTCCACCCGCAGCACGGGGCCGGTCTCGCCCCGGCCGGCCTCCCCCGTCACCTCGAAGCGGTGCACGGTGACCGCTCGCGCCTCCCGCTCCACCTGGAGACCCTGCCGGGCCAGCTCGTGCAGCCGGCGCCCGCCCACCCGCACCGCCGACACCATGGGTGGCACCTGCTCGATGTCGCCGACCAGAGCTGCCGCCGCCGCCCTGACCTCGTGCAACGTGACCTGCCCCATGTCGAAGGTGCCGACCACGTCGCCGGCGGCGTCGAGCGTGGTCGTCTCCACGCCGAGGACGATCTCGCCCACGTAGGACTTGGGAAGGGGCGTCACGTAGCGGAGCAGCCGGGTGGCCCGCCCCACGCCGAGGACCAGGACCCCGGTGGCATCGGGGTCGAGGGTGCCGGCGTGGCCGACCCGCCGGGTGCCCAGCAGGCGGCGGGCCCGGGCGACCACGTCGTGGGAGGTGCAGCCCGCCGGCTTGTCGACCACGACCACGCCGTCGGGGCTCATGCCTCCTGGTCGGGCTCGGGCTCGCGGCCGAGCGCCTCGTCCTCGTGGTCGGCGATCACGCTCTCCCGCAGCAGTTGCTCGATGCGGGCGCTGCTGTGGATCACCTGGTCGACCCTGAAGGAGAGCTCCGGGGTCCGCTTCAGGCGAGCCTGGCGGCCGATGGCCGCCTGCAGGCGGACGCGGTGATCGGCCAGTGCCTCGGCGGCCTCGCCCTCCTCCTCGCCCAGCCGGGAGAACTCCACGGTGGCGCGGCGCAGGTCGGGGTCGACCCCCACGTGGGTGATGGTCACCAGGTCCAGACGCTCGTCGTCGAGCCGCTCGAGCTCCTCGGCCACGATCTCCCGGCACAGCTCGTTGACCCGGGCCATGCGCGGGTAGCGGCCGGGTTGGCGCTCGCTGCTGGCGCGTCCCCGCCTACGGCTCATCCAGCCAGCTCCTCGCGCTGGAGAGCACCTGGATGTCGGGTCGAGACCACACGAAGCGCTCCACCTCGTCGAGGATCTCACAGACGTGGCCGGCGGTCGACGCCACCGTGGCCACGCCCACCAGGGTCCGCTGCCACTGGTCGTGGTGGCCCACCTCGGCAGCGGCGACGTGGTAGCGCCGGCGCAGCCCCTCCACCAAGGGGCGGACCACCGAGCGCTTGGCCTTGAGCGACCGACACTCGGGGATGTGCAGGTCGAACTCCACCGCCGCCGCGTGCACGACCGACCACCGTACCGGTGGCCGGTCGCTCAGCTGCGGGGGATCTCCCGCTGGGTGAACGTCTCGATGACGTCGCCGGGCTTGAGGTCCTGGAAGTCGGACAGGCCCACACCGCACTCGAAGCCGGCGGCCACCTCGCGGACGTCCTCTTTGAACCGGCGCAGCGACTGCACGGTGCCCTTCCAGATGACGGTGCCCTCCCGGAGGAACCGGACGCCGGAGTTGCGGGTGATGGTCCCGCTGCGGACATAGCAGCCGGCCACGGCGCCGACCCTCGGCACCCGGAACACCTCGCGGACCTCGGCCTCGCCGGTGACGATCTCCTCGTACTCGGGAGCCAGCATGCCCACCAGGGCGTTACCGATGTCCTCGAGGACCTGGTAGATGATGTCGTAGGTGCGGATCTCGACGTCCTCGGTGGCCGCCAGGTCCCGCGACTTGCGGTCGGGCCGGACGTTGAACCCGATGATGGTGGCTCCGGTGGCGCTGGCCAGTTGGACGTCGTTCTCGGTGATGCCGCCCACCGCCCGGTGGACGAAGACGATCTTCACCTCGTCACGCTCGAGCTTGCGCAAGGCGTCGGTGAGGGCCTCGAGTGACCCGTTGACGTCAGCCTTGAGCACCAGGTTGAGGGTGGCGGCCTCGCCCTTTTGGATCTGCTCGAAGATGTCCTCGAGCCTCACGCCGGTGGAGATGGCCGAGGCGTCGGAGGCGATGCTCTTGATCCGGGCGTACTGACCGCGGGTCTCACCCACCCGGCGGGCGGTGCGGTCGTCGGGAGCGACCACGAAGTCGTCGCCCGCCTCGGCCACGTCGGACAACCCCAGCACTTGGACGGGCACGCCGGGACCGGCTTCTTTCACCTGGTCGCCGCGGTCGTCGATGAGCGCCCGCACCCGGCCCCACGCCGGCCCCGCGACCATGGGGTCGCCCACCTTGAGCAGGCCGCGCTGCACCAGCACGGTGGCCACCGGACCCCGGCCGATGTCGAGGTTGGCCTCCAGCACGACCCCGTAGGACCGGCCCTCGGGGTTGGCCCGCAGGTCCTCAAGCTCGGCCACCACGGCCAGGTTCTCGAGCAGGTCGTCGATGCCCAGGTTCTGCAAGGCCGAGATCTCGACCATCACCGTGTCGCCGCCCCACTCCTCGGGCACCAGCCCATGCTCGGAGAGCTGCTGGCGCACCCGGTTGGGGTCGGCGTTCTCGCGGTCGACCTTGTTGATGGCCACCACGATCGGCACCTCGGCCGCCTTGGCGTGGGCCAGGGCCTCGAGGGTCGTGGGCATGACGCCGTCGTCGGCCGCCACCACCAGGATGACGATGTCGGTGGCGTCGGCACCTCGCGCCCGCATGGAGGTGAACGCCTCGTGGCCGGGGGTGTCGATGAAGGTGAGGCGCTTGCCGTCCTTCTCGACCTGGTAGGCGCCGATGTGCTGGGTGATCCCGCCGGCCTCGCCGGCGACGACGTTGGCCGAGCGGATGCGATCGAGCAGCAGCGTCTTGCCGTGGTCGACGTGGCCCATGACCGTGACCACCGCCGGGCGGGGCCTGAGGTCGGCCTCGTCCTCGTCCTCCTCGTCGAGCACGTCAAGGAGCTGCTGGAGCCCCACCTCCTGCTCCTGGCCGGGGTCGACCAGGCGCACGACCGCCCCGACGTCGGCCGCGAACAGCTCGATCATGTCGTCGGAGAGGGTCTGGGTGGCGGTGATCATCTCGCCCTGCTGGAGCAGGAACCTGACCACGTCGGCGGCCGAGCGGTTCAGCTTGGGACCGAGGTCCTTGGCCGTGCTGCCTCGCTCGATGACCACCTCGCCCTCGGGGATAGGTGCGTCCTCGGGGGTGTAGGTGGCGATGTCCTGAGGCTGGAGCTCCTCGCGGTTCCGGCGCCGCCGGCCGCGCCGCCGTGGTCGGCGGGGACCACCGGGACGGCCGCCGGGGCGACCGCCGGCGCCGGGCACCTGGCCCGGACGCAGGGGAGGCGGGCCGCCCGGACGAGCGCCTCCGCCGTAGCCGCCGGGGCGACCGGTGGAGGGCCCGGAGCGCCCGGGCCCCGAGGGACCGCGGGACGGGGGCGGTGAGGCGCGGCGTCCGCCGGCGCCCGGCGGGGGCGGAATGGCCTTGCCAGTCTGGGAGGTCGGCCGGGGGCCCGGGGGAGGCGGGATCGGCTTGCCCGTGCCCGAGCGCGGCGGACCACCGGGCGGAGGCTCGATGGGCTTGCCTCCCGGGCCCCGAACCGTCGGAGGAGGCGGGGGGCGCACGGCCGGTGCCGGGCCCGGCCGCGGCGGCGCTGGGGGCTGGGGCGCCGAGCCGGCTGCCGGCGCCGGCGCCTGGCGGGACGACGGCGGTGCCGGAGGTCGCGGCGGCGGAGGAGGCGGCGGCGGCCGGGACGCGGGGCGGTCCTGGCGGGGCAGCTCGAGGTCGGGCTGCTCGCTGGCCTTGCCGCTGGTCACCAGACGGTGGAGGGGCTCGCCAGGCCGGTCCGGCGACCGGGGCGCCGGGGCCTCGGCGCCGGCGGCAGCCGGCTGCTGCGATGCGGGCGGGGGCCGCAGCGGCGTCGGGGGCACGGTCGACGGCTCCGATCGGGGGCTCGCCGGCGTCTCGGGAGGGGCTGAACGGGCGGCACGCTGCTCCGGTGGGCGGGCAGCGGGGGCAGGAGCGGTCGGGGCCGGCTCGTCGAGCTCTTCGGTCCGGGGCTCCCTGCGCAGGCCCTCGGCGTCGGCCTTACGGCGCACCCGGTCAGCCTGCGCGTCGACGATGCTCGAGGAGTGGCTCCGGACGCCGATGCCCAGCGCCTCGCACAAGTCGAGTGTCTCCTTGTTGGTGAGCCCGAGTTCGCGAGCGAGCTCGTAGACCCGGATCTTCGATGCCAAGTTGCTGACTCAACCCCTTCGTTCCGTTGTGACGCCGCCACCGTCGGCGTAACGCCCCATCCTCGCACGGTCTTCGGCCTCCTCGCGGAGCGAGGCCACCGCCTCTGGTGTCACCGGGCCCCGCAAGCTCCTCTGGAAGGCACCCCGGCGCTCGGCCCGGTCGACGCATGCCGGCGACCCGGAGCACAACCACGCACCCCGGCCCGGCAACGTGCGGCCGACCTCCAGTGTGCCGTCGAATCGCCGAATCACACGCGTCAACTCATCTGGCCCGCTTCGCCGACGGCAACCGATGCACGTGCGACGGGGGGCTATGAGGCCCCCTCCGCCCGGTCGGAGCCGGGCGCCTCGCTCCCGGCGGCGGGGACGGGCCCCGCCTCTGAGGTCACCGAGGATGACACCTCGGCGTCCGCCGGGGCGTCCGCGGGGGCGTCGACCATGTCCGGCGGAGCGGGCACGGCGGGCGACGGAGCACCGGCGGGCGCCCCCTCCTCGCCACCGGCCTCGGCGTCGCCACCCTGGCGCCACTCGTCGGCGGTCACCGCCGGGCCGCCCTCGGCCGGCTGCCAGGTCAGCTGACCCGTCTCCGCGTCGGTCACCCACTCGCCCTCGGCCCACTCCTCGCCGGCATAACCGGCTTCCTCTTCGGCCAGCTGGGTCTCGCTCTTGATGTCGATGCGCCAGCCCGTCAGCCGGGCGGCAAGGCGAGCGTTCTGCCCCTCCTTGCCGATCGACAACGACAGTTGGTAGTCGGGCACGATCACCTCGGCGGTCCCCGTCTCGTCGTCCAGGCGCACCTCTTTCACCTTGGCCGGAGACAGCGCCTTCATGACGAACTCCTGGAGGTCGTCGGTGTAGGGGACGATGTCGATCTTCTCGCCCCTCAGCTCGTTGACGACCATGCGCACCCGCGCCCCCCGGGCGCCGACGCAGGCGCCCACGGGGTCGACGTTGTGGTCGTTGGACCACACGGCGATCTTGGTGCGGTGCCCGGGTTCCCGGGCCACTGCCTTGAGCTCGACGACGCCGTCGGCGATCTCGGGCACCTCCAGCTCGAAGAGTCGCTTGATGAGGCCCGGATGGGTGCGGCTGACCACGATCTGGGGACCCCGCGGGTTGCGGCGGACCTCGACGATGTAGGCCTTGAGCCGGGTGCCCGGCTCGGGTCGCTCGTAGGCCACTTGTTCGGCCTGCGGCAGCAGCGCCTCGACCCTGCCCAGGTCGAGGAGGGTGAAGCGGCTGTCGGTCTGCTGGATGATGCCGGTCACGATGTCGCCCTCGCGGCCGGCGTACTCCTCGTACTTCATCTCGCGCTCGGCCTCGCGGATCCGCTGGGTCATGACCTGCTTGGCGGTCTGGGCGGCGATGCGGCCGAAGTCGTCAGGCGTGTCGTCCCACTCCCTGACAACGTTGCCCTCGTCGTCGAGCTCCTGGCCATAGACGCGGATCTCGAAGGTCTCGGCGTCGATGGTGACGTAGGCCTCCTCGGCGGCCCCAGGCATGCGCTTGTACGCCGAGACCAGGGCGTTGGCCAGGGCGTCCAACAGCGTGTCGACCGAGATCCCCTTGTCGGCGGCCAGCGCCTGGAGGGCCTCCAGCATGTCGTAGCTCGAGCTCATGACGTCGTTGCCTTTCCTTTTCTGCGCGTGCCGGCGGCGGCCGGGCCCCACTCGAACACGGTGCGGGCTCGCTCGATCTCGTGGAGGGCCAGCGTGCGGGTTCCGCCGTCGACCTGCACGGTGACGTGCTCGTCGTCAGCGGCGACGAGCTCACCCTCGACGCGGCGGTCGCCCTCGGTCCCCGGCTTGGTCTTGACCCGGACGCGCGTGCCCAGTGCGCCGGCGAAGTGGTCCGGCCGCCGCAGGGTGCGCTCGAGGCCGGGGCTGGAGACCTCCAGGGTGTAGCGGCCGGGCAGCGGGTCGGCGGCGTCGAGCGCCGCCGACACCTCCCGCGTCAGGTCCCCGAGCACCTCCAGATCGATGCCGCCCTCGCGCTCGACCACCACCCGAAGGGTGCCGCCGGCCAGCTCGACGTCGTAGAGCCGGAGGCCACGAGGCTCCAGGAGCGGGGTCACCACCTGCTCCACCAACTCGGTCGTGCCCATCGCCACCTCCCTCACTTCGCGTCTGCGGCCTGACAA
>DASZDK010000098.1:0-2711 GCA_035942035.1 Acidimicrobiales bacterium
CGACCAGCTCCACGCTCACCACACCGGTCTCCTCATTGACCTCTTTGACCACGATGTCGCCGCCGTCGGCCTGCAGGGCCGGGCGGATGACCTCGATGGTCTCGAAGAGTTTGTCGCGCACGCTGCCAGTCTCGCCCCTCCGCCCACGTTCCACAACTAGCGGCGACTGCGCTGGCACCACGGCGTCGGTTCCCCGCGGCTTGTGGTTCACGCCGTACCGCTGAGAGCCTGGGGAGCGTGCCGCTTGCAGCCGATGTCCGCGCCCCCGGCGCCACGCCACGGTGATCGCCCACCAGGGCGGGCTCGACGAGCTGGCCTTCGTCGCCGTCCCCCTCGCCGTGCTCGCCCTGCTGCTGTGGCTGGCCGCCCGGAGGGCTGCCCGCGAGGTCGACGAGGACGCGGGGCAGGAGCACGGGGAGGACCCGGCCGGCCCCCTGCACCGCCCGTAGCCGGTGACACGCGTCGTCAGCCGGGCCGTGGGCGATCCCGGCGAGGTGGCGGTCTGGTCGCAGCCTCGCGACGACCTCGTGCGGGAGCGACCCGTCGAGGAAGACAACGGCGAGGTCTTCCAGGCGCTCGAGGGGCCGTTCCGCCGCTACCGACGGGAGGTGCGCGCCGAGCCGCTGCCCGACGGGCGGGTGGCGGCCACCTCCACCACCACCTTCGACCTCGCCGTGCCCTACTTCGGCCGGCTGTTCGCCGTGCCGGTCCGCCGCGCCTTGCGCCGGCCGCCGGGCGCTCACCGCACACCGTGGTGGGCGCCCCCGGACCGCCTCGATCCCCGAGCGGCGTCGGTCCTGGGGGTGATGGCCGCCGCCTCGGTCATCGCCGGCTACCTCGGCACGCTGCTGACCCAAACGGTCACCTACGCGGCCCGGGACTTCGGCGTGGCCGACGTCCGTCCCCAGGGCTACACGTTGGCCGCGGTGCGGGCTGGGGTCCTGCTCGCCGTCGTCCTGGTGGCCGTGGCCGACCGGCGAGGCCGCCGGCCCCTGCTCATTGTCTGTGCCGTCGGCGGGTGCCTGGCCGCCGCCACCGGCGCGCTGGCCCCCTCCTTGCCGTGGCTGGGCGCCACCCAGCTGGTGGCCAGGGCCTTCTCGACCGCCCTGGCCGTCCTCATCGGCATCGTGGCCGCCGAGGAGATGCCACGGAGCTCCAGGGCCTACGCCGTCAGCGTGCTCGGCATGGCCGGCGGCCTTGGCGCAGGACTGTGCGTCCTCGCCCTGCCCCTGGCCGATCTGGGCACCGGCGGGTGGCGGGTGGTGTACCTGCTGCCCTTGGCCGCGCTCCCCCTGACACGCAGCATCGCCCGCCTGCTCCCCGAGAGTCGACGGTTCACCGTCGCCCGCACCGGCGTGGCCATGCGAGGCAACAGCCGCCGGCTGGTGCTGCTGGCCGCCTCCGCCTTCCTGCTGGCTGTGTTCACCACGCCCGCCTCCCAGTTCCAGAACGAGTTCCTCCGCGACGAGCGAGGCTTCTCGGCCGCCCGCATCTCGCTGCTGACCCTGCTGACCAACACGCCGGGGGCCATCGGTGTGGTCGTCGGCGGCCGGCTCGCCGACGTGCGAGGGCGGCGGCTGGTGGGCGCCGTCGGCCTTGCCGGCGGCGTGGGCGCCACCGTGCTCATGTTCGCCAGCAACGGGTGGCCGCTGTGGGCGTGGTCGGTGGTGGGCGCGGTGGTGGGCGGCGCCGTGCTTCCCGCCCTCGGGGTCTACGGGCCCGAACTGTTCCCCACCTCCCTGCGGGGCCGGGCCAACGGGGTCATCGGCATCGTCGGTGTGGCGGGCGGCATCCTCGGGCTGCTGGTGGCCGGCAACCTCTCCGACCGCCTGGGGGGCCTCGGCCCCGCCCTGACGGTCCTGTCGCTGGGGCCGGCGGTGCTGGTGGTGCTGGTGCTCGCCGCCTATCCCGAGACGGCGCACCGGGAGCTGGAGGAGCTCAACCCGCAGGACGTCTCACCGGCGGCCCCAGCGCCCGCACCCACGCCGCCACCGCCGTCGCCACCTTCTGGTCGGCGCCCTTGAGGTCGTGGCGGCCGCCCTCCACCCATACGTGCTCGACCGGCGCAGGGATGGCCGCGGTGGCCGCCTCGAGCTCCGCCGGGGTGGCGAAGGCATCCCTGGTGCCGGACACGAACAGGCACGGGACGGCGATGTCCGGCAGATGGGCGGTGCGGAGCCGATCCGGCCGTCCCGGTGGGTGCAGGGGGTAGCTCACCAGGACCAGCCCGGCGGCCGGCAGACCCTCGGCCACCGCCATCGAGCACATGCGCCCGCCCATCGAACGCCCACCCAGCACCAGGCCCGCCGGGTCGAGCGCGTGTGCGGTGGCCAGGGCAGAGGCCGTCTGCACCACGGCAGCCAACAGCACCGGCGCCCGGTCGGGAGCCGTGCCGCCCCGCCTGCGGTAGGGGAAGTCCATGCGTTCCACGGGCAGGGGCGCCAGCGCCGCCTCGATGGCCGTCAAACACGAGTGGTCACGACCGCTGCCGGCGCCCGGGGCGAGAAGCGCGGCGGCCGGCGAAGGAGAGAAAAGGGCGGTCACGACCTCAGCCGGCGGCGAGGAGGATACGGCGGGCCTCGCTCAGCTCGGAGATGCGCTGGGCGGCACCCTCGCTGGCTCCTCCGTGGTCGGGGTGGGCGGAGCGGACCAGGGCGCGGAAGCGCCGCTGCACCTCGCCTCGCTCCGGTGTGGTGGCGTCGTTGAAGCCG
>DASZDK010000099.1:0-4426 GCA_035942035.1 Acidimicrobiales bacterium
GTGGCCGACAGCGTGCAGATCAGCTTCGAGGGCAAGCTCGTGCGCACCCACCCCATCCGCCACGACCGATCCAAGGAGCACGGGGCCTTCGCCAACCCCGGCGGTAGACCGAGGAGGATCAATGCGGCTTAGGAACCAAGGGGCACTGTCACAGACCTACCGGATCCACTTCGTCGCTCGGGTACCGGGACCGGACAGTCCCACGGAAGTGCCCGGCACAGGGCGCTACCAGACCCACCTTGCCGGGTCCTGACGGGACCCAGTGACATCACCACCCGCTCGCCCGCCACCGCGTGCTAGCCACCCCGACGTCGAGCACAGGGGCGGGCTCCGAGTGGAACAGGAAGGCCGCCGGCCAGACGACTGGTACACGCTGGCTGCCTCAACTCTCCGGCTTCGTGATCAGCTTCGCCGCCGAGGTCACGGCCTGCCCGTTGTGGACGAGGTCTCACATGCGCCAGAGGCACCGCTCCGACAGACTGACCGGCTGATGTCGGTGCCACCCGGCCCCCATGGCCGGCCACGAGAAGACCTGCTCGGGTGACCGCGCCGGTCAGCTCGACGCGGGGCAAAGAGGGGGGCGGAATGCGAGGTCGCCGCCCCAACCCCCGGTACCCCGCCCGGCTCATCGCCGGCGCCTTCGTCTCGGTCATCTCGGTGGGGACGGTTCTGCTGTCGCTGCCGGTGGCGACCGCCGAAGCGGGTCGGGCGCCGCTGCTGACCGCCGCCTTCACGGCCACGTCGGCGCTGACCGTGACTGGGCTGGTGGTGGAGAACACGGCCACCTACTGGTCGGGCTTCGGCGAGGCGGTCATCCTGGCGCTGATCCAGGTCGGTGGCTTCGGGATCATGTTCCTGGCCTCGCTGCTGGCCGTGGCCATCTTCCACCGCCTGGGACTGCGCCGGCGGCTCCTCACCCAGGCCGAGACCGGGGCGGTCGGGCTGGGCGACATCCGGCGGATCCTCGTCGGCGTGGCGTGGTTCACCGTGGTCTTCGAGGGCGTCACCGCGGTGGCACTGGCGCTGAAGCTGGCGCTCGGGGAGGGCGAACCGCCGCTGCGGGCCATCTACCTCGGCGTGTTCCACTCGGTGTCGGCGTTCAACAACGCCGGCTTTGACCTGTTCTCCGACAGCCTCGTCGAGTTCGTGGGTGACCCGTGGATGGTGGTCCCCGTGCTGGGAGGATTGGTGGTTGGGGGCCTGGGCTTCCCGGTGCTGGTCGACCTGCGCCGGTCGTTCCTGCGCCCGGCGCGGTGGTCGCTGCACACCAAGCTGACCCTCTACACGACCGGCGTGCTGCTGGTCGCCGGCGTCGGCGCCTTCCTCTGGTTCGAGTGGAGCAACCCCGCCACCATGGGACCGCTGGCGTGGCCCGAGAAGCTGCTCACGGGGACGTTCCAGGGCGCCAGTCCTAGGACGGCCGGCTTCACGACTATCGACTACGGATCGGCCAACGAGAGCACGCTGCTGGTCACCACCATGCTGATGTTCATCGGTGGCGGCAGCGCGTCGACCGCCGGAGGCATCCGGCTGACCACCTTCGCCGTGCTCGGCTTCATGATGTGGGCGGAGATACGGGCGGAGCCCGACGTCCAGCTCTTCCGTCGGAGGGTCCCCCCCGCCGCCCAGCGCCAGGCGCTCACCGTGGCGCTGGTGGGGTTGACCCTGGGCGTCTGGGGCACGCTGTTGCTCATGGCGGTGAGCACGTCGTCGTTGCCGAGCGCCATGTTCGAGGCCTTCTCGGCCTTCGGCACGGTGGGCCTGTCGACCGGGATCACCCCGGACCTGGCCGCCCCTGCCCAGCTGGTCCTCATCGTCTTGATGTTCCTCGGGCGCATCGGGCCGTGGACCTTTGCCGCCGCCTTGGTGCTGCGCCAGCGCCGGCCCCAGTACCGCTATCCGGAAGAGAGGCCGATCATTGGCGAAGAACCTGCGATCGCTGAGCCGTCGCCTCGCCGACCACCAGCCCATCGCTCGCCCGCCCGAGGACGGGCCCGGGTCCCCGGTCCTGGTCGTGGGCCTGGGCCGCTTCGGCAGCGCCATCGCCCAGACCCTGACCACGCTGGGCCACGAGGTCCTCGGCGTCGACAGCGACGAGGAGGTCGTCCAGTCCCATGCCGACGTGCTGACCCACGTGGTCGCCGCCAACTGCACCAACACCGTCTCGCTGCGCCAACTCGGGGTGGAGGAGTTCACCCACGCCGTGGTGGGCATGGGCAACATCGAGGCCAGCATCCTGACCTGCGTCGCGCTGGTCGACTTCGGGGTGGAGAACATCTGGGCCAAGGCCATCAGCGACGCCCACGGCCGGATCCTCGATCGCGTGGGCGCCCACCACGTGGTCTACCCGGAGTCCGACATGGGAGAGCGGGTGGCCCACCTCGTCACCGGCCGGATGATGGAGTACATCGAGCTCGATGAGGACTTCGCCCTGGTGGAGACCAGGGCACCCCGGGCCCTGATCGGCAAGACGCTCGGGGACGCGGGAGTTCGTGGACGTTTCGGGGTCACGGTGGTCTGCGTCAAGCCCAAGGGGCAAACCTTCACCTACGCCACGCCCGACACCCTGATCGACGAGGACGACCTGCTGCTCGTGGCCGGCCAGAAGGAGCACGCCGAGAAGTTCGGCTACGTCAACTGAGCGGCTCCCGCATCACGGACCGGCTCGGTGCCGGGGCGGTCGCCGGGCGGGCGGGCGTCCCGGTCCCGGGAGATGCGCACCGCGCACAGGGCGAGCAGGGCGAGCCAGCCCGCCACCGTGACCGCCAGGCCGCTGTAGCCGACGGCCGCGGCCCACCCGGGCCCTCGGTGCGCCTCGCGGAGCAGGATGTCGGTGTTGCGCACGAAGGCGACTCGCCGCTCCGGAAGCGCAGGGAAGGCCTCGGCACCGATCTCGGGGTCCGGCGGAAGGTAGATCGGTGCGGCCATGACCTCGGAGCCACGCTGGAGGCCGACCATGGTCTTCCACGAACCGCTCACCGGCACCGGCTCGGCCGTCACGTAGCGCCCGGGCCCCACCGGACGTAGCTCGGCGACGACCCGGCCACCGCCCTGCCAGGCCACGATGCCGAAGGCGGTGGCGCCATCGATGGCGTCCGGCGGGTGCACCTCGACCTCGACCTCGGTGAGCGAACCCGCTGGGCGGAGGCGGATCACTGCCTCCACCTCGCCCACGTCCCGGGGCAGGGGGTAGGCGAGCACGACGAGCAGGCTGGCCAGCGCCAGGGCCACGGCCCCTGCGCCGATCCGCCGGCCACCGGGAACCACGCGGGCCAACCCGGCGGCCAGCACCGCCGCCGCCACGCCGGCCACCGGCGCCAGCACGGCCGCCTTGGGGACGACCGATGCGGAGACGTGGAACCAGTCGAGGGCGGCCACCCACGGCAGCTCCCCGGCCACCCCGATCGAGCCCATGGCGGCGCCGGCCACGACGGCGAACCGCAGTCGCCGTTCGGTCCCGAGCCACCACGCCACCGCCTCGACGGCGACGGCGCCGGCCAGGTACAGGGGAAAGCGAGGAACGGTGTGGCCCAGCGCTCCTCCCACCAGGAGGGCGACGCAGCTGCGCAGGACCAGATAGGCGACGACCGCACCCACCGCGCCTCCGGGCCCGAGGGCCAGACGGGACGCCACCAGGGCGAAGCCACCCGCCGCCGCCACCAGGAGGGGCAGGTAGAGCACCTGGAACTGGGGAACGCCGAAGTCGAACTCCCCTTGGTGGACGGTCAGGCCGGTGAGCACCGCGCCGGCGACGATGAACGAGACGACGCGGCCGAGGGCGGTGGGTGCGGCCTGGCGCCTGCCCTCGGCGAGCATCAGCCACAGGGCGATGGGCGCCGTGCCCCCGCCGCCGACGAGCATGAGGTGGGTCGGACTCCACAGGGTGACGTCGATCCCGAACGCCCTGTGCCAGAGGTCGTCGAGCGGGAAGCCGGCGAGCCCTCCCAGGCCCAGCGCACCGAGCGCCATGGCTGACCACGGCACCTGCACCCCGGCGACTCGCAGCCCGGCTCGGGCCCGCTCGAGGGTGGCGAAGACGATGGCCACACCGGCCGAGTACACCAGCCCCCCCAGGGCCAGCACGATCATGGTGTGGGACGGGGTGAACAGCACGTCGTCGCGGCCCCGGTCGATGTGGAAGGCGACGTCCCAGTACACGCCGATCATGCCCACCCACAACATGAGCAGGCCGCTGAGCACGCCGGCCATGACCCAGCCCGGGTAGCCGGTGAGGCGCTGGAGGCTCCGGGAGATGCGGCGCAGGAAGGCCGTGAACGGCTCGTCGCCCGGGTCGTGGCTACCGGCGACGGCCAGGGCCACCACCGAGGCGCCGTAGACCACGAAGGGCAGGACCACGTAGAGCCAGTCGGTGAAGTTGCTGTCGGTCATCGCCGCCTCCCTCGCTACGCCGTACGCGGCCGGGCGT
>DASZDK010000100.1:0-60944 GCA_035942035.1 Acidimicrobiales bacterium
TACCGCTACGACTACGCCGCCTGGCGAGACGGCCTGCTCGAGCCCGGCCGGCGGACTGTCGCCCACGGTGGTGGCCGCACCGACCTGGAGCGGCTGTCGGCCGCCTTCGTGCGCACCTGGGACCCGCCGGGCCCGACCGCGCCCGAGGCGCCGCTGACGGTGCCGGCGCCGGCGCCGGCACCGGCCTGGTGACCGTCGCCGGTGCGCTCGACCGGGCCGGCGCCGACGAGCTGCGGCGATCGACCACTACCTGGCCCGGGCCGACCCGACCCCGGTGGAGCGCTTCGTCCGGCGCCCGGCGAGCGACGCCGTGCCCGCCCAGGCCCGCTACCACCGCGCGCTCGTCCCCCTGAGCCAGCCCGGGCCGGGCCAGCAGTACGGCTTCGTGGTCGACCTCGACGCCTGCACCGGGTGCAAGGCCTGCGTCACCGCCTGCCACGTCATGAACGGTCTGGACGACGGCGAATCGTGGCGCTCGGTGGGGGGGGTGCGGGCCCGGGGGTGCCGAGCGTCCCTACCGCCAGACGGTGACCGCTTCGTGCCACCACTGCGTGGATCCGGCCTGCCTCCAGGGCTGCCCGGCCAACGCCTACGAGAAGGACCCGGTCACCGCGTGGTCGCCCACCTCGACGAGAGTTGCATCGGGTGCCGCTACTGAACCATGACTGCCCCTACGAGGTGCCCCGCTACAACCCCGCCCGGGGGATCGTGCGCAAGTGCGACCTGTGCACCGACCGCCTGGAGGCGGGCGAGCGGTGGCGCCGGCTCCCGTGGCGCCGCTGGCGCTGCTGGCCGCGCTCGCCACCGGCGCCCAGCTCCTCGTCGAGGTGGCCGTGCTGCGGCACCTGCGCCCCGGTGCTCGCGACGAGCTTCGCCGCACCGCCGTCCTGCTCACCTGGGAGCTGCGCACCACGACGCAGTGGCGGTTCGGCACCGGTGGGCTGAGCATCCTGGCCCTCCTGGCGGTGGCCCCGGCCACCGCCTCTGCCGCCGCCCGGGCTCGTGCACCGATTCTGGTTGCCCGGGAGCCGGTGGGAACGATCCCAGGTGCTGGAGGCCGTCGCCCGGTTCTGGCGGTGACGGGAGACCTCGCTCAGGCGAGGTCGAAGCGGTCGAGGTTCATGACCTTGTCCCAGGCAGCCACGAAGTCACGCACGAACTTCTCCTTGGAGTCGTCACATGCGTGCACCTCGGCGATGGCTCGGAGCTGGGAGTTGGAACCGAAGACCAGGTCGACGGCGGTGGCGGTCCACTTGAGCTCGCCCGTCACCCGATCGTGGCCCTCGTACACGTTCTCCGAGGAGACGGAGGGCTTCCACTCCGTGCCCATGTCGAGCAGGTTCACGAAGAAGTCGTTGGTCAAGGTCTCGGGTCGGTCGGTGAAGACGCCGTGCCGGGAGCGCCCGAAGTTCGCGTTCAGGGCCCGCATGCCGCCGACCAGCACCGTCATCTCCGGAGCAGTCAGGGTCAACAGGTTGGCCCGGTCGAGCAGCAAGGTCTCCGCCGGCAGCTTTTCTCCGGCTCGGAGGTAGTTGCGGAACCCGTCTGCGGGCGGTTCCAGCACGGAAAAGGTTTCGCCGTCGGTCTGGTCCTGCGAGGCGTCCGTGCGCCCCGGCGCGAACGGGACCGTGACGTCGTGCCCGGCATTCCTCGCCGCCTGCTCGATGGCCGCGCTACCGCCCAGGACGATCAGGTCGGCCAGCGAGACCCTCGTCCCGCCCGACTGCGAGCTGTTGAAGTCGTCCTGGATCTGCTCGAGGGTCGCCAGCACCGTGGCCAGCTCGGCCGGTTCGTTGGCCTCCCAGTGCTTTTGCGGGTTCAGGCGGATCCGGGCCCCGTTGGCTCCGCCACGCTTGTCGGTGCCGCGGAAGCTCGCCGCCGAGGCCCACGCGGTGGAGACCAGCTGTGAGACGGACAGTTCCGATGCGAGGATCGTGCCCTTGAGAGCAGCGATGTCGTCGTCGCCGATCAGGTCGTGGTCGACCTCGGGGACGGGGTCCTGCCACAGCTGCGGCTCAGGGACCCATGGGCCGAGGTAGCGGGAGCCGGGCCCCATGTCACGGTGCAAAAGCTTGAACCACGCCTTGGCGAACGCTTCTGCGAACTGGTCAGGGTGCTCGTGGAAGCGCTTGGCGATGGGCCCGTAGATCGGATCCAGCTTCAGCGCGAGGTCCGTCGTCAGCATCATGGGGGCGTGCCGCTTCGACGGATCATGGGCGTCGGGCACGGTGCCCTGGGCCTCGGGGTCCTTGGGGGTCCACTGCTTGGCGCCGGCGGGGCTCTCCGTGAGCTCCCAGTCGTAGTCGAACAGGTTGTCGAGGAACCCGTTGTCCCACGTCGTCGGCTGTTTTGTCCACGCCCCCTCCAGCCCGCTGGTCAGCGTGTCGGCGCCCTTGCCGGTGCCGAAGGTGTTCTTCCAGCCGAGGCCCTGGTGCTCGACGGGACATGCCTCGGGTTCCGGGCCGACGTATTCCGCGCTGACCGCACCATGGCACTTGCCGAAGGTGTGGCCACCGGCGATGAGGGCGACCGTCTCCTCGTCGTTCATGGCCATCCGAGTGAACGTCGCTCGGATGTCGATGGCGGCGGCCAACGGGTCGGGGTTGCCGTTGGGCCCCTCCGGGTTCACATAGATGAGGCCCATCTGCACGGCGCCGAACGGACCGGTGAGCTCCCGGTCGTCGCCGCTGTAGCGCTCGTCGCCGAGCCACGTGTCCTCAGGGCCCCAGAAGATCTCCTCGGGCTCCCAGATGTCCTCGCGCCCGAAGCCGAAGCCGAACGTCTCGAACCCCATCGATTCCAGGGCACAGTTGCCGGCGAAGACGATCAGATCGGCCCAGGAGATCTTCCGGCCGTACTTCTGCTTGACCGGCCAGAGCAACCGGCGGGCCTTGTCGAGGTTGGCGTTGTCCGGCCAACTGTTGAGCGGTGCGAAGCGCTGAGCGCCGTCGCCACCACCGCCCCGGCCGTCGGCGATGCGGTACGTGCCTGCGGCGTGCCAGGTCATCCGGATGAACAGCGGCCCGTAGTGGCCGTAGTCGGCCGGCCACCAGTCCTGCGAGGTCGTCATCACCTCGGCGATGTCCCGCTTGAGCGCGTCGAGGTCGAGGGTCTTGAACTCCTTCGCGTAGTCGAACTCCTCGCCCATCGGATCGGACAGGGGCGAGTGCTGGTGGAGAACCTGCAGATCCAGCTGGTTCGGCCACCAGTCCCGGTTCGTCCGAGGCCGAGTCCGCTCGGGAGTCGGGGACGGGAGTACTGGGTTCTCGCTCTCGCTGCCGCTGTCAGTCACGTCGGTCCTTCTCCTTCATCGCTTGGTTGCCGTGGATCAAAGGCTGTGTCGCCCAGCTGTCGTCGCACGCTTGCCGCTCTCATCCGCCGGGCGAGACGGATGGGCGCACCGCGCACTCGGGGCACCGGCCCCAGTAGGTGACCTCGGCTTCGTCGATCTCGTAGCCCGAGCCGTCGGCGGCCGTGAGGCACGGCGTGTCGCCGACGGCGCAGTCGACGTCGACCATCCGCCTGCACGTGCGGCAGACGAGGTGATGGTGGTTGTCCCCGACCCGGCCCTCGTAGCGGGCCGAGGACCCGGCCGGTTGGATGCGCCGGAAGAGGCCCTTGTCGGTGAGGGCGGCGAGGGCGTCGTACACTGCCTGACGCGAGATGGCGCCGATGTCGGCCCGTACGACCGTGTAGACGTCGTCAGCGGTGCTGTGCGGTCGGTCGGACACCGCATGGAGCACCGCCAGCCGCTGGGCCGTGACGTGCATGCCGTGCCGGCGGAGAAGCGCAGCCGATGGTTCCTTGCTGGGCACGTCCGCAACCTAGCGCCGATGCTGGAGGGAGTCCAGATCTTGGTGCACCCGAGTTCACGACGGAGGGGACGCCGCCTCGAGCGCTCGCCGGGCCGCCACCCGCCCCGAGCCGATGCAGGCGGGCAGGCCGACGCCGGCGAGGGCGGCGCCGGCCAGGCTCACGCCGGGGAGGCGGGTGGCCAGCTCCTCCTCAGCGGCGGCCATGCGGCCCAGGTGCCCCGGCGCGTACTGGGGGAAGGCGCCGGGCCAGCGGGTGACCCGCACCTCGCTCGGCGGGGCGGTGATGCCCAGCGCGGCGCCCAGCTCCAGGCGCAGCCGGGCGACCACGGCGTCGTCGTCGAGAGCCGAGGCCCGCTCGTCGCCCGCCCGCCCGGCCGAGGCCCGCAGGAGCACCTGCCCGGGCCGGGCCAGGTGGGCCCACTTGCTCGAGGCCCACGAGCAGGCAGTCATGAGCCGCCCCTGGCCGGCGGCGACCACGAAGCCGCTCCCGTCGAGCGGCCGGGGCACCGCGGAGTCCGGGTAGGCCAGGGCGACCAGGGCGACCGATGCGTGGTCGATGGCGGCGAGGGTGGCCCCGGCGCCGGGCGCGTGGGGCGCCACCAGCCGGCCGGCGGCGGGGGCGGGGAGCGCCACCACCACGGCGTCGGCAACGACGGGGCCCGAGGCGGTGGTCACCACGTAGGTGCCGTCCCCGCCGGGCGCCAGCGCCCGCACCGCCTCGCCGGTGCGCACCTCGGCGCCGGCGGCGTCCAGCCGGCTGGACAGGGCGTCGACCAGCCGACCCAGCCCCCCGGGAATGGTGAGGAACACCGGGCCGGCGCCGGCGCCGGAACCCGTCCCCGCGGTCACCGCCCGCACCCCCCGCACCAGGCTGGGCGAGCGGCGGGCGGCGGCGGCCAGCTGGGGGGCGCAGACCTCGATGCTCAGCCGGTCGGTGGTGCCGGCGTTGATGCCCCCGACCAGGGGGTCGACCAGGCGCCGGTGGACCTCGGCGCCGAGCCGGCGCCGGACCACCGTCCCGAGGGCGGCGTCGCCTGCCAGCGGCCGGCCGGGCAGGAGGGGCTCGAGGGCGGCGCGGGCCAGGCCGACGGGCGAGAGCACGCCGGCGCGGGCGAGGGGGCCCAGCCGGGTGGGGACGCCGAGGACCGTGCCGGCGGGCAGCGGCCGCAGCCGCCCACCCACCCACACCCATGCCGTGGTCGCCGCCGGGGCCACCAGCTCGTCCTCCAGCCCCAGCTCCCGGCACAGCGCCACCGCCTCCGGTCGGCGGGCCAGGAAGGCGTCGGGCCCCAGGTCGAGGTCCGTCCCGGCGAAGGCCTCGGTGCGGACCTTGCCGCCCAGGCGCTCGCCGGCCTCGCACAGCGTCACCGTCACGCCGGGCCGGCCCGCCAACTCGTGGGCGGCGCTGAGGCCGGCGATCCCGCCGCCCACCACCACGACCCTCGCTGGCGCCACCTCGCTGCCGCCGGGGCTCAGTCGCCGGCCAGGGCCACCAGGCGGTCGGCCAGGGCGCCCAGCACGCGGGGGTCGTCGTTGGGCACGGCGGTGCGGGCGAAGGCCAACCCGAGCTCGCCGGCGCGGGCCCGGGCCTCGATGTCGAGGTCGTAGAGCACCTCGAGGTGGTCGGACACGAACCCGCAGGGGCACACCAGCACCCCCTCGGCCCGCCCGGTGCCGGCCAGGTCGGTGAGCACGGTCAGCAGGTCGGGCCCCAGCCACGGCTCGGGGGTGCGCCCGGCGCTCTGCCAGGCGACGGCCCAGCCGGCCCATGGCGCCAGCCCCACCTCGACGGCCACCGCCGCCGCCGTCTCCCGCACCCGGTCGGCGTAGCCGTCGCCGGCGGCGAGCACCCGCTGGGGCAGGGAGTGGGCGCTGAACAGCACCTTGGTGGCGGCCGGCAGTCCCTCCAGCCCCTGGCGGACCTGGTCGGCCAGGAAGGCGAGGTAGGTGGGCTCGAGGTGCCAACCTTCGACGGCGGCCACCGGGGTTCCGGGTCGGAGCTCGTCGGCCTGCGCCCGCAGCCGGCCCAGGTACTCGCCCACCGAGGCGGCGCTGTAGTGGGGGGCGAGCACGAGGCCGATCAGGCGCTCGGCGCCGGTGGCGAGGAGGCGCTCGACGGCGTCCTCCACGAACGGCGGGGCGTGCTTGTAGCCCACCTCCACGTGGAAGCGCCCCGCGGCCCGCGCCTCGAGGGCGCCGGCCACCACCGCCGCCTGGGCCTCGGTGCGCCGGGCCAGCGGCGACATCCCGCCGATGGCGGCGTAGCGGCGGGCCAGGTCGTCGAGCAGCTCGGGCGACGGCGGCCGGCCCCGCCGGACGTGGGTGTAGTAGGACTCGACGTCGTCGGGCCGGCGCGGGGTCCCGTAGGCCATGACCGCCACGCCCACGGGGGCGGCGTCGCTCACCCCGGGTCGGCCGCCGGCTCGGCCGCCGGCTCCACCGCACCCTCGGCCGAGGTCCCGCCGGCGCCGGCGCCCTCGGCGTGCACGAGCTCGACCACCCGTCGCAGCGCTCCAGGATCGGTCTCGGGCAGCACGCCCCAGCCGAGGTTGAACACGTGCCCCGGCCGCCCCCCGTTGGCGGCCAGCACCTCGTGCACCTTGGTGTCGAGGACCTCGGGAGGAGCGAACAGGGCGGTGGGGTCGAGGTTGCCCTGCACCGCCAACGGTCCCAGGCGGCGGCGGGCGGCGTCGAGCGGTGTCCGCCAGTCGACCCCGACGACGTCGGCCCCGGCCTGGCCCACGGCTTCGAGGAGGTGGCCCGCCCCCACGGCGAAGTGGATCCGGGGCACCCCATTGCCGGCGAGCCCGTCGAGGATCCGCGCCGAGGCCGGCTGGGCGTAGCGGCGGTAGTCGGCCTCCGACAGGGCCCCGGCCCACGAGTCGAACAGCTGGACGGCCTGGGCGCCGGCGGCCACCTGGGCGTCGAGGGCAGCCAGGGTGATGTCGGCCAGCCGCTCCACCAGGAGCGCCCACAGCGCCGGGTCGCCGTACATGAGCGCCTTGGTTCGGCGGTAGTCGTTGGACTTGCCCCCTTCCACCAGGTAGCTGGCCAGCGTGAAGGGGGCGCCGGCGAAACCGATGAGGGCCACGCCGGCCGGCAGCTCCCGGCGCACCAGGCGGATGGTCTCGGCCACGTAGGGCAGGTCGGTCGCCGGCTCCAGGGGCCGGAGGCGGTCGAGGTCGGCGGCGGAGCGGAAGGGCTGGTGGACGACCGGTCCCCGGTCGGGGGAGATGTCGATGCCCGACAGCACCGCTTCCAGCGGAGTGACGATGTCGCTGAACAGGATGGCGGCGTCGACGCCCAGCCGGCGCACCGGCTGCAGCGTCACCTCGGCGGCCAGCTCTGGCTGGCGCACGATCTCGGAGAACGCGTAGCGGGCCCGCAGCTCGCGGTACTCGGGCAGCGAGCGCCCGGCCTGGCGCATGAACCACACCGGGACCGTCGACGTGGGCCGGCCCCGGCAGGCGTCGAGCAGGACCGGCGCCGGCGGGGGCGGCGCGTCGGGGAGGGCGTGGCACACCTCGGCCACCGTACCGGCGGGCCGCGGCGAGGCTGCTCTCACCGGCGCTGCGCCGCTGCCGCCAGCGCCGACCGTTCCCAGGCCACCTCCGGGCGATCCAGTCGCCGCCGCACCCCGGCCCGGGACTGCTCGGCCACCGCCACTCGGCGATCGAAGTCCATGGAGGCGGCGATGCCCCCCATCACCGCCAGGTCGTCAGGCTCGGGCTCGAGCACCAGGACGGGCGTCCCCTGCCGGCGCAGCGCCAACAGCTCCCGCCGTAGCCGGGCGGCGTGGGCCAGGCGCTGGGCCCGGGCCGGGCCGGGCGGCCGGCGGCGAAGCCGGCGTTGGCCGGCGGCCGGGCGCAGGGACAGCGGTGCCGACACCACCACCAGGTCGAGGCCGGCGCCGGCCAGGACGTCGGCGTTGGTGGCGGAGTGGGCGCCGCCGTCGACGTGGTCGTGCCCGCCGACGGGCACGGGCGTGAAGAACCCGGCCATGGCGCAGGACGCTGCCACGGCGGTCCCCACGTCGACGTGGACTCCCGCGTCGCGCCCGAACACCACCCGCCGGCCGTCATCGAGGCGGACGGCGCACACCCACAGAGGGTCCTCGGGCCAGCGCCGGTCGGACAGGCCGGCTACCGCATCGCGGATGATGGCGGGGTCGCGGCGGCCGCGGGGCAGCAGCCCGGCCGCCGCCAGCCCGGGCCGCAGCCGCCACGGCGCCAGCGCCCGCACGGCCAGCGAGAGGCAGGCCGGGCGGCGGGAGGGCGGTCCCACCACGGGATGGGGTCGGCTGAGCGGGGCCGCGCCCACCCCCGGGCGCAGGAGGTCGTAGGGATGGAAGCCGGCCCGCAGCTCCGCGCCGGTCACCGCCCCCGCCGAGGTCCCCACCACCACGGCCGCCCGGCGGGCGTCCCAGCCGGTGGCGTCGGCCAGGGCGGCGCCCACCCCCAGGTGCCAGGCGTGGCCCACGAGCCCCCCGCCGCCCAGCACCAGCCCGATGCCTCCCACCGACCCGAGGGTACGAGTGCCGGGCGCTCGGGCGGGTGTGTCGACCGGCCCCGGTCCGGCCCACGGCGCCGTAGCATGGCCGGTCCCCATTCGACGACCCGACGAGGGCCATGGCCGGATCTTCCGAGCTGGAGTACGAGCAGGCCTACCTCGACTGGGCCCACCAGTGCCTGGAGGAGGCGCGCCGCCGGGTGCTCCGCCTCCGCGGCCTCACCACCGTGGGGCGGGGCGGCACCCACCAGACCCGGGTGGAGGGTGAGGTCGTCGAGGGGACGATCCGCAACCGCCTGGCCCAGCTCGACGTGGGCGACGCCGCCCTCGTGTTCGGCCGCATCGACCCGGAGGACACCGCCGAGCGGTTCTACATCGGCCGGGTCGCCGTCGCCGACGAGCACCAGGAACCGGTGGTGGTCGACTGGCGGGCGCCCATCGCGGAGCCCTTCTACCGGGCGACCGGTCGCCACCCCATGGGCCTGGCCCGGCGCCGCCACTTCGCCACCCGGGGGCGCCGCCTCCTTGCCGTGGAGGACGAGGTCTTCGGCGCCGGCGAGCGTGGGGACGAGGAGGCTGCCGGCGCCGGTCTCGCCGGCCGGGAGGTGCTCCTCGCCAGCCTGGCCCGACCGCGCTCCGGGCGTCTCGGTGACATCGTCGGCACCATCCAGGCCGAGCAGGACGAGATCATCCGCTCGGAGCTGGGCGGGGTGGTGGTGGTCCAGGGCGGGCCGGGGACGGGCAAGACCGTGGTCGCCCTGCACCGGGCCGCCTACCTGCTCTACACCCACCGCTTCCCGCTGGAGGACCAGGGGGTCCTGGTGGTCGGGCCCAACCGGGTGTTCCTGCGCTACGTCGAGCGGGTCCTGCCCTCGCTGGGCGAGGCGGGGGTGGAGCTGGCGGTGCCCGCCGACCTGGTCCCCGAGACGGTCGGCGACCGCCAGGACGACCCCGCCGCCGTCCGGGTCAAGGGCGACGTGCGGATGGTCGCCGTGCTGGCCAAGGCCGTCCGCGACCGCCAGCGCCCGCTGCGCCGCGACCTGGTCGTGGGCTTCGGCCTGACCTCACTGCGTTCCGACGTGGAGACCAGCCGGCGCATCATCGCCGCCGCCCGGCGCCGGGCCCGCACGCACAACGCCGGCCGCCGGCTGGTCGAGCAGGGCCTCTGGGAGGCGCTGGCCCGCAGCGCCCGCGACGAGGTCGAGCCCAGCCTGGTCCGCGACCGCCTCCGGCGCCACGACGAGATCCGCGCCGCGCTGGAGTGGATGTGGCCGCTGCTGACTCCTGACGAGTTGCTGCACGACCTGTTCGGCTCCCGCGCCCTCATCCGCCTGGCGGCGGGAGCCATGCTGGGCGCCGAGGAGCAGGCGTCGCTCGAGCGGCCCCGGGGCGAGCCGTTCGACCGGCGAGAGTGGACCGATGCCGACGTCCCGCTGCTGGACGAGGCCCGGGCCCTGCTCGGCCCCCGCCCCGGGCGCGGCGACGAGGAGCCCCGATCCTACGGCCACCTCGTGGTCGACGAGGCGCAGGACCTCTCGCCCATGGCGCTGCGGATGCTGTCTCGGCGGTCGCTGGGCGGCTCCATGACCGTGGTCGGCGACATCGCCCAGGCCACGGGTTCGTGGGCGCCCGACGGATGGGACGAGGTCCTCGACCACCTCCCGGCCCGCCGGCCGCCCCGGGTGCACGAGCTGAGCATCGCCTACCGCACGCCGGCGGCGGTGCTGTCGCTGGCCGAGCGCGTGCTGCCGGCGGCGGTCCCCGGGCTGCGGGCGCCCCGGTCGGTGCGGGAGGGCGGCGACCCGCCCCAGGTGACCCGGGTGGACCCGGGACGGCTGGGTGCCGAGGTGGCGGCGCGGGTCGCCGCCGAGCGCGCCGCCGTGGGCGAGGGCAATGTGGCCGTGGTGGTCCCGGACTCGCTGGCCGACGAGGTGAGCGCTGCCCTCGACGCCGGCGGCGAGCGGCACGGTCGGGCGGGCGGCGAGCAACTCGAGGCCCAGGTCAGCGTGCTCGCCGTGCGCCTGGTCAAGGGGCTCGAGCTCGACTCCGTGCTCGTGGTCGAACCCGCCCGCATCGTTGCCGAGGAGGCCCAGGGCCTGCGCTCGCTCTACGTCGCGCTGACCCGTGCCACCCGCCGGCTCACCGTGGTCCACTCCGAGCCGCTGCCCGAGGTGCTCGTCGAGCGCCAGCCTTCCCCGGCATGAGCGACCCCGGTGGGGGCGAGGTCACCATCAAGGTGCGGGCCAACGGGCCCTTGAAGGTGACGGGACCGGTCACGCTCCTCGACCACGAGGGCCGTCCCTTCGAGGTCGAGGGCGACGACCTGGTCTTGTGCCGGTGCGGGCGCTCGGCCACCAAACCCTTCTGCGACGGCACCCACCGCCAGGGGTTCGACGGCACCTGCGCCCACCAGCAGGCGTGACCCGCTGACGCGTCAGTTGACGCCGGCGACCTCGTAGCCAGCCTCGTCGATGGCGGCCCGCACGGCGGCCTCCGACGCCTCGCCGACGACGTCCACCGTCTTGGTGGCCACGTCGACCTCCACACGGTCGACGCCCTCGACCTGGCCGACCTCGCCCTCGATGGCGCGCTTGCAGTGGTCACAGCTGATGCCGGGCACCGAATAGGTGGTCATCTTCCCAGCCTACGGGCGGCACACGGCTGTGGCCCAGGTGGCGGGCCTTCCGTGCGCCTAGATGCATCGTGGATCTAACTCAGCCGCTGCGCTACCGTCGCCACGGTCGGTCTATCCGAGCGAAGGGTCGTGCGAGCGATGACGTCGACAGGAGCATGTCGGATCGCGGTGGTGGTGATGGTGGCGGTGCTGGGGCTGGGGCCGCCGGCCGTTGCCGCGCCGGAAAACGGTGAGGCGGAGGCGCCGGAGGCGACGGCTGCGGTGCAGGTGACCCCCAACCCCAGGCGAACCCGGGCCCACTCGTCGCCCCAGCTGGCGGTGAACCCCACCAACGGGGAGCTGGCGATCGTCGAGTCCGAGGTCCGTCACGACTTCCGCTGTGACCTGCACCTGTCCGTGAACGGAGGGCGCAGCTGGTTCCTCGGCGGCGATCTCATGATGGAGCCCTGGACGGAGTGCTCCCGCAAGGCCATCAACGGGCCCTACGCCACGCTGGCCTTCGACGGTGACGGCGTGCTCTACGTCGCTTTCTACGCCAGCGATCCGCAGTTCGCCGACGCCGAGGATCTTCCGCTCCACATCTTCCTGGCCCGCTCCGATGACGGCGGGCGCACGTTCGAGACCAACTTCGTGCACCGTTCGCCGGAACCGGTCGAGGAGGACGAGGGCTTGCACAACAATGACCGCCCCATGGTGGCCATCGACCCCGACGACCACGACAACGTCTACGTCAGTTGGATGCAGCGGGGCGCTGAGGGGGAGAAGGCCGCCAAGGCGATGGTGGCGGCATCCGAGGACGGCGGCCGCAACTTCGCCGAGCCGGTGGACCTCACCGACGAGCGCGGCGGCTACCAGGCCCGTCCCACCGTGGCGCCCGACGGCACCGTGCACGTCATCTATCCCATCGGCCTCGACGCCAGGCCCGAGAACGTGGAGCCCTTTGGCGTGGTGCGCACGGTGTACCACCGCAGCTCCACCGACAACGGAAAGACGTGGTCCGATCGGACCGAGGTCGACCAGGGCAACGCCGGGTTCTACGGGGGGCGCAAGTACCTGCTGACCTCCGACGATGAGGGGAGGCTGTACGCCGTCTGGTACGCCAACCCGGAGCCGGAGTTTGACCCCACGAAGGAAGACGTGGACATCTTCCTGCGCACCTCCGACGACGGGGGCCGAACGTGGGGCGATCGGGTGACCGTCAACGACGACGCCGACCAGGAGCTGGTCAACCACTACGACCCGGGGATCGCCATCGCTCCCAACGGCCGGGTCGACATCGCCTGGTACGACTTCCGCAACAGCCCCTACCCGGAGCAGTTTCCCGACGAGTTCAGCCCCCCGTTCAACCACGGCGGTTACCAAGACGTCTACTACACCTGGTCCGACGATGGCGGCCGAACGTTCGCTCCCAACGTCCGCATCAGCGACCGCATCATCAACCGGGAGATCGGGGTGTGGTCGAACAACATCCACAGCCACATGAGCGTGGGCATGGCCTCGACCGACGAGGGCGCGTACTTTGCCTGGCAGGACAGCCGGAACGGCGATGAGGAGAACCAGGCCGAGGACGTGTACTTCGCGTCGGCCCTCCACGAACCCGCAGCGGCAGGCGAGGGTGGCGGTGGCATGCCGGGATGGGCGGTGGCCGCCATCATCGTCACCAGCATCCTCGTCGGCGTGGGGCTGACCCTGTTGGTCGTGTCACTGTCCGCTCGCCGCCGGTCCGGGGAGGCGCCGGCCGCGGCCTGAGGCGAGAGCCGTCCGGCCGTCGGGCTCGTCCGTTCCCACCGCGTCCGGCGGGGCCGCGGTACGGAGGAGGACCTGCTCCTCCACGGGGAGCTCCCGGGCGCCGCCCTCGCCGCTCTGTTCCTGGCGGCGCCGGCGGACGACCCGCCACATGTCGGCGGCCATGCCCGAGACGTTGTGGGCGGCGATGCGCAGCAGGGAGTAGCGGCACTCCGGGCCGCTGCACCTCCTCGTGGCCAGCGGCGAGTGCCGGTCGACGTGGGCCGAGACGTGGTTCCCCTCGCCCACGCTCACGTGCAGGCTGTCCTGGGCCGAGATCTCCCGGTAGGAGACGCGGTTGGGGTGGTACAGCCGCCCGATGGTGGTGTCGCGGCAGAAGCGGTCGCTGGCCTCGAGGTTGGCCACCAGGGCGGCGGGATCGGGGCTCTCGAAGGAGGCGCCGGGACGGCGAGGGACGGCCGGGGTGGCGCCGGGGTGGCGCTGCTCGCGCCGGCGCGACCAGGGGACCGGTCGTCGTTGCTGGGCGCGCGTGGGTACATCGACTGGCATGGAAGGCTTCTCCGGGGTGCGTTCGGGCGGGGGGCGACGGACCGCGTCCGGAGGACGTCGTGTCCGACCTGGTCCATGTTAGAGGGATCGTGAGAGTTTTCACAATCTCTTCTGGCGATGGCACCTGCCGCTCAGACGGCACCCGCCGGCAGCCCGGGGGCCGGGGACCGGAGCTTCAGTCGGTCGGGCGGTGTCCCTGCGACCGGCCGGCCAGCCGCCAGGCGGCGGGCAGCAGCAGGCCGGCGGCGACGAGCTTGACCGCGTCGCCGATGACGAACGGGAGGAGGCCTTGGGTCAGGGCGGTGGTGGCGTCGGCGTCGATCACGAAGGCCAGCCAGGTGACTCCGAGCAGGTAGATCACCGCCGTGCCCGCCAGCATGGCCGGCACCGAGGTCAACACGGTGCGGTCCTGGCGGTGCTCGGCCAGCCGCCCCACCAGGGCGGCGGCAAGGACGAAGCCCACCAGGTAGCCCCCGGTGGCGCCGGTGGCGACCTGCCAGCCGCTGGCGCCGTCGGCGTAGAAGGGCAGGCCTCCGGCGCCGAGGGCCACGTAGAGCAGCTGGCTGGCCCCGCCGGCCCGCCAGCCCAGCGTGGCCCCTGCCAGCAGCACGGCGAACGTCTGGCCGGTCACGGGCACCGGGGTCCACGGCAGGGGGATGGTGATCTGGGCGGCAGCGGCGGTCAGCAGGGCGAAGCCCACGACCAGGGCCACCGTCCGGACCCGGCTCTGGGGCAGGAGGTCGGCGAGGGTGGCGGGGCCACCGGCCATGGCCAGGCTGGGGTTGGTGGTGGTCATGACGGGTGTGACTGGTGAACGGGCACGGTCGTTACCGTAGGCGGGACGGCAGCTCGGCCGGCCCATGGTCGGGCACCCGGCCTGACCCCGTTCGGGGGCCCGCCGTATGCTGTTCGGTGTGGCGAACGGCGGCGAGGTCGAGGTCCGGGGGCTGAGCAAGGCCTTCGGCTCGGTGGTCGCCCTGCGCGACGTCTCCCTGCGTGCGGCGCCGGGGAGCGTGCTCGCCCTGCTCGGTCCCAGCGGGTGCGGGAAGACGACGCTGCTACGCAGCATCGCCGGCCTGGAGACGCCCGACGTCGGCGAGATCGTGGTGGGCGGGCGCCTCCTCACGTCCGAGCGCGGGTCGGTGGCGCCGGAGCAGCGCAAGGTCGGCATGGTGTTCCAGGACTGGGCGCTGTTCCCCCACCTCGACGTGAGGGCCAACGTCGGTTACGGCCTGTCCCGGCCCGAGCGACGGTCGGGCCGGGTGGAGGAAGCCCTGGCCCTGGTGGGCCTGACCGGTCTGGCCGACCGACCGCCGGGCACGCTCTCGGGCGGTCAGCAACAGCGCGTGGCGCTGGCCCGGGCGCTTGCGCCCCGGCCGTCGGTGCTGCTGCTCGACGAGCCGTTCTCCAACCTCGACACCTCGCTGCGCGTCCAGGTCCGGGCCGAGGTGCACCGCCTCCTCGCCGAGCTGGAGATCACCACGGTGTTCGTCACCCACGACCAGGAGGAGGCGTTCGTCCTGGGCGACGAGGTGGTGGTGCTGCGCGACGGCGCCGTCGAGCAGCAGGGCCCGCCGTCCGAGCTCTACGCCTCGCCGGCCTCGGCATGGGTCGCCGGCTTCGTGGGCGACGCCAACCTTCTGGCCGGCGAGGCCGACGGCGCCTGGGCCCACACGCCGGTCGGCGCGGTGCCGTTGACGGCGGAGGCCGCCGGCCCCGTGCAGGTGCTGGTCCGGCCCGAGGCGCTGCGGGTCGACGCCGGCGACGGGGGCGCGGTGGAAGTGGTCGAGTTCTACGGCCACGACAGCGTCTACGAGGTCGCCCTCGACGGCGGCCTGCGCCTGCGGGCCCGAGTGGCGGGGGCGCCGTGCGTGGGGCGGGGCCAGCGGGTGGGGGTGTCCTACGTGGGGCCGCCGACGGCCACCTGGCCCGCGCCCCGCTCGGCGGTCACGACGCCGGTGCCGGCCGCCAACCACTAACCGCCAGCGCCTCCTCGTCGGGCTCCGGTGCTCCGGGGCCCGTCGTCCCGGTGGTCGGCGTCGCCGGCTCGCGTTCGGACTCGCGTAGCACGAGCAGGGCCATGGGCAGCGCCGACAGGAGCACCAGGGCCAGCGCCGGCGCCGCCGCCCGCCCGAAGAACGCTTCGCTGGAGGCGTTCCAGACCTGGGTGGCGAGGGTCTGGTACCCGGTCGGCGCCAGGAGCAGCGTGGCCGGCAGCTCCTTCATGCAGGTGAGGAAGACGAGGGCCGAGCCGGCCAGGGCGCCGGGACGGACCAGCGGCAGCACCACCGACCAGGTGGTGGCCACCTTCGAGCGTCCCAGGAGGCGTGAGGCCTCTTCCAGGGAGGGGTTGACCTGGAGCAGGGAGGCCCGGATGGCCCCCACCGCCTGGGGCAGGAACAGCACCACGTAGGCCAGCACCAGCATGGTCCTGGTCTGGTAGATCGCCGGCACCACCCGGGCGCCGAAGAACACCAGCGACAGGGCGACGACCACGCCGGGAAGGGCGTATCCGGCGTAGGACGCCCGCTCCACCAGGCGGGCGAGCCGGCCCGGGTGACGAGCGGCCAGCACCGCCACGGGCCAGGCGGCGGCCACCGACGCCACCGCGCCGAGCGCCGAGGCGCTGAGGCTGTGGCCGACCAGGGTGGCGGTGAGGCGGAGCGGCTCGCCGGCGGCCAGGCCCCGCACCAGCCAGTAGGTGACCACGCCGAGGGGGACCACCAGGGCGACACCCACCAGGGCGGCGCAGGCCGCCGCCGCCGGCCACCGCCACCGCCCGAGGGGGGTGACCGGCGGCTTCCGGCCGCCGCCGGCGTGCAGGCGGTGGTAGGCGGCCTGGCCCCGACTGCGGGTCTCGACCACCAGCACCACCACGGTCAACGCCACCAGCACCAGCCCCAGGGAGGCGGCGGCCGACCGGTCGAGTGACGCCTGGTACTGCACGTAGATCACACGGGTGAACGAGTCGAACCGCAGCAGCGACACCGCTCCGAAGTCGCTGAGGGTGTAGAGGGCCACGAGCAGGGCGCCGGCGGTGATCGAGGGCCGCAGCTGCGGCAGGGTGACGTGCCAGAAGGTGGCCCGCGTCCCTCGGCCCAGCGTGCGGCTGGCCTCCTCCAGGCTGGGATCGAGGCGGCGCAGGGCGGCCCGGACGGTGAGGAGCACGTAGGGGTAGCTGAACAGCGTCAGGGCCAGCCAGGCGCCGGGGAAGCCGTAGATCGAGGGCAGCTCCTCCACGCCCAGCGGCGCCAGCCAGTCGCGGACCATCCCCCGCGGCCCGAGCGCCGCCACGAAGGCGAAGGCGCCGATGTAGGTGGGGATGGCCAGGGGCAGGGCGCTGAGCACGGCCCACGCCCGGCGGCCGGGCAGGTCGGTGCGCACGGTCAGCCACGCCATGGGAACGGCGAGGAGCACCGACGTCACCGTCACCGCCACGGCCAGGCCGGCGGTGCGCACCAGGAGCTCGAGCGTGCGGCCGGAGGCCACGGTGCCCAGAAGGCGGTCGAGGCCGCCGTCGGCCGCCCGAACGGCGAGGTAGCCGGCCGGCAGCACCGCCACCAGGGCGACCGCCACCCCGGCGGTGGCGAGGGCGCGGCTCGGCGCCGAGCCGCCTCGAGGCCTCAGATGACGCCCACCTCGGTCAGCAGGCGGAGGGTCCCCTCGAGGTCCGAGAGTTGGGCCAGGTCGATGTCGGGCTGCTGCAGCGTCTCGAGCGGGGGGAGCGAGGGGTCGGCCGCCACCCCGTCGACGAGGGGGATCTCGAACGTCTCGGCGGAGAAGTATTGCTGGGCCGGCTCGCTGAGCAGGAACTCCACCAGCTGGCGAGCCTCCTCCGGCTGGTCGGAGCCTTCGAGGACGCCCACCCCGGCCACGTTCACCAGCGAGCCCACGTCACCATTGGGGAAGAGGTGGTTGGCGGCGGGGAAGTCAGGGTTCTCGGCCTTCACCCGGTGGAGGTAGTAGTGGTTGACGAACCCGGCCTGGATCTCGCCGGCGCCGGCGGCCTCGACGATGGCGATGTTGTTCTCGTAGACCTTGGGCTCGTTGGCCTGGATTCCCTCCAACCACGCCCGGGCGCCGTCCTCGCCCTCCGTCACCCGCAAGGCGGTCACGAAGGCCTGGAAGGAGCCGTTGGTGGGCGCCCAACCGATCTTGCCGCCTTTCCAGCGGTCGGCGGTGAACCCCAGGATGGAGTCGGGCAGCGCCGACTCGTTGAGCGCCGCCGTGTTGTAGACGGCCACCCGGGCTCGCCCGGACACGCCCACCCAGTCGCCGTTCACCGAGCGGAACTGCGGGTCGACCTGGTCGAGCACGCCGGTGGGGAGCTGGGCGAAGCGTCCCTCCGACGACAGGGCCCCGAGCGCGCCGGCGTCCTGGGCGAAGAACACGTCGGCCGGTGAGTTGTCGCCTTCCTCGAGGATGGCTCCCGCCATCTCGGCGGTGGCGCCGTAGCGCACCTGGACGCGGATGCCGGTCTCGTCCTGGAACTGCTCGATGACCGGCCGGACGAGCTCCTCGCTGCGCCCCGAATAGATGGTCAGCGTCGGGCCGGCTTCACCGCCGGCGTCGCCACCGCCGTCGCCGCCCGAGCCGCCGCAGGTGGCGAGGAGCATGGTGGCGGTCATGAGCAGCGGGAGCAGGCGGCGTCGGGTCATGGGATCTCCGAGTCGAGCGGGTCTGACCGGTTAGGCGGTTAGGCGGTTAGGCGGTTAGGCCGGCCTAACCTACGAGGCGGTCATCCCAGGGTCAACGCGGGGGCTCGGGCGAACGCTGGGTGTCAGGACACCGGAACGCCGGCAGGAAGCGACACGAGGATCCGGCTGGCGGCGAAGGGGCCGATCCCGACGTGACGCCCTTCGATGTTGACCGTGACCGTCCCGTCGGGCGAGGCGGCGGTGAGGGTCCCGGACATGCCCGGCTTCACCAGGTTCTCCTCGAGGAACTCGAGCACTCCCGGGGTGAACTCCAGCTCCTCGGGGATGCGGGTGACGGCGAACGCCGTCCCCACCTTCAGCTCGGCCAGGGCGACCACCTCGGGCTCGGTGTAGTCGGAGCCGGGGATGGGGTTGCCGTGGGGGCAGGTGGTGGGGCCACCGAGGAGGCGGTTGATGGCCTTCTCGACCTTGTCGTTGAGCACGTGCTCCCAGCGGCCGGCCTCATGGTGGGCCTCAGCCCAGTTGAGGCCGAGCACGTCGGTGAGGAAGCGCTCGGCCAGGCGGTGGCGGCGCACGACCTGCTCGGCCAGCACCACCCCCTCGTCGGTGAGGTGGATGCCGCCGTCGACGGTGACCAGGCCCTCGGTGGCCATGCGCCGGATCATCTCGGACACGGCCGGCCGGGAGATGTCGAGGCGGTCGGCGATGCGGGCCTGGATGACCTCGAGGTCGTCTTCCTCGAGCTCGAAGATGGCCTCGCAGTACTCAGCGAAGGCCGTACGCGGCTCTTGCACGGGCATGGCCCCAGCGTATCCACAGCGTCAAGGTCCGGGGTCGGGCAGACCGTCGAGGTAGGTGACGCAGTTCGTGCGCACCGCCGGGGTGCGGGGGCCGGGAAGGACCACTCCGGTGAGGTTGAGGGGGTCGCAGGCGTTGACCGTGACCCGCTCTCCGCAGCGCTCGCGCCTGCGGATGGCGGCCAGGGCCTCCATGGCCTCGGTCAGGGCGTACTGCTCGCCGCTGAAGCCGGCGACGAAGCGGCCGCCGCGGATGAGGCCCCGGTCCTCGAGGCGGCGAAGGGCTCGCTGGAGGTCGCGCCACGGCACGGCGAGGCCCTCGTGCACGGCGAGATCGCGGAACACCACGCCCCATCGCTGGAGGAGCTGGTCGGCCACCGCCTCGGCCAGGGTCTCGCCATCCTCCACCGGCTCGGCGTCGGGCACCAGCGCCCACCGCCCGGCGGCTCGGCCCGGACCCGCCGGAGCTCCTCTCCGCCGGCGGCTGAGGCCGCGGGCTGGTCGGGCCCGGGCACCCCGCTCGGCCACCAGGGAGCGGATGGCGGCGAAGCCGTCGGCGCTGAGCACGCCCCGGGCCACGCCGTCCCACAGGGCTTCCTCGATGTCGCTGCGCAGGCGCCCGGTGTCGTCGGCCAGCTCGGACACGAAGCGGGCTCCTTTCGCTCGCAGCACCTCGACGATCTCCGCCGTGGCCCCCACGCCCGGCACGTGGGGACGCTGCTCGAAGCGGATGGCCTGGAGTAGCCAGGCCAGGTCGTCTCGAAAGGCCAGGGCCACGGGCGTGGCCTTGGACGGGCCGGCTCGACGGTCAGAGTCACCGGCGGCGATGGACAGGCGCAGCCACGTGACCTCGCCGTCGTGGCACAGGCGGTCCAGGTGCCCGGGCTGGTAGCCGGCCACCCGCCGAGCCAGGATCTCCGGCTCCCAGGCGGCGACCGCCGCCTCGTAGCCCTGCAGCTGCTCGACGACGGCCCGCACGCCGCCAGGGCCCTGAAGCTGGGTGCCGGGGGCCACGTGCTGCCAGCGCAGGAGGAAGCGCACGAAGTCCTGGGCGCTCACCGCCTCCACCGCCTTGCGCCGGTTGGTGCGGGAGTAGGCGTGCATGCGGGCCAGCAGCCGCCGGGCGCACCACTCCACCGACTCCGGGTGAGCGGGTGGCGTGTCGGGATCGGTGAACGCGCCCTGGAGGGCGAAACCGCCGTGCTCGAGGGCGGCCAGACCGACGGCCACGGTGGCAGGGGCAAGGGCGCACCCCTCGGCGAGGGCAGCGGCGGTGCGAGGGCCGGTGATCTCGAGGTGACCCCGCAGCACGGCGGCTGCCACCTGCTCCACCGGATGAGCGGGCTCCTCGACACTATCGAGCAGGACCGCGGCCTCGGCCGAGGATTCGGCGGCCCACCACCGCTCGAGCCCGTCGTCGCCGGTGGAGGAGCGGACCCGGCCACGTGTCGCCAGCTCGTCGAACCACCTCCGCCAGGCCGCCCGGGCCGGGGTGACGATCAGCGAGAGCAGCAGGTCGTGGAGCTCGTCGGCGCTGCCCACCCGTGGAGCCACCTCCTCCTCCACCCGGGCGATGGCGGCGGGGTCGAGGCGCCCCATGGTGGAAGGCTCCAGCGGCAGGCCGCGGCGCAGGGTGACGGCGTTGGTGCGCCGGTCGACGGCCTCGGCGTCGTCGAGGAAGGCGTAGGGCTTGGCGGTGAGGATCTCGTGGGCGAAGGGCGACGCCTCGGTGGTGTCGCGCAGGTGCACCCGGACGCGCCCCTCACCGATGCCGGTCAGCAGCGACTGCAACCCGTCGATGTCGAGGCCCTCGGTCATGGTGTCGTGCACGGCTTGGCGCACCAGGGGATGGTCGGGGATCTCGATGGGCCCGGTGAGGTTCTCCTGGCAGGCGGCGGCGCCGGGGAAGACCGCGGCCATGAGGTCGTCGGCCTCCATCCGTTGGATGGGAGGGGGGTTGCGCCGTCCCCCGCGCCAGCGCAGCACCATGAGTGCCCGGTTCAGGTTCCAGCGCCATCGGCTCTGGAACATCGGCGAGTCGAGGATGGCCTGCTCCAGCACGCGGCGCACCGTGGCCGGCTTGAGGAAGTGGGCGACGTCGGCGAGGGGGAAGCTGTGGTGGGGGCCGAGCGACAGCACGACGGCGTCGTCGTTGGCCGCAGCCTGCAGCTCGAAGTCGAACGTGCGACAGAACCGCTTGCGCAGGGCCAGGCCCAGCGCCCGGTTCACCCGGCTGCCGTAGGGCGCGTGCACCACCAAGTGCATGCCGTCGACCTCGTCGAAGAAGCGCTCGAACACCACGTCAGAGGTGCTCGGCGCGACGCCGAGCACGGCCACCCCCGCGCCCACGTAGTCGACGATCTGGTCGACGGCGGCGTCGTCGAGGGCACCGACCTCGGCCAGCCAGGCCCGGGCGCCGGCGGCGTCACCAGCGGCCAGGAAGGTGGCCAGGGTCGTGCGCAGTCGGGACACCTCGGCCGACAGCTCCGCCGTGCGGCCCGGGGCCTCGCCCGTCCAGAAGGGGATGGTGGGGGCCTTGCCGGCGGCGTCGGCGACCCGCACCACCCCGCCGGTGACCTGGCGGATCTGCCAGGCGTGGGTGCCGAGGAGGAAGACGTCGCCGGCCATCGACTCGACGGCCCAGTCCTCGTTCACCGAGCCCAGGTAGAGGTCGTCGGGTTCGAGCACCACCCGCATGTCGCCGACCTCGGGGATGGCACCACCCGAGGTGAGGGCGGCCAGGCGGGCTGACGACCGCGCCCGTACCTCGCCGTTGACCCCGTCGTGGTGCACGTAGGCGCCCCGCCGTCCTCTGCCGGTGGTGATGCCGCGGCTGACCAGACCCAGCACCTCGTCGAAGGTCGATCGGGTGAGCCCACGGTAGGGATGGGCCCGGCGCGCCAGCGCATAGAGGTCGTCGGTGCGCCAGGCCTCGGCAGCCACCTCGGCCACGATCTGCTGGGCGAGGATGTCGAGGGGGGCCACGGCGGGGACGATGGCGTCGAGGGTGCCCTCGGCGATCGCCCGCACCAGGGCAGCGCACTCCACCAATTCGTCTCGGGTGAGGGGGAACAGGCGGCCCTTGGGCACGCCGCCGAGGGAGTGGTTGGCCCGCCCCACCCGCTGGAGCAAGGTGGCGATGCTGCGAGGGGTACCGATCTGGCAGACCAACTCGACCGGGCCGATGTCGATGCCGAGCTCCAGGGAGGCGGTGGCCACCAGGGCCTTGAGCTCACCGGCCCGCAGCCGGGTCTCCACCCGGTGGCGGCGGTCCTTGGACAGCGAGCCGTGATGGGCGGACACGGAGTCGTCACCGAGGCGCTCAGCCAGCTGGTGGGCCAGGCGCTCGGCCAGGCGGCGGCTGTTCACGAAGACGATGGTGGTGCGGTGCTCGCCCACGAGGGCGGCGATCCGGTCGAGCACGTCGGCCATCTGCGCGGCCGATGCCACCGACTCGAGCTCACCCTGAGGCAGCTCCAGGGCCAGGTCGAGACGACGGCGATGGCCGGTGTCGACCACCGCGCATGGCTGAGGGGAGCCGGTGCCGGTGAGCAGTCCGGCGCACAGGGAGACGGGGCGCTGGGTGGCGGAGAGGCCGATGCGCTGCGGGCGGGTGCAAGCCACGTGTTCCAAGCGCTCGAGGGTGAGGGCCAGGTGGCAACCTCGCTTGTCCCGGGCGAGGGCGTGGATCTCGTCGACGATGACCGTCTCGGTGGTGCGGAGCGCCTCGCGCCCACGGGCGGCGGTGAGCAGGAGGTAGAGCGACTCCGGAGTGGTGACCACGAAGTTGGGCGGGCGGCGCAGCATGGATGCCCGCTGGCTGCTGGTGGTGTCGCCGGTGCGCACCGCCACCGTGAGCGCCGGGGCGCTCAGGCCCAGCTCGGCTGCCACCGCGCCGATCTCCTCCAGCGGGCGCTGGAGGTTCTGGGCGATGTCGACGGCCAGGGCCTTGAGCGGCGAGACGTAGACCACCTGCGTCCGGCCGGTGACGTCGGCGCCCTCGGCTGACGCCCGGTACAGGCGGTCGATGCCGACCAGGAAACCGGCCAGGGTCTTGCCCGAGCCGGTGGGGGCGGCCACGAGCGTGTCTCGCCCCGCCCCGATGTGGGCCCAGCCCTCCGCCTGCGCCGGCGTTGGCCCTTCGGGAAAGCGGCGGGCGAACCAGGTGGCCACCGCGGGGTGGAAGCCGGTCAGCGCTGGCGGCAGCGGGCCCTGTTCCCGCTCGGGCGCCTCGACGACAGCCATCGCGGTGAGGGTAGCGACGCCCGGTGACGGTCGACGGATATCGGCCTTGCGGCAGGCTCGCGGACGGCCAGTGGCGAGCCGGGCGGGGACGGCTAGCGTCGCTCCGATGAGGATCTGGCCCGGCGAGCCGTACCCCCTCGGGTCGACCTTCGACGGCATGGGGACCAACTTCTCCCTGTTCTCCGAGGTGGCCGAGAGGGTCGAGCTGTGCCTGTTCGACGACGCCGGCCAGGAGACCCGGGTCAGCCTGCCCGAGGTCAGCGCCTTCTGCTGGCACGGCTACCTGCCCAACGTCGGCCCCGGCCAGCGCTACGGCTACCGGGTGCACGGGCCGCGGGACGTCTGGGCCGGGCACCGGTGCAACCCCGCCAAGCTGCTGCTGGACCCCTACGCCAAGGCGGTGGACGGGGTCACCGCGTTCGACGAGGCTGCCTTCGGCTACCACTTCGGCGACCCCGACGGCGAGGCCAACGAGCTCGACAGCGCCCCGTTCGTGGGCAAGGCGGTCGTGGTCAACCCGTGGTTCGACTGGGGCAACGACCGGCCGCCTCGGACGCCATGGCACGAGACCGTGGTCTACGAGGTCCACGTCAAGGGCTTCACCATCACCCATCCCGGCATCGCCGACGAGCTGCGGGGCACCTACGCCGGCCTGGCCACCAACGAGGCCATCGAGCACTTCCAGCGCCTCGGCATCACCGCGGTGGAGCTCCTGCCCGTGCACCAGTTCGTCCACGACGCCCATCTGGTCGACCGGGGCCTGCGCAACTATTGGGGCTACAACTCGATCGGGTTCCTGGCGCCGCACAACGAGTACTCGTCGGCGGGCATGCGGGGCCAGCAGGTCCAGGAGTTCAAGGCCATGGTGATGCGCCTCCACGAGGCCGGCATCGAGGTCATCCTCGACGTGGTCTACAACCACACCGCCGAGGGCAACCACCTCGGGCCACTGCTGTCGTTCAAGGGCATCGACAACAACGCCTATTACCGCCTCGTGCCCGAGGACCGTCGGTTCTACATGGACTACACCGGCACCGGCAACACCATGAACATGCGCCACCCCCACGTCTTGCAGCTGATCATGGACAGCCTGCGCTACTGGGTCACCGAGATGCACGTCGACGGGTTCCGGTTCGACTTGGCCTCCGCCCTGGCCCGGGAGTTGCACGACGTCGACCGGCTGTCGGCGTTCTTCGACCTCATTCAACAGGACCCCGTGGTCAGTCAGGTCAAGCTCATCGCCGAGCCGTGGGACGTCGGTGAGGGCGGCTACCAGGTCGGCAACTTCCCGCCTCTGTGGTCGGAGTGGAACGGCAAGTACCGCGACACCGTGCGCGACTACTGGCGGGGTGAGCACACCCGCCTGGGAGAGGTCGCCTACCGCCTCACCGGCAGCCCCGATCTCTACGCTGCCAACGGGCGCCGGCCCAGTGCCAGCATCAACTTCGTCACCGCCCATGACGGCTTTCCACTCACGGATCTGGTCTCGTTCAACGAGAAGCACAACGAGGCCAACGGGGAGGACAACGGCGACGGCGAGAGCCACAACCGTTCGTGGAACTGCGGCGTCGAGGGGTCCACCGACGATCCCGACGTGCTGGAACTGCGGACCCGGCAGCGCCGCAACTTCCTGGCCACGTTGATGCTCTCTCAGGGTGTTCCCATGCTGCTCGGCGGTGACGAGCTGGGGCGGTCCCAGGGGGGCAACAACAACGGCTACTGCCAGGACAACGAGGTCTCCTGGTTCGACTGGGTGCACGCCGACGAGATCCTCCTCGAGTTCACGCGCTGGCTGGTGCACTTCCGGCGCCAGCACCCGGTGTTCCGCCGCCGCCGGTGGTTCGACGGCCGGGTCATCAAGGCACGCGGCATGGCCGACATCGCCTGGTTCCGCCCGGACGGCGACGAGCTCGACGACGACGACTGGAACGGCTCGGCCACCGCCTTGGGGATGTTCCTCAACGGCCTGGGCATCCAAACCCCCGACGCTCGGGGCGAGCACGTGGTCGACGACAGCTTCGTCGTGCTGCTCAGCGCGCACTTCGAGGCGGTCGACTTCCAGGTGCCCAAGGCGCTGGGCGACCGCTGGGAGCTGGTCCTCGACACCACCACCGCCCTGCCGCCCGAGCTCGAACCCGACGTGGAGGCACCGCTCTACGGGGCCGGTGAGCCGGTGACCGTGGGCCCCCGCTCCGTGGTGCTGCTGCGGAAGCTGGAGTGACCGCGGCAGCAGGGGGGCGGGAGGGCGATCACCGGCCGGCGCCGCTCGCGACCTACCGGCTGCAGCTCCGCCCGGAGTTCGGTTTCGACGACGCCGCCGAGGTGGCGCCGTACCTGGCTGCCCTCGGTGTCTCGCACCTCTACAGCTCGCCGGCGCTCCAGGCAGCAGCAGGCAGCACCCACGGCTACGACGTAGTCGACCACGCCCGGGTCAACGAAGACCTCGGTGGGGCGCCCGCCTTCGCCCGGTTGACCCAGGCCCTCGGTGCTGCCGGCCTGGGCCAGGTCCTCGACATCGTTCCCAACCACATGGCCATCACCGTCGACAACGCCTGGTGGCAGGACGTGCTCGAGAACGGGCCCTCCAGCCGCTGGGCGGCCTACTTCGACGTCGACTGGGAGGGCCCGGAGTCCAAGCTGCGTAACACCGTGCTGATGCCCGTGCTGGGCGATCACTACGGGCGGGTCCTGGAGGCGGGAGAGCTGATGCTCGAGCGCCAGCGCGGGACCTTCCTGGTGAGCTACTTCGATCATCGCTTCCCCGTGGCCCCCCGCTCCTTCGATCTGCCCCTGGCGCTGGCCGGCGCCGCCCTGCGCTCGGCCGGACACGCCTTCGCCGACGACGTCGAGTTCCTCGCCGCCGCCTTCAGCTCCCTCCCGCCGGCCACGGCCGTCGACGCCATCAACGTGCGCCACCGCCACCGGGACAAGGAGGTCCTCAAGCGCCAACTGGCCCGCCTGTGCGAGGAGGAGGCCTCGGTGGCCGCCGCCGTCGACGCCGCCGTGGAGGAGATCAACGGCGACGTCGACCTGCTCGACGCCCTGCTCGATCGCCAGAACTTCCGCCTGGCCTTTTGGCGCACGGCGGGCCGTGAGCTCGACTACCGGCGCTTCTTCGACATCACCACGCTGGCGGCCCTGCGCATGGAGGACGCCCAGGTCTTCGACGACACCCACGCCTTGGTGCTGCAGTGGCTGGCCCAAGGCGTGCTCGATGGACTGCGGATCGACCATCCCGACGGTCTGCGTGATCCCGAGGCCTACTTCCGCCGCCTGCGGAAGGCGGCCCCGGCGGCCTGGGTGGTGGTCGAGAAGATCCTGGAGCATGGTGAGGACCTGCCTTCCGCGTGGCCGGTCGACGGCACCACCGGCTACGACTTCGCCAACCGGGTAGGAGGGCTGTTCGTCGACCCGGCCGGTGAAGCGCCTCTCACGGGCGCCTACGCCAACTTCACCGGCGAGCCCACCGATTGGGCCGAAGTGGCCTACGAGAAGAAGCACCTGGTCATGCGCGACGTGCTCGCCGCCGACGTCAGCCGCCTCACGCACCGGTTCGTGTCCGTGTGCGAGGCGTCCCGCCGGTACCGGGACTTCACCCGGCACGAGCTCCACGAGGCCCTAAAGGACGTCCTCGCCTGCTTCCCGGTGTACCGGACCTACGTCGATGCCGAGGGAAAGGTGAGTGAGGCCGACGAGATTCGCATCGCTGGTGCCCTGGCCGAGGCCGCAGCACGGCGTCCCGATCTGGACCCCGAGCTGTTCGACCTGCTGGGAGCGGTGCTGCGGGGGCGGATGGGAGGGCGAGAGGGCACCGAGCTGTCGCTGCGGTTCCAGCAGGTCAGCGGGCCCGTCATGGCCAAGGCCGTGGAGGACACCGCCTTCTACACCTACAACCGGCTGGTGTCGCTGAACGAGGTGGGCGGTGATCCCAGCGTGTTCGGTACCGACCCCGTCGCCTTCCACGACGCCATGGCCGCCACCCACCGCGCCTGGCCCCGGGCCATGCTGGCTTCCTCCACCCACGACACCAAGCGCAGTGAGGACGTCAGGGCCCGCATCTCGCTGCTCTCGGAGATCCCTGGCGACTACGGGCGGGCCGTGCGGCGGTGGGCGGAGGGCAACCGGCGCCACCGCACGTCGACCCCCGGCGGAGCCGATCTTCCCGACCGCAACATCGAGTGGCTGCTCTACCAGACGCTCGTCGGGGCCTGGCCGCTGCCGGTGGAGCGGGCGGTGGCCTACGTCGAGAAAGCCACCCGGGAGGCCAAGGTCCACACCAGCTGGATCGACCCCGACTCCGAGTACGACGACGCAGTGCGGCGGTTCGTGGAGGCGGCCCTGGCCGACGACGACTTCCTCGCCGACCTGGCGGAGTTCGTGACCCCACTGGTCGAGCCCGGCCGCGTCAACAGCCTGGCTGCCCAGCTGGTGAAGTGCACGGCGCCGGGGGTTCCGGACGTGTACCAGGGCAGCGAGCTATGGGACCTCAGCCTGGTCGATCCCGACAACCGTCGCCCCGTCGACTTCGCCCTGCGGTCCGACCTGCTGGCACAGGTGGCAGGCATGGACGTGGCCGAGGTGTGCCGGCGGGGCGACGAGGGCCTGCCCAAGCTCCACGTCACCCGAGCTGCCCTGCACCTGCGCCGGCAGGTGCCCGAGGCATTCGGGCCGGGTGTGGCCGGCGCCTACCGACCGCTGGTCGCCGAGGGCCAGGCGGCCGACCACGTCGTGGCCTTCGCCCGAGGCGAGCGCGTCGTCACCGTGGTTCCCCGCCTGGTGCTGGGCTTGGCCCGGCGGGGCGGATGGGGCGACACCACCGTGGAGGTTCCCGCCGGCGCGTGGCGGGACGAGCTCACCGGAGCGGCCGTCGAGGGCGGCTCGGTGTCGCTGGCCTCGTTGCTGAGCACGTTCCCCGTCGCTCTGCTGCGGCTCGGGAGGTAGGAATCCGTTTGATCCGCCATCGCACCTCGTCGACACCACGACCGTGGTGGTGCCCCGATCGGCAAAGATGGCGGCCATGACCACGTTCCGGGTGTGGGCGCCTCGTGCCGACAGGGTGGAGCTCGACTGCGGCGACCGACCGGTGCCGATGCGCGAGACCGAGAGGGGCTGGTGGGTCGTCGAGCTGCCCGAGGTCGGCCCCGGCACGGACTACGCCTTCCGCCTCGACGGCTCGGAGCCACTGCCCGATCCCCGCTCGCCGTTCCAACCCTCGGGAGTGCACGGCCCCTCGCGGGTGGTCGACCACGACGCCTTCGCCTGGGGCGACGAGGGCTGGCGTGGTTTCCACCTGCCCTCGGCCCTGCTCTACGAGCTCCATGTCGGCACCTTCAGCCCGAAGGGCACCTTCGACGGCGTCATCGACCGCCTCGACCACCTGGTCGAGCTCGGCGTCACGGCGGTGGAAGTCCTTCCAGTGGCGGAGTTCCCCGGCAGCCGCAACTGGGGGTACGACGGCGTCGACCTGTACGCCCCGCACCACGACTACGGCGGCCCTGATGGGTTCAAGCGACTGGTCGACGCCTGCCATGCCCGGGGCCTCGGCGTGGTCCTCGACGTCGTCTACAACCACCTCGGTCCCGAGGGGAACTACCTGGAGCGGTTCGGGCCCTACTTCACCTCGTTCTACGCCACGCCCTGGGGCCAGGCGGTCAACTTCGACCAGCGGGGCAGCGACGAGGTTCGCCGGTTCGTGATCGACAACGCACTGGGATGGCTGCGCGACTACCACGTCGACGCCCTCCGGGTCGACGCCGTCCACGCCATCGTCGACACCTCGGCGCTCCACATCCTCGAGCAGCTCGCCACCGAGGTGGCCGGCCTGGCCGCCACCGAGAACCGGCCGCTGTGGCTCATCGCCGAATCGGATCTCAACGATCCCCGGGTGGTGCGCCCGCCGGCGGTCGGCGGCTACGGGATGGACGCGCAGTGGAGCGACGACTTCCACCACGCCCTGCACACCGTCCTCACCGGCGAGCACGAGGGCTACTACGCCGACTTCGGCGCCCTGGCCGACCTGGCCACCGCCCTGGCCGACGTGTGGGTCTACGCCGGGCGGTGGGCGCCGTCCCGGGGCCGCACCCACGGCCGCCCCCCCACCGGGCTCCCTGGGTGGGCCTTCCTCGGCTACCTGCAGAACCACGACCAGGTGGGCAACCGGGCCCTCGGCGACCGCATCGGAGCCAGCCTGTCCACGGGGAGGTTGAAGGTCGGAGCGGCGCTGTACCTGACGGCGCCGTTCGTCCCCATGGTCTTCCAGGGGGAGGAGTGGGCCAGCGCCACTCCCTTCCAGTACTTCACCAGCCACGAGGATCGTGAGCTGGGCCGTCTCGTCCGCCAGGGCCGGCGCTCGGAGTTCGCCGCCTTCGGGTGGGCGGCCGAGGAGGTGCCCGACCCCCAGGAGCGCTCCACCTTCGAGCGGTCGAGACTCGATTGGAAGGAGCTGGAGCGATCCCCGCACGCCGAGGTCCTCGAGTGGTACCGCTCCCTCATCGCCCTGCGCCGGCGCACGCCGGGGTTCAGCGACGGGCGTCGCGACCTGGTCCGGGTGCGCTACGACGAGCAGGCCCGGTGGTTGATCGTCGAGCGGGGCGAGCTCCGGGTGGCGGCCAACCTCGGACACACCGACCAGAAGCTCGACTTGGGCGAGGGGGCGGGGACCACTCTCCTCCTGGCGTCAGACGACGCCGTCTCGCTGGACGACCGCTTCGCCACCCTCCCACCCGACACGGTGCTCATCACCGGGCCGGCCTCGGTGGCGGGATAGCGCCTGCGCCGGCGTCAGGCGTCGGTGACCGAGGCCAGGGCGCGGATCTTGTTGGCGGCGTCGAGGCCGGCGACCTTGTAGGCCTCGGCCAGCGTCGGGTAGTTGAACACGGCGTTCACCAGGTAGTCGACGCCGCCGCCGTTGGCCATGAGCGCCTGGCCGATGTGCACCAGCTCGGTGGCGCCGGCGCCGAGGATGTGGACCCCGAGGAGGCTCTGGTCGTCCGGGGAGACGAGGAGCTTCAACAGCCCGTGGGAGTCACCGATGATCTGGCCCGAGGCCAGCTCGCGGTAGCGGGCCATGCCCACCTCGTAGGGCACGGCGGCGGCGGTGAGCTCGTCCTCGGTGCGCCCGACGTAGCTGATCTCGGGGATGGTGTAGATGCCGATGGGCACCAGGTCGCTCAGCGGCGGGGCCGGCTCCCCCAGAGCGTGCAGCACGGCTAGGCGGCCCTGCTCCATGGAGGTGGAGGCCAGGGCGGGGAACCCGACCACGTCGCCCACGGCGTAGATGTGGTCGACCTGGGTCTGGAAGTGGTCGTTCACCGGGATGCGTCCCCGCTCGTCGGCGGTCAGCCCGGCGGCGGGCAGGTCGAGGGCGTCGGTGACGCCCTGGCGGCCGGCCGAGTAGAGCACGACGTCGGCGAGGATGCGCTTGCCGCTGGCCAGCGTGGCGATGGCCTGCCCACTGCGGCGGTCGACCGAGGTGACGTGCTCGCCGAAGCGGAACACCGTGCCCAGGTCGCGCAGGGAGAAGCGAAGGGCCTCGACGATCTCGGCGTCGCAGAACTCGAGCATGCGGTCCCGCCGCTCGACCACGGTCACCTTGGTGCCCAGGGCGGCGAACATCGAGGCGTACTCCATGCCGATGACGCCGGCGCCGACGACCACCAACGAAGAGGGGATCTGCTCGAGGTGGATGACGCTGTCGGAGTCGATGACGGTGCGGCCGTCGAACTCCACCGAGGCCGGGCGGGCCGGGCGGGTGCCGGTGGCGATCACGATGTGCTCGGCCCGCACCAGCCGCTCGTCACCTTCTCGGCGACGGACGGCGACGGTGTGGGGGTCGACGAAACGGCCGGTCCCGTTCAGCATCGTCACCCGGTTGCGCACGAGTTGGTCGCGCACCACATGGGCCTCCCGCTCGACGACGTGGGTGGTGCGGGATATGAGGTCCTGGACGGTGATCTCCTGCTTGACCCGGTAGCTCTGCCCGTACATCTCCCGCTGCATGAGCCCCGTCAGGTGGACCACCGCCTCGCGCATGGTCTTGGACGGGATGGTGCCGGTGTGCAGGCACACACCCCCGACGGTGGGCGAGCGCTCCACCACCGCGGCGCGCCGGCCCAGCTTGGCGGCGGCGATGGCGGCCTTCTGGCCGCCGGGCCCGCTGCCGATGACGATGAGGTCGAAGTCTTCGGAAGTCGCCACGTGGTGAGGGTGATCGGGAACGCCCTGCCTCCGGCGGCGAACCTACCCCCGGGCTGGCGAAAGCACGAGGTGGAGCGCTGGCACGCTGGCCGGCGTTGTCTCAGGGCCCGGCGCAGAACTACTTGGCCGATCCAGTGAGGCACCTCGCAGGTGGAAGGGCCTGCGGACGCGCAAGTAGTTCTGCGCCGGGTCCTCAGGCGGGAAGCGATCCCGGGGCCGGGGGAGTGGCCGGCGCCGCCCTTCGGCGAGCGGTGCCCAGCAGGACTCCGGCGAGAACCAGGCAGGCGCCGAGGAGCTGGGCGGCCGAGGGTGCCTCCCCGAGCACGGCGGCGGCAAGGAGGACGGCGGCTCCCGGCTGGAGGAGCAGGAGCATTGAGGTGACCGCCGCCGGCAGGCGGGGCAGGGACACGGAGATGAACAACCAGCCCGACACCTGGGCGGTGAGGGCCAGCAGCGCCAACCACCCGTGGGCGGGCCAGGACGGCGACAGGTCGAGCTCCCCGGTCACCGCGGCCAGCAGCGCCGCCACGACGGCGGCGACGGCGGTGACCTCGAACAGGGTGCCGGCCAGGCGGCCGTCGCGGGTGGCTTGGCGGTGGACCAGGATGAACCCGGCGTAGACGACGGAGGTGGTGGCGCCGAAGATCACGCCCAGGGCCGGGTCCTCGCCGTAGGCGCCCTGCCCGATGACGCCGGAGATGAGCACCACGCCCACCAGCACCACCGGGGTGGCCCCCAGCAGCCGACGGTCTGGGCGCTCGGCGAGGAGCACCCACGCCGCCAGACCCACCACGAGCACCTGCAGGTTCCCGAGCACGGTTGCCAAGCCGGCACCCACAGCGCCGATGGCGTGGTGCCACAGGACCAGATCGAGGGCGAACAGGGCGCCGGCGACGAGGTGGTACCGGTGCTGGCGGGCTGGCTCCGCCGGCGTCCGTCTGGCCGCGCCCGCTCGGCCACCGCCGGCAACGGCCAACCGCCGGCGACGCTCGAAAAGAGCGAGCACACCCAGGACTGGCGCGGCGTAGGAGAAGCGGAACACCGCAGCCGTGGCCGGCGCCACGTCGGCCAGCCGCACCAGCACACCGGACGTGGCGATGCAGAGCGCGCCGGCGACGGCTGACAGGGCGGGCCGTCGGGCCAGGGCGGCCAGCACCGGGAGCAGAGCAGCGGGTGCCGTGGGCGCTCCCACCACCGCCATGTCGACCGAAGCTAGCGGTCACCCCTACGCTCACCTCGGTGGAGGACCGCTTCCAGTACCTGAAGCTGATGGGAGCGTGCCTGGTCCTCACCTTGCCACTGGAGTTCGCCTACCAGGCTCGGGTGTGGCGGCGCCCCCGCCGGCTGGTGCGGGCGCTGACGCCCACCCTGGCTATCTTCATCCCGTGGGACCTCCTCGCCTTCCGCGCCGGCCACTGGCGGCTCAACCCGGAGTACTCGACGGGGAAGAAGCTCCCGGGGGGACTTCCGGTCGACGAGGCGGCGTTCTTCGTCGCCGTGCCGATCTGCGGGCTGCTGTCGTACGAGGCGGTGCGCAACGGGCTGGCGGGAATGCATCCCTGGCGCGCGCCTACCCGCTGACCTCGCTCCTGGCCGCGGCCGGGGTGGTGGGGGCCGAGGTGGGGTGGCTGCGCACCGGGGTCTTTCGCACTAAGACCTACTGGATCTCGATGGGAATCGTGTTCGGGTTCATGGTCGGCGTCGACGGATGGATGAGCAAGCTTTCGGCGCCCATCGTCGTCTACAACCCCGACCACATCAGCGGCGTGCGCTTTCCGTGGGACATCCCGACCGAGGAGTTCGCCTACGCCTTCGCCATGCTGACGCTGCCGATCCTGTTGTGGGAGCGTGACCGGCAGGCGGCTGCTGCTGCCACCGCCGGTACGCTCGGCCCGTGACCTTGCTGCTGGTCGGCGCCGCGTTCATGGGGATGGAGGCGTTCGTCTACGTCTCGCACCGCTGGTTGATGCACGGGCCCGGCCTGCCGGTCCACCAGAGCCATCACGAGGTACACGACGAGCCGGGCTTCGAGCTCAACGACCTCTATCCCTTGTTCGGCTCGGTGCTGGCCATGGCCGCTTTCGGGGTGGGCCTCAACGTCGAGGGGTGGAGTTCCCTGGTGCCCCTCGGCATCGGCCTCACCCTCTACGGGGCGGCCTACGCCTTTGTGCACGACGTCTACATCCACCGCCGCCTGCCGTGGTTCACCGCCGAGGTGCCGGTCCTCGAGCGACTGAAGGCCGCCCACCGCATCCACCATCTGTGGGCGGGTGAGCCCTACGGCATGCTCTTCCCGGTCGTCCCCGCCGAGTTGCGCCGGCGAGCGGAACGGGTCGACTACGACCCGTTCCCGCCGGCCCGCCCGGCGCAAGCGAGCGGGTCGGCGCCGTCCCAGGTGCCCATCGACCGGTAGGGCCGGAACCGGGCGAACAGTTCCTCGCCGAACCAACCGTGGCGGCGGGTGTGCCGCACCACCTCCTCGTGCGGTGAACCGCCGTAAGCGAAGGCTTCCATGTCCGCCACCGAGCGCCACAGGCTGAAGGTGGCCTGGAGGCCCACGGGTGCCTCGCCGATACCCAGCGCGGCGAGGAGCCCGGGGGAACGGTGAAGATGGTCGTCAACGGCGGGCACCGACCGGTAGAACGCCGGCCAGTGGCGGACGGTGATGCGAGCCCGGGTGAGCACCGCCACCGGCTCGTCGGGGCCACCGTCGGCAGCCGGAGGCGCAGGGCCCGCCATCCCGGCGAGAACCGCCACCCCGCCCCAGCTCCCGTGGGCCGAGAGCGGGGCCAGGCGCACCGACCACGTCTCGTCAGCGTGCTCAGCCCACCGGGCGGCGACGGGGGAGCTGAGCAGGAAGGCGTCGAGGGCCTCCTCGTCATCCCACACCGCGAAGGTGGCCCACCGCCGCAGGTCGCCACCCAGCCCCATGGCCGAGCCTCTGCCGGTGCCGAGCCGGCGGGCGAAGCGCAGGCCCGGCGTTGCCTCCAGCGGTCGCCGGCGGGCCACCAGGTCGGCCATGGCGCTCACGGCGTGACGGGCGGGGTAGCGATCGAGGTGGAACGACGCGACGGGAGGCATGGCCGCCGGCGACGGTACCCGCCGCCGGTCGGCGAGCGTCCGCAGGCCACGGTCGGAGGTCTTGTCGTTCAGGATGCCGCTCGCCTGGCCACGGGGGCGCTGAGGTCCGTGGAGCGGTCCCGCTCGGCCCATGGCGGGTAGGACCCGGGCATGACCGATTCCACCCCCGACCTGCCGCCCGAGGAGCCCTTCGCCGGCGAAGAGCCTCCTGTCGAGGACGCCGACCACGAGGAGAGCGCGATCGACCGCATGCGCCACAGCGGCGTCGGTGTGGAAGACCCCCACATCGTGGGCGACGTGGGGCCCACGGACGTCCCGCCTGGAACTGACCCCGATTCCGTGACCTGATTCCGGCGGCCGGGCCGCACGGTCCCGGGTCGAGACGTCACTCCCGGCGGAGCCGGAACACCGGCACGCGACGCCCGGCGCGCCGCTCGTACCTGTCGATCCGCGGCCAGACCTCGCAGAGGTGACGCCAGGCCTCCTGGCGATCCGCTCCGGTCATCTCCACGGCAAGGACCGGGAGCGGGGCGCGATCCACCCATGCCACTGCCTGCGGGTTCGCTCGAAGGTTGGCGACCCAGTCGGGCACGCGAGCCTGGCCGCCGGCTCCTCCGACGACGAGCAGCGTGCCGTCGTCCAAACGCTTGAAGGCGAGGGTCGTCGATCGTTTGGCGCGGGACCTGCGCCCGATCGTCTCGAGCACCAGCACCGGCGTCCTGAACACGACTGAGACCGCGCTCCTGCCGAACCGACGCACCTGAGCCGCCTCCACCGCCTTGGCCATCCGGCCCAGCCATCGAAGGCAGCCGGCGAGCCTGCGTCCACAGCTTCGTCGGTGCGCCACGGTTCCAGTCTCCCAGCCCCCTTGGAAGCTGGGACGCCCGACCGTGGTGCCTGGGGCCGGGCCCTGGGCACCACGGACAATGGGCTCTTCACAGTGCGTTCGAAAACGCACCGCAGCCCCCGTCGAGAGCGACGCGTGACAGCCGGAGGCGACGACGCCAGACGACGCGTTCAGAGCGCGGGCCTCTAATCGTTCTTCGCCACGTCTACGAGCAGACGGGCGCGACCGTGGTCTTCGTCACCCATGACGTCTACGAGGCGCTCTACCTGAGTGACCGGGGGCTCATTCTGCAGGGCGATCCCTCGACGATCGGCGGGTCGGTCGCGGTCCAGTGCTCGCGGCCGCGCGACCAGATCCGGACCAAGCAGTCGGAAGGGTTCCTCACGCTGCGCCGCAGGGTGTACGAAGCGATCATGCACAAAGGCCATGACGAGCCGGATGCGCTGGCTCCACTGGATCAACTGGCCGGGGCTGCTCATCATGGGACTCTTCGCCGGCGCGTGGGAGGCAGCCGTGCGGTGGTCGCTGCTCGACTACCAGTACCTGCCGGCGCCGTCGGCCATCGCCCCCGGCGCTCGTACCCTGCTGACCTCGGGTGAGCTCATCCCCAACGTGCTTCACACGGTGCTGGTGACGCTCATCGGCTGGAGCGTCGCCTCGGCGATCGGCATCGCTCTCGGCCTGCTGCTGGGCCTGTGCCCCACCGCCTACCGCTACTCAATGACCAGCTTCGAGGTGACCAAGGCAATACCCCCGATCACGTTCGTGCCGGCCACGCTGCTGATCTTCGGTTTCTCCCTGCGCATGGAGCTCGTCATCGTCGTCTACGTCGGGGTGTGGCCGGTGCTGATCAATACCATCGGGGGTGTCCGGGGTGTGCAGGTCGAGCTCCTGGACGTCGCCCGCATGTTGCGCATGTCGCGCCACGACAGAGTGCGGAAGCTCATCGTCCCAGCCGCCATCCCCGAGATCATGGTCGGGGTTCGCCTCGCCCTCTCCCTGTGCCTCGTGCTGGCCGTCGTGGCCGAGATGGTGGGCAACCCTGCAGGTGTCGGCCACGCCCTCGTGCTGGCCCAGCAGGCACTGCAACCGGAGAAGATGTTCGCCTACGTGCTGTCGGCAGGCGTGCTCGGAATCACCTTCAATGCCGTGTTCCGCTCGGCGGCCGCGTGGATCCTCCCCTCACCGGCGAGTGGTCGCGGGGGCGGCTCACCGTGACCGCGGCGACGGCCGCTGGTCCCAACCGTGCCCACCGGCAGGACGGGTGGGACCAGGCGAAGATCACGAAGCGGAAGACGTGGGCGCCACGCCTACGGGGCCTGTTGCCCCTCGTGATGCTCTTGAGCGTCTGGGAACTCGCCGGCTCTCCCGGTTCCCCCTTCTTCCCGCCGCCGTCGACCTGGGGCTCGGCCCTGATCGGCCTGTGGGAGAACGGCGCTCTGGTTGCCGCCGTGGTGGCCACGTTGACCACCTTCTGTATCGGCCTCGGCATCGCCACCGTCCTCGGCGCCGTGCTCGGCCTCGTCGTCGGCGGCTCGCCGGGCGCCGACCGGGCCATGAGCCCGACCTTCGAGTTCGCTCGGGCCATGCCGCCTGCGGCCATGGTCCCCATCGCCACCCTGCTCCTCGGCTACGACGAGACGATGAAGGTCACCGTCGTCACCTTGGCCGCCATCTGGGCCATCCTGCTCAACACCAGGGCAGGTGTGCGGCGCATCGACCAGACGCTGCTCGACGCCGCCAGATCCCTGCAGCTCGGCACGGTGCAACGGATCCGCAAGGTCATCGCTCCGGCGCTACTGCCGGCGGTCTTCCTCGGTGTGCGGGTGGCCGCCCCCATAGCGGTGGTCATCACCCTCCTCGTCGAGATCCTGACCCACCTCGAGGGTGTGGGTGCGCTCATCGCCCAGTCGCAACGGACCTTCCAACCCGCCCGGGTCTACGCTCTCATCGTCGTCGCCGGTGCGCTCAGCCTGCTCGTCAATGGCGTGCTGGGCGTGGTCGAGAGCTACGTCTTTCGCTATCGCCCGGGCAAGGCCGGTCGCAGCGAGTGAAAGGACAGTTATGGCCCCCATAACGTCGGTGCACCACCTCAGCCTGACGGTCACCGACCTCTCGAGGAGCGTCGAGTGGTACACGCAGCTGCTGGGGTTCTCGATCGAGCGAGAGGTCCAAGGTGCGACGTTCCGCAGGACGCGTCTCCGCCACACGGACACCTCCGTCATCCTCACGCTGACCCAGCATCACGAGGGATCCTTGGAGACGTTCCGGGAAACGACGACCGGCCTCGACCACCTGGCCTTCCTCGTGCCAACCGTGGCCGACGTCGAGGCATGCGAGCGGCTCTTCGAGGACCGCGGGGTGCCGCACTCAGAGGTCAAGCGGGACGCCTTGGACGTGGCGAGGATCTTCTTCCGGGACCCCGACAATATCCAGCTCGAGGTTATAGCGGCGCCCCTGCGCCGGTGAGGGTACGCCCCAGCCCCCACGACCATTCTGTGCATCGCACCGTGGCGAACCAGCGACTGGATCCTTGCACCGTGGGTGAGCGCTTTACCGTCCCGGGACCCGAGGCCGAGCTGTGGAGCTTCCGGATCTACAGGGGCGAGTGAGCGGACGCGGAGCGGCGGAGGGCGACGTTCGACGACGTCCACGACCGGTGGGGAATCATTCCGACCCAGCGGGCCACCGGCGCCGGCCCTAGCGGGCGTTGAGCACGATGGTCAGGAGGACCGATACCACCAGCGAGAGTACGAGGGGCCACCAGTAGAACCGGACACGGCCTCGCCGGCCCGAGCGCTTGCTCCAGACGAACATCGGTCCGACGTTGCCCAGCAGAGCGGGAGCACAAACCGCTCACCACGGCCACGCGACAGCCACGTCACCGGCGACATGCGACGCGCACGAGCGAGGAACACTGGAGGAAGCGTCGAGCCACGAGGAGGCACCATGCCCATCGCAACCGTCGACCCTGCGACCGGCGAGACGGTGCAGACCTTCGACCCGCTCACCGATGCCGACCTGGAGGAGAGGCTGGGGGCGGCGGCGAGGGCGTTCGCCTCGTACCGGGCCACGAGCTTCGGCGACCGTGCTCGGTGGCTCCTCGCTGCGGCCGACATCCTCGACGACGAACGCCAGCAGGTGGGCCGCATGATGACGACCGAGATGGGCAAGACCCTCGTCGCTGCCCGGGCCGAGGTGCAGAAGTGCGCGCGTGCCTGCCGGTTCTACGCGCAACACGCCGAGCGCTTCCTCGCCGACGAGCCCGTCGAGCCCGACGCCGTGGGGGCGACGCGTGCCTTTGCTCGTTACCAGCCGTTGGGACCGGTCCTCGCCGTGATGCCGTGGAACTTCCCGCTGTGGCAGGTGATGCGGTTCGCCGCCCCCGCCCTCATGGCCGGCAACGTCGGACTGCTCAAGCACGCCTCCAACGTCCCTCGAACGGCGCTGTTCATGGAGAGCCTCCTCCGCCGCGCTGGCTTGCCCCACGGCGTGTTCCAGACACTGCTCATCGGCTCTGACCGGGTGGAGGGCGTCATTCGCGATCACCGGGTGCGAGCGGCGACCCTGACCGGGAGCTCCCCGGCCGGTCGGGCGGTGGCAGCTGTGGCCGGTCACGAAGTCAAGACCACGGTGCTGGAGCTCGGTGGGAGCGACCCCTTCGTCGTGTTGCCCTCGGCCGACATCGAGCAGGCGGCGCGCGTCGGGGTGATCGCCCGGTGCCAGAACAACGGCCAGAGCTGCATCGCCGCCAAGCGCTTCATCATCCACCGGGACGTCGCCGACGAGTTCGAGCGACGCTTCGTCGGGCACCTGGCGGCGCTGACGGTGGGCGATCCCATGGACGAGGCCACCGACGTGGGCCCGCTGGCCACCGAGGAGGGACGGGCGGACGTCGAGCAGCTCGTGGCCGACGCCGTCGGCAAGGGGGCGCGAGTGCTCCACGGCGGGCACCGGGTCGACGGGCCCGGCTGGTTCTACCTTCCCACCGCACTGGCCGATGTGACCCCCGACATGCGGATGTTTCACGAAGAGGTCTTCGGGCCTGTTGCCCAGCTGTACCGCGTGTCCGACGTCGAGGAGGCGATCGAGCTGGCGAACGCCACCGACTTCGGGCTCGGGTCCAACGTGTGGACCAACGACGTCGAGGAGCAGGAGCGCTTCGTGCACCAGATGGACGCCGGTGCGGTGTTCGTCAATGGCCTGACAACCTCGTACCCCGAGCTGCCCTTCGGCGGGGTGAAGGCGTCCGGGTACGGGCGCGAGCTCGCCGCCCACGGAATCCGTGCCTTCTCCAACGTGAAGACGGTCTGGTTCGGCTCAGGCGGCCCGGAGTCGGCCACGTCCCGAACCGAGTGAGCGGCTCCAAGACCTGGTTGTCTACGCTCGTCCGACCGACGACCACAGCGGTCGCAGCCCGAGCGAAGGGTGGTCTCATGTCCCAGCGGGAACCGATGTCGATCGACGACCGCAGGCTGGAGCGGGTGGTCGACTTCCACGGTCACCTCTGCCCCGGGCTGGCCATGGGGGTGCACGCCGCCCACATCGCACTGCAGGAGATCGGTCCTCACTCCACGGACGAGGAGGTGGTGGCGGTGGTCGAAACCGACATGTGCGCCGTTGATGCCATCCAGTTCCTCACCGGCTGCACGTTCGGAAAGGGCAACCTCGTCCACCGCGACTACGGCAAGAACGCCTACACGTTCTTCCGCCGGTCCGACGGACATGCCATCCGCGTGGTAGGTCGGCCCGATGCCTGGCAGCGTGACCCTGAGCACCAGCGCCTGTTCGCCAAGGTCCGGGAGGGCTCGGCGTCCGACGCCGAGCGAGCCCGTTTCCGGGACCTCCAGCAGGCGCAGTCCCGCGCCCTTCTCTCCCTCGATCCGCACGAGCTGTTCTTCGTCACCGAGGTGGACGGTCCGGCTCCCCGCATGGCTCGCATCCACGCCTCCGTCCCTTGCGCACAGTGCGGTGAGGGAGTGATGGAGACGCGGGTACGGCGCCTCGGGGGCCGGGAGCTGTGCCAGCCGTGCTTCGACACGGCCATGGCCGACGCCTGACTCAAGGGAGCTAGCTGGGACGCGTTGCTATGGTGAGCTAATGGACAGACGGAGATTCCTCATCGGCAGCGTCGGGGTGGGCGGGGCGCTGGTGCTCGGCGCGTGCGCACGGACCGAGGACGAGAGCCCGACCGGCACCACGGCTACCACCCCGGACAGCGGCACCGAGGGGGCGCTGCCCCGGCCGACGCTCAGCCTGGCAGGGAACGACATCGGCCTGCCGTCGCCGTTCACCTACATGCGGGGGCCCGGCCTCGTCCACGCAACCTTGGTCTACGACACCCTGGTGTGGAAGGACTCCTCGGGTGAGATCCTCCCCTGGCTCGCCGAGGAGTTCGAGGCCTCCGACGACGGCCGCACCCACACCTTCCAACTCCGTGAGGGCATCACCTGGCACGACGGCCAGCCGTTGACCGCCGAGGACGTGGCCTTCACCTTCGAGTACTTCAACGCCCAGACCCTCAGTCCCCAGGTGATCGCCCAGCCCTTTCCCCAGATCGAGGAAGTGCGGGCCACCGACGACCGCACCGTCGAGTTCCAGCTGGCCAGCCCCCTCGCCGACTTCTACGGCTTCGGCGGCGTCGGCTCGATCTTGATCGTGCCGCAGCACATCTGGTCCGACGTCGCCGACGCCACCACCGCGTCTGACCCGGCGCTGCTCGTGGGCTCTGGTCCGTTCAAGCTGGAGTCCTACACCCAGGGTGAGGGCGCGTACCTCTACACCGCCAACGACGACTACTTCCTGGGCACGCCGTTCGTCGAGCGCCTGGAGTACCGGCCGGTGGGCGAAGCCCTGCCGGCGGTGGTGGCCGGCGACCTCGACGCCGCCAGTGCCCCCGGCCTCCGTCCCGAGGTCCTGGCCCCGTTCCGCGACAACCCGTCGCTGGAGATCCTCGAGGCTCCACCCGGGAACTTCGGCAGCGCGTTGTACTGGAACCTGGCCAAGGGCGGCGCGCTCGCCGACGTGAACTTCCGTCACGCTTGTGCCCGGGCCATCGACCGGGAGGACATGGTCGAGCGGCTGCACGGCGGCAACGCTCAGCGGGGCAACCCCGGGTGGGTCCCGGAGGGCAACCCGGCCCACGTCGACGTCGAGCAGTACGAGTTCGACCGTGCGCAGGCCGAATCGCTGCTCGACGAGGCCGGGTACACGCTCGGCGACGGCGGCGTCCGCCAGGGCCCCGACGGGCCCCTTCGCTTCAGCCTGCTCACCACCAACCCGCCCCCGCCCACGGCGGACCTGGTCAAGACCGCCCTCGGCGAGGTGGGGATCGAGCTCACCGTCGAGTCGCTCGACACGCCGGCGTTCAACAAGCGGGTCATCGCCGGCGACACCGAGATGTCGATCATCGGCTTCGGCGGCATGAACACCGACTACGGGGAGGGCGGCTACCTGCGCCAGGTGTACTCCTCGAAGACCAAGATCACCCAGCACGCCCAGGGCTACGAGAACCCCGAGGTCGATCGCCTGCTGGAGGAGCAGCAGGTCACGCTGGACGAGGAGGAGCGCCGGAAGCTCGTGGGCCAGGTCCAGGAGCTCATCGCCGAGGACCTGCCCCTGCTGCCGCTCGTCTACCCGACCGGCTTCACCATCTTCAACCCGGACAGCTTCGCCGAGTGGTACTACACCGAGGGTGGCGTGGCCAGCACTGTCCCCACCATCGAGAACAAGCACGTGTTCATCACCGGGCGGGACACCGGGCTCGAGATCCGACCGTTCGAGGAAGGCGGCTAACCCCCCGGCGGGTCGGCGGGGAGACGCGGCGTCGAGACGCCCGGTAGGAGAATGGCTGCTGAGGGGACGACCGCGGAGCTCGCGGCCCCATCCTCTCGGCGTGAGCTCTCGGAACCCGATGGGGCGGCGGAGACGGTCGCCGTCCCGTTGCCCGGCACCGAGGCCCGGTTGCGCCCCAGCCGCCGCCGGCGGGGGCGCCAACTGGTCGTCTCCTACCTCCTCACGGTGTTCGTCCTCATCACCGCCAACTTCGCCTTGCCCCGCGCCCTGCCGGGCGACCCGGTCGATGCCCTGCTCAGCGGGGAGTCGCCGCACTACGTGCACAGCGACGTCATCCGGGCCCAGCTGAACGAGTACTACGGCCTCGACCTGCCCCTGTGGGACCAGTACCGGAAGTACCTGGGTGACCTGGCCACCGGCGAGCTGGGAACGTCGATCCGCTACAACGTTCCCGTGGCCCAGCTCGTAGCCGAGCGCCTGCCGTGGACGCTGCTGCTGCTGTCGACCTCCATCACCCTGGCCATCATGATCGGGTGGGTCACCGGGGTGAACTCGGCGTGGCGCCGCGGTCGCCTCGCCGACCGGGGCCTGCTGACGCTCTTCCTCGGTGTGCACAGCTTCCCGGTGTTCTTCGTCGGCTCCCTGGCCCTGTTCGCCTTCGGGGTGAAGCTGGGCTGGGTGCCCCTCGCCGGCACCCGGACCTACTTCGCCACCGCCGGGGGAGCGCTGGAAGCGGTGCGGGACGTCGCCCACCACCTGGTGCTGCCGGCGTTGGTCCTCGCCCTGCAGTTCGCCACCAGCCAGTACCTCAACATGCGGGCCAGCATGGTCGGGGAGCTCGGGTCGGACTACCTGCTGGCCGGGCGGGCCAAGGGTCTGCGAGAGCGGCGGATCAAGTACCGCTACGCCGCCCGCAACGCCCTGTTGCCGGTGGTCGCCGTCACCGGCGTGCACATTGGTGCCGCCGTGACCCAGTCGATCCTGGTGGAGACGGTGTTCGCCTACCAGGGGCTGGGGCGGCTCACCTTCGACGCGGTGGCCTTCCGCGACTACCCCACCCTCCAGGCCTGCTTCCTCGTGCTGACCCTGGTGGTGGTCACGGCGAACTTCGCCGCCGACGCCGTCAACGCCCGCCTCGACCCTCGGGTCCGGGCATGAGCACCGCGCGCTCGCCCATGGTCGTCGCCGGCGGCGGCATCCTGTTGGCCCTGGTCGCCGGCGCGGTGCTGGCACCCCAGCTGGCCCCCTACCGGCCCGAGGTACTGGCCGGGGGAGCCCTCCAGGCGCCCTCGGGCCGGCACCTGTTGGGCACCAACCACCTCGGCCAGGACATCTTCTCGCAGATCCTCTGGGGAGGGCGGGACTCGCTGACGGTCGGGGCCGGTGCCGCCAGCCTCGCTGTCGTGGCCGGCACCCTGGTCGGCGTCGGGGCGGGTCTGATCGGTGGCATGGCCGACACCGTGGCCATGCGGGTGGTCGACGTGTTCCTCGGCATCCCCCGCCTCCCGTTGCTGATCCTCGTGGCCGCCATGGTCGGCGCCAACCGGGTCAGCCTCATCGTGGTCATCGCCGCCATGACGTGGCCGGTGGTCGCCCGCATGCTGCGGAGCCGGACCATGAGCCTGCGACAGCGAGGCTTCGTGTCCGCCGCCCGGGGCTTCGGGGGCGGGATCGGCTATGTGATGGCCCGCCACCTGGTGCCCGCCCTGGGGCCGCTGGTGATCTCCAGCTTCATCCTGGTGGCGGCCAACGCCGTGCTGCTCGAGGCGTCGCTGGCCTTCCTCGGCCTGGGCGACCCCAGCGGGTCCAGCTGGGGCCTCATGCTCAACAAGGCCCTGCTCCAGCCCGGGCTGTACTTCACCCCGGTGTGGTTGTGGTGGGTGCTGCCCGCCGGGTTCGCCATCACGGCTGCGGTCCTCGGGCTGTCGTTCCTCGGCGTGGGCCTCGAGCCGCTGGTCAACCGCCGGTGGGACGTCAACCGGTGACGTCCTCCGACCGCTTGGAGGCCTACCGGGGCAAGCGCGACTTCTCGGTCACGGCCGAGCCCGAGGGGTCGGGGGCGGCGACGGCTTCAGGGCGCTTTGTCGTGCAACGGCACCGGGCCCGCCGGCTCCATTACGACGTTCGGTTGGAGGTGGACGGCGTGCTGGCCAGCTGGGCCGTGCCCAAGGGGCCGACCCTCGACCCTCATGCCCGGCAGCTCGCCGTCCACGTCGAGGATCATCCCATCGAGTACTTCGACTTCGAGGGCGTCATCCCCAAGGGGGAGTACGGCGGCGGCGACGTCATCGTCTGGGACTGGGGGACCTGGGAGCCGGCGGGCACCGACGATCCGGTGGGAGCCATCGAGCGTGGTGAGCTGCACTTCGACCTTCGGGGGGAGAAGCTCGCGGGCCGCTTCGTGCTCATCCGCCGCGACCGCGACCGGTCGGGCAAGGAGCAGTGGCTGCTGCTGCACAAGAACGACGACTCCGCCCGTCCTGGTTGGAACCCGGAGGAGCATCCGCGGTCGGTGAAGACCGGGCGTACGAACGACGAGGTCGCCGCCGCCCCGGAGACGCTGTGGCGCAGCGACCTGCCTGCTGAGGAAGCCGCCGTCCCGCTGGCGGCCGGACCCCCGCCGTCGTGGAGCCCCCCAACGCAGGAGGAGCTCGACGCCCTGGAGGCCATGGGCAAGGTGGGGCGCTGGGCCGTCGGCGGCCGTGAGGTCAAGCTGACCAACCTGGACAAGGTGCTGTTCCCACCCCGGGGTGAGGAGGCGGCGGTCACCAAGCGCGACCTGGTGCGCTACCACGCGGTGATCGCCCCGTTCATGCTCCCGTACCTGTTCGACCGCCCGGTCAACCTCCACCGGTACCCCGACGGCGTCGACCGCCCTGGGTTCTGGCACAAGGAGGTCCCCACCCACGCGCCGGAATGGCTGAACCGGTGGCGCAACGCCGAAGCCGACCCCGGGGAGACCGAGTGGTACGCCGTGGTCGACAGCGTCCCCGCCCTCGTGTGGATGGCCAACTACGGCGCGGTGGAGCTGCACCCGTGGACGTCCCGGCTGCCGGACGTCCACCGGCCGACGTGGGCGCTGATCGACATCGACCCCGGCCCCCGCAGCAGCTTCGAGGACGTGCTCGTGCTCGCCCGCCTGTACCGCACCGCCCTCGACCACCTCGGCGTCGCCGCCATGCCCAAGGTCACGGGCCAGCGTGGGGTGCAGATCTGGGTGCCCATCAGCCTGTCCTACGGCTTCGACGACACCCGGGCGTGGGTGGAGAAGGTCTCCCGGGCGGTGGGGCGCACGGTGCCCGACCTGGTCAGCTGGGAGTGGCACAAGGACCGGCGGGAGGGGCTGGCTCGCCTGGACTACACCCAGAACGCCATCAACAAGACCCTGGTGGCGCCGTTCAGCGCCCGGCCGGCTGCGGGCGCGCCGGTCTCGGTCCCCATCCAGTGGCACGAGCTCGACGACCCCGACCTGCGTCCCGACCGCTGGACCATCCGCACCGTCGTGGAGCGCGTGCGCGAGGTCGGCGATCCGCTGGCCCGGCTCGTCGGGCGCCACCAGCAGTTGCCCACTCTCTAGCGGTCAGGAGTGAGGCGGACGAAGTGTCACTCGCTCCTGTGTCGATAGGCGAGCGGGTGGTTTTGGCCTCGGGCGCAGAAGTCGTCGTTGAGCGCCTGAGCGAGGAAGTCGTGGTCACGGAGCGACAGCGGGGCGGAGCCCGCGAGCCAGCTCCTGACGTCGTCGGGGCTCATGCCGGGGGAATTGGCCATCAGCATCCCCTTGGCCTGCTCGATGACGGCGATCAGGAATCGGACAGCACACGTAGCGCCTCAGAGGGGGGCGTTCCGGGACCGGGGGACGCCCGACGGCCCTCAGGCGGCGGGCCGGTGGGCGCCCGGCGCCGGCGTGGGATGCTTCCTCTGTGCTGAGGGCCACGGGGAGGGCCACGGCGGTGGCGGTGGGTGCCGGCTACCTGCTCGGTTCGGTGCCGGTCGCCGTCCTGGTGGGACGCCGCCACGGGTTGGACCCTCGCCGGGTGGGCGATGGCAACCCCGGCTACTGGAACCTCCGCGATCAACTCGGGGCCCGGGCGGCGGCGCCGGTGTTCGCCGGCGACGTGGCCAAGGGCGCGGTGGCCGGAGCGGTGGGCCGGCTCGTGGCCCCGCCTGGCGCCTGGGGGGTGGGCTACGCCGGCGTGGGAGCGGCCATGGTCGGCCATGCCTGGCCCGTCTTCGCCCGCTTCCGGGGAGGACGTTCCATTCTCACCTGGACCGGGGGGATGTGCGTGCTGTCGCCCGTGGCCGCCGGCCTCGCCGTGGCCGCCTTCGTGGGCGTAGCCCGGGCCGGCTCGTTCGCGTGGGGGGCCCGCCTCGGCGTGTTCGCCGTGCCCGTCATCCAGCTGGCGGTGGAGCCGCCCCGCCGGGTGGCGGCCACCGGCGCCCTGATGTCGATCATCGGGCTGCGCTTCGCCCTGGCCTCCCGGGCGGCGCCGGTGCCGGCAGTCGGCTGAAGACCGCTCAGCCGGCCGAGCTGCGCAGCGGGTAGGTCCGGCCCCGCCACGTCGTCTCCGGGCGCAGTGTCGCCGCGGTGAGGCGGGCGGCGGCGGCCAGGTCGGCCACCGGCGAGGCCCACCACGACGGCCCGCGTTGGCGATAGGCGGGAGCGGTGGCGGCCAGCACTCCGAGGCGCATGGCCGCCAGCGCCACGTCGAGGGCGTCGCCCCGGCGGGCGGCGAGGCGGGGGAGGGGCAGGGCCAGGGCCAACCACACCACGGCCAGGTCGAGCGCCTTCCAACCGGCGCCGGTGACGTCGGCCAGCGGCAGCGACCGCCCCCACTCGCGCCACACCTCGGCCGCCGAGGCGTGCATGCGCACGTCGAACAGCCGGGTGCCGTCGAGGAACCCGACCCGCCAGCCGACCCCGGCCAGGTGCCGGGCCAGGGCCACGTCGTCGGTCAGGTGGTCGGCCACCGGCACGTACCCCCCCTGGGCGGCGAGCACCGCACGGCGGGTCAGGGTGCATTGGCCGTTGGCCACCACCCGGTGGGGGGCGGGCAGGGCGGCCGCTCCTGGCGGCCCGAACCGGTAGACCAGGGTGGCGAGCAGCGGGGGGTGGAGCAGGCGCTGCCCTGGCGTGTCGCACACGAAACGCCCGCCGGCACTCAGGTGGTCCCAGCCCTGCTCCTCGGCGGCGGCCACCAGGGCACCGGCCAGGCCCGGCCGGGGCTCCACGTCGGCGTCGAGGGTGAGCAGCCATTCGCCGGTTGCCACCTCGAGGCCCTGCTGGAGGGCCCATGGCTTGCCCACCCATCCCTCGGGCAGCGGTGCGCCGGCGACGACCCGGGCCCCGGCGGCGGCCGCCACCTCGGCGGTGCGGTCGCTCGAGCAGTCGTCGACGACCACCACCTCGTCCACCTGGGGGTCGCCGGCCAGGGCGGCCAGCGCCGGGCCGATGCGGTGCTCCTCGTCCCGGGCCGGGATCACCACCGACACCGGCGCCGCCGGCGGGCGGCCGGGCAGGGGCACCAGCGGCGGGCGCCTGCGGGCACCGCGGCTGATGCGGGCCACGGCGGCGGCGGCGGCCGCCATCCGGACCGCCGTCCAGACGGCGGTCCCGGCGGCTCTGACGCTGCTCAGCGCGGTCGTCCCGCCGGCGCCGCCGGCCCCCTCCCGTTCCTTGTCGGATCACCCCCGGTCGGCGGCGGTGAGTCGACAAGGAACGGGGGAGGGGGTGGGGAGGACCGCTGGTGGCGGCGCTCGCGTGCCGTGTGGCGCAGCAGCAGAGGCCACCCGCCGGCGCCGATGGCGGCGAAGGCGAACCACTGCACGGCGTAGGACAGGTGGTTGCCCTCGTCCTGCTCGGGCTCGGGCAGGACCATCGGCAGGTCGTCGGCCGGCGGCGGCGACTGGTCGGTCAGCTGCAGGTACATGGGGTACAAGTCGCGCCCGTACTGCTGCTGGAGCCGGCTGAGGTCCACGCGGGCGATCTGGCTCAGTACCCCTTCCGCCGGGTCGGTGGGGCCGATGCCCTCCCGCTGCTGGCTGGCCAGCAGGATCCCGGTGACCTCCACCCGGCCGGGCTCCGGCTGGGTGGCGGCCAGCGCCTCCTCCGGGTCCTGGGTGAAGGGGGCGAAGCCCCGGTTGACCATCAGCGCCGTGCCCTCGCCGGTCACCAAGGGGGTGAGCACGTGGAACCCGGGGCGACCGCCGAGCGAGCGGGAACGAACCAGCACCGAGGCGCCGGCGTCCCAGGTCCCCCGGGCCGAGGCCCGCCGGTAGACCAGCTCCTCGATCTCGGGAGGCGCCGTCCCGGCCGGGACCACCTCGTCGACCGGCTGCACCGGCGCCGACGATCGAGCGGCGATGGCGGCGTTGCGCTCCCGCTTCTCGTCCAGCCGGTCGAGCTGCCAGAGGCCGAAGTTGACGAACAGCATCACCAGCACGACCACCAACACGTGGCCCACCACCCACTTGGGCTGCAGCCAGAACGGCCTCGACGACCTGGCGGAGTGCCTCACGGCGCCGACGCTACCGACGCAGGTCGGTCTCGACCATGGCGGCCACGATGGCCCCGCTCAGCGCCACCAGCGGCAGCCCGCCGCCGGGATGGCTGGACCCACCCACCAGGTACAGCCCCCGCCGGGGCCCCCGGTTGGCGGGGCGCAGGAACGCGGCCCGCCGGCCGTTGGACGAGGTGCCGTAGATGGCGCCCTGCCACGCCCGGTACCGGGCGGCGATGTCGAGCGGCGTGATGGTGGCGAGCGATCGCAGCCGGCCGGAGAGGTCCCAGCCCCGCCGGGCCAGCACGTCGAGCAGATGGTCGCGGTAGGCCTCGGCCTCGGCGTCCCAGTCGACGGCCGAGGCGGGCGGGACGTTGACGAGCACGACCCAGTTCTCGCAGCCCTCCGGGGCCTGGGCCGGGTCGGTGACGGAGGAGGCGCAGACGTACAGCGTCGGCTCGGCGGCGGGCCGGCCGTGGCTAAAGATGGCGTCGAACTCGGCCCGCTCGTCGCCGGAGAAGGCGACGTTGTGGTGGGCCAGCCCCTCGGTGCGTCCCTCGACAGAGGCCAGGAGGGCGAAGCCCGACGACGACACCGGGGCCCGCAGCACCCGCCGCAGGGCGGTGGCGTCGGGCAGGAGGTCGGCGTAGAGGTGGGTGGCGTCCACGTTGGCCACCACCACGTCGGCGTCCACCCGCTCGCCGCCGGCCAGGCGCAGCCCCCGCACCTCGTCGGTGCCGGTCCGCACCGCGTCCACCTCGGTGCCCGTGCGTACCTCGACGCCCAGCCGCTCCAGCACGCCGGCCAGGGCGCCGGCCAGCGAGGCCAACCCGCCCCGCACGTACCACGCCCCCGACGACTGCTCCAGCCACGGGATGCACGACAGGGTGGCCGGCGCGGCGTAGGGCGACGACCCGGAGTAGGTGGCGTAGCGGCCGGCCCACTGCACGAGGCGGGGGTCGGAGAACACCGCGCGGGCGCGGGCGTCGAGGCTGCGCACCGGGTCGATGCGCCACAGGTCGGCGGGGGAGCGCATGCGCCGCACCAGGGCGAGGGGCGATTCCAGGGGGCCGGCGAAGAAGGTTCGCCGGGACACCTCCCACACCTGGCGCCCGTGATCGAGCCAGGCGGCGAAGGCCTCGCCCTGCCCCGGGGACAGTCGCTCCACCTCGGCCGTCGCCTCGTGGCGGTCGGCCCGGTGGTCCAAACCGGCCCCGTCGGGCCAGCGGTAGCGGCAGATGGGGTCGAGGGGAACCAGGTGGGCGACGGCGGCCAGCGAGGTCCCGGCCACGGCGAGCAGGTCGTCGAAGACCTCGGGCAGGGTCAGCAGCGACGGCCCGGTGTCGAAGGTGAACCCGCCGGCCGAGGAGGCGGCGAGCTTGCCCCCCAGCACGTCGTTGCGCTCGAACAGGGCCACGTCGTGGCCGGCGGCCCGCAGGCGGATGGCGGCGGCCATGCCTCCCACCCCGCCGCCCACCACCGCGACCTGCGCCATGTCCCTATCCCGGCCGGGGCCCCAACCCCGGCCTCCTCGCCGAAGCGGGGTCCCCATCCCCGCCGGCGGGGTCGAGCTCGGCCCGCCAGGCCAGGGCGGCCAGGGGGAGCATGGCCAGGGCACCGACCACGCCCACCAGCGGGTCGCCGAAGAACACCACGAAGGCGATGACCTCGCTGAGCGCCCACCAGGTGTAGAGGGCCAGTAGGCCCCGGCTGCGCCCCGGACCGGGCAGGAGCCGGTCGAGCACCACCATCACCGCCGCCGACGACACCAGCCAGCCGGCGTAGTTCGACAGCGGGATGCCGCGCCAGAACCCGTCGGCCTCCCACACCCAGAAGCCCTCGGCGACCATCTGGGGATCGAGCATGACGTCCCAGGCGGTCAGGGCGGCTGCGGCGAGGACCACCCGCAGCCACCCCGGCCCCACCAGGCGGGCTGCCACCTCCCGGGCGGGCAGGGCCATGGCCAGCCACGCCAGGGGCACCACGAGGGGCACGCCGGCAGCTTGAGGCCGCAGCGCTTCGGTGTAGTGGTAGACGCCGAAGGGCCAGCCGGTGGTCGAGCCCAGCCACTCGAGGGCGAAGGTGCCGACGACCACGGCGCCGGCTGCCGCCGCCACCCGGGGCCAGGACCAGACGGCGCCGGCCAGGGCGGCGGTGGCGGCGAAGAAGGCGGCCACCACCACGGTGGTGAGCGCCCGGGTGTCGTCGACGAAGGGGATGAGGGCCTGGGCCCCGGCCATGAGGGCGAAGGCGCCCAGGGCCCCGGCCACGGCCGGCGTCGAGGGGCGGGACAGGCGCAGGGCGGCGGTCACGGGCCGCTGGGCGGGCGTGTGGCCGCCGGCCGGGCGGCGAGGGTGCCTGCCACCGCCAGCCGCCCCACCGTGGTCGCCTTGCGCCACAGGGGCACCCGCACCCGCCGGGAGAACACGTCGTAACCGGCGGCCTCGATGCGTTCGAGGATGCCGGCGTAGAGAATGCGGGCCGCCCGGATCCCCTTGGCCGACGACGGGGGCAACAGGGCGATGCCCACGTCGGCGGAGCGGTACAGGCTGCGGCAGCGCTCGACCTCGAAGGCCATGACCGCCGCCCACTCCGGCGTCACCTCCCGGGACCACGGGTCGGCGCCGAACCGGCGCAGGTCCTCCTGGGGAAGGTAGACCCGCCCGCGGTCGAGGTCCTCGGCCACGTCCCGCAGGAAGTTGGTGAGCTGGAAGGCGTTGCCCAGGTCCTGAGCGTGGGGCTGGGCCGCCGGCGAGAGGGGCTCGAGGATGGGCAGCATCATCTCGCCGATGACCGCCGCCGATCCGTCCATGTAGCCGAGCAGGTCGTCCCACGTCTCGTAGCTGGCGACGCTCAGGTCCATGGTCATGGATCGCAGGAACCGGCGGAAGCAGTGGGGGTCGATGCGGAAGGCCCGCACCGTGTGCACCACCGCCTTGAGCACCTCGTCGTCGGAGTCGCCGGTGTCGAGGTCGGCGAAGAACTGATCACCGAAGCTGGCCAGGGCCTTGGCCCGCACGTCGACGGAGGCGTCGCTGCCCAGGTCGTCGACGATGTCGTCGGCATAGCGGCAGAAGCCGTACAGGGCGTGGACGTGGTGGCGCTTGACCCGGGGCAGCGCCTTGGTCGACCAGTAGTAGGTGGTCCCGTAGCGCCGGTTGAGCTCCCGGCAGCGCTCGTAGCTCTGCTCCAGGGTGACGGGGCTCATCCCGGCCGCCCCGTCGGCCGGCCGGGTGGTCATCGCCGCTCCCGGCCGTACTCCTCCACCCGCTCCGCGGCCAGGCGGCCGGACACCAGCACGGTCGGGATCCCCACGCCGGGCACGGTGCCCGAGCCCACGAACACCAGACCCGGTGCCCGCCGGTCGACATTGGAGGGCCGGAACGGGCCAGTCTGCAGGAAGCGGTGCGACAGGGCGAACGGCGTCCCCCGCTCCATGCCCTGGCGCTCCCAGTCGAGGGGGTCGAGGAACTCCTCGACCTCGATCTCGACGGGGTAGCCCAACTGCGCCACACGTTCCGCCAGCGACGTACGCACCCGCTCACGCTCGGCGGTCCAGTCCATGCGCCCGTCGAGGTTGGGCACGGGCTCGAGGGCGTACAGCGTGGAGCAGCCCTCGGGGGCCAGCGACGGGTCGTCCTTGGTGTGCACGGTGACGAGGATCGACGGATCGGGCATGCGCACGCCGTCCTTCAGCAGGGCGGCGAAGGCGTCGTTCCAGGCGGTGCCGAAGTGGATGTTGTGGTGGGCGACGTCGTCGGCCGGCAGCCCGCGCACTCCGGCGTGCCACACCACGCACGACGGCGAGTAGTGGCCCCGGCGGGCGGTCCGGGGGGCGTCGAGGCCGCCCAGCAGCGTGCGGTAGGCCACGGGCAGGTCGGGATTGGCCACCACGGCGTCGGCGTGCACCACCTCGCCGGTGTCGAGGCGCACGCCGGTCACCGGGCCGGTGGTGCCCTGGCGGCGCAGGATGGTCTCGACCGTGGCGCCGTAGCGGAACTCGGCCCCGGCTTTCTCGGCACCGGCCGCCAGCCCCCGGCACATGGCGTGCATGCCGCCACGAGGGAAGTAGACCCCCTCGACGGAGTCCATGTAGGTGATGATGCAGTAGAGGGCCAGCGCCTGGTACGGGGCCAGGCCGGCGTACATCGACTGGAAGCTGAAGATGCGCTGGAGCCGCTCGTCGTTGAAGTAGGAGGCCACCACCTTGGAGAGCTTGCGGAACCCTCCGAGGCGCACCAGATCGACCGTCGGCTTCAGGGGGCGGGCCAGCGACAGGGGCGAGGCGAAGTTTCGGTCGATGAAGTTGGGCATCTCCAGCCGGTACAGCCGGCCCAGCCAGTCGCAGAACCGCCCGAAGGCGGCCGCCTCCTTGGCGCCGCACACGTCCAGGATCTCCTGGGTCATGCGCTCGCGCCCGTGCCACACCCGCAGCACGGAGCCATCGGCGTAGCACGCCCGGTACATGGGGTCGACGGGGCGGATGTCGACGTAGTCGGCCATCTCGGCCCCCATGGCCCGGAAGCAGTCCTCGACCAGACCGGGCATGGTCAGCACGGTGGCCCCGGTGTCGAAGCGGTAGCCGCCCTTCTCCAGCAGTCCCACCCGTCCCCCCGGCGTGTCACCCCGCTCGAGCACGGTGACGTCGTGCCCCCGCCCGGTCAGGTGGCAGGCTGCCGACAGCCCGCCGAGTCCTGCTCCCACCACGACGACGTGCACGGAGGCTCTCCTTACCGGTCGCGCCATGCGACGTAGTTGGCCAGCTCGGTCAGCGCCACCTGGGCCTCCTCGGCCAGCGGCGCCGCCTTGACCGCCTCGAGCGCCTCGGTGGCCAGCCGCTCGATGGCGCGCTCGATCTCGTCGCGGGCGCCGATGGCGATCAGGACGTCCTGGAGCTCGGCCACGTCATCGGCGGTCAGGTCGGGGTCGCCGACCCGGCGCAGCGCCCGAGCCGCGGCCCCGGTGGCCCGCTGGGTGGCCACGGCCATGAGTGGCGTGGGCTTTCCCTCGCGCAGGTCGTCGCCCACGGGCTTGCCGGTGGAGACGGCGTCCCCGAAGGCGCCCAGGAGGTCGTCGCGCAGCTGGAAGGCCTCGCCGAGGGGAAGTCCGTAGTCGGACAGGGGGCCGGCGAGCTCGTCCAGGCGACCGGCCAGGGCGGCGCCCATGTGCAGGGGGCGCTCCACGGTGTACTTGCCGGACTTGTAGGAGGTGATGCGTCGGGCGGCGGCCAGGTCGGTCTGGCCCCGTACCGTGCCCAGCACGTCGAGGTACTGGCCGATGTTGAGCTCGATCCGCAGCTCGTCGTAGACGGCGCGAGCGCCCGGAGGGGCGGTGCGCACCAGCATGTCGGCGTAGACGAAGGCTAGGTCGCCCACGAGGATGGCCACACCCTCGCCGAAGCGGCGGGACTCTCCCCGCCAGCCGGAGCGGGCGTGGCGGGTGGCGTGGGCAGTGTGGGTCGCCGGCCGGCCCCGCCGCTGGGCCGAGCCGTCCATGACGTCGTCGTGCACCAGGGCGAAGGCGTGGAGCAGCTCGAAGGCGGCGCCCACGTCGACCACCAGCGGGTCGCCGGCGTCCCCGCCGGCGCCGACGTAGGCCCAGTGGCAGAACGCCGGCCGGAGGCGCTTCCCGCCCGAGTCCACGAAGGCGGCGAGGCACTCGACCAGGAGGCGGAGCTCGGGGTCGACCGCCGCCCACCGGGTCGCCTCGGCGTCGAGCAGCAGGTGGACCCGCTCCTCGACCCGGCGGGCGATGTCGAGCAGGCTGCAGGGAGGGGGTGCGCCGGAGGGGTCGGCCGAGTGGTCGATCACGTCATGGTACGGCGTGGCCGGTGGCGCTGGATTGCCGAGTCTGCGCCAGCGACGGCGAGTGCCCACAAGGTGGCCGCACGGCGACGTTGGGTGCTGGCGGGAGCAGATGGCGGTGCGGCGCTAGCGTGCGCCGGTGGACGTCGGCGTCCTCGGGTCGGTGGCGTTGTGGGGCGCGGTGGTGGCGGCCGGCGCCACCGCCGGGGCGGGGGTGTGGGCCAGCCGGCGGCGATGTGTCTCGGGGCGGGTCCCGCCGCCGCTGCCGCAAGCGGTGACGAGGGCGGCGCCGGCGGTGCTGGCGGCGCTGCTCACCGCGGCCGTGGGCTGTCTGTCCTGGGCGCTGGCCACCGGCGACTACCGCCTCGTCTACGTGGCCGAGAGCACCAACCGGGCCACGTCGTGGCCCTACCGGCTGGCCGGATTGTGGGGCGGGATGGAGGGGTCCCTGCTGCTCTGGTCGTGGCTGCTGTCGCTGGCGGCGGTGCTCGGGCTTCGCTCGTTGCGCCGGCACCGCCCCGACCTGGTCGCCGCGGTGGCGGCGGTCCTCGCCGGCCTCACCGGCGCCTTCGTGGCCGTCGGCGCCGCCCTCGCCGACCCGTTCGCCAGGCTGGCCGTGCCCGCCATCGACGGTGGCGGGCTGGCCCCCATCCTCGAGCACCCGGCCATGCTCTACCACCCGCCGCTGCTCTACGCCGGCCTGGTGATCCTGGCCGTGCCCTTCGCCCTGGCCGTGGTGGGATCGGTCCGCCGCTCGTGCGACTCGGCGTGGCTGGCGGTCGTGCGGCGGTTCACCGGTGTGGCGTGGGTGACCCTGACCCTGGGGATGGTCGCCGGCGCCCACTGGGCCTACGCCGAGTTGGGCTGGGGCGGCTACTGGGCCTGGGACCCGGTGGAGAACGCCGCCCTGCTGCCGTGGCTGGGGGCCACCGCCCTGCTCCATGCGGTGGTCGTCGACGAGCACGCCGGCCGGGTGGGTCGGGCCACGCCGGCGCTGGCCATGGCCACCTTCGTGCTCGCCCTGATCGGCGCCGTCCTCACCCGCTCGGGGGCGGCCTCCTCGGTGCACGCCTTCGCCGAGGCCCGCTCGGTGGGCCGGGCCCTGGCCGCGGTGGTCGTGGTGGTGGCGGCGACGGCGTGGGTGTCGTGGCGGCGGCACCGGCCGGCGGGAGGGAGGCGGCGGGGCGGCCTCACCACCCGGGGTGCGGCGCTGGTGGCCAACGCCGTGCTGGTCGTCGGGCTGGCCGTGGTGGTGGCGTGGGGGACGTTCCTGCCCGTGGTGGCCGACCTGGTCGGCGGCGAGCCGTTCGTGGTGAGCGGGCGGTACTTCGCCCTGCTGACCGCCCCGTTGGCCCTCGGCGTCCTCGCCCTGGTAGGGCTGGCGCCGGCGTTGCGCTGGTCCGGCGGCCTGGTGGCCGGTGAGCGCAGCACGGTGCGTCTGGCCCTGGCCGCAGGCGCCGGGGTGGCGGTGGGGGCCGTGGTCCTCGGGCTGCGCCGGCCCTTCGCTCTCGCCGCCGCCCCGCTGGCCGCCTTCTCGGGGACGCTGCTGGTGGTGCGCCTCGCCGGCCACCTGGGCCCGGCCCGCCCATGGCGGTGGCGGGCGGGAGGCGGCGCCGTCGCCCACCTCGGGGTGGTGGTGCTCCTCGCCGGCGTGGCCGGCTCCAGCGCCGGGAGCACCCAAACCCTCGTGCTGGCGCCGGGCGCCGCGGTCGAGGCCGGGGCCTACCGCCTGCGCCATGAGGGGGTGGCGGTGGCGCCGACCAGCCGGGGCGACCAGCGGGTGCGCCTCGACCTGGGGCTGTCCCGCGGCGGCGAGCGGATCGCCGTGCTGCATCCGGAGCAGGTGGTGTTCGAGGGGCGGGGCCTGGTGCTGGCCGAGACCGCCCTGCGGTCGACCCCGTGGGAGGACGTGCTGGTCGCCCTCCGGCGGGTGAACGACGACGGGACGGCCGTGCTCGAGGTCAGCGTGCGTCCCCTGGTGGTGTGGGTGTGGTGGGGCGGCCTGCTGGTGGCCGCCGGCGGGGCCATGGCGCTGCGGGGCCCGCTCCGGCGCCTGCCGGCGCCGGCGGGCCGGGACGTGGCCGCCGGCCCCGGGCCGGGCCTCACTCGGGCGGCGACCGGCCCTCGCGCTTGCGCTCCAGCAGTCGCCCCACCGTTGTCGGGGGCGCCGCCGGCTCGGTGTCCGGAAGAGGCGGAGGTACCGGCTGGGGCGGCGCCGGCGCCGGCGCCTCCTCTCGCCCCGGGCGCCCGGGCAGGGACGGCACCCGCCGGCGCAGCGCGCCAGCCCCTCGCACCACCGGAGAGAGGACCGAGCGCCCCAGGCGCAGGCGGCTGAGGGCCACCGCCACCGGCCAGGCCAGGGCGGCTGCGAGGAGCAGCCATCCCGCCAGCGGGACGCTGCCCCGGCCGGCGGGCAGGTCGGCGGGGTCGAACGCCTGGTCGGCCAGGATCTCCCCGCGTCCACCCGTGGCCTCCGACCACGCCCGCAGCGCCTCCGGGCGGGCCGGGCCCAACTGGTACTCGGGGGAGTACGACTGGGTGGCCACCGTGGCCGAGGAGAACACCGTCCCGTCACCGGCGGTGACCGCCGCCCCCACGGCGTAGCTGCCGGCGCCCACGGCGGCGGCAGCGCCCGAGAAGGTGGTGGCCGAGGTCCGCTGTAGGCGCACCTCGCGGCCCTGCCGGTCCGGTCCCGCCACCCGGGCCACCGCGGTGGCGTCGTCCGGCCACGGGTCGGCTCCCTCCACGGTGATACGCAGGGTGTCGCCGTCGATGGAGGTGCGCAGGCCGCCCCCGTCGCCGCCGGTTGGGAAGGCGTCTTTCACCGTGGCTGCCCAGAACGGCACGTAGCCCTCCCAGCCCGCCCACGCCTGCGACCACCGCGCCGAGGCGTCGCTGGTCCAGGCCGTGGCCCGGCCCAGGCCGGCCTGCCAGCTGGCCAGGAGCGGGTCGCCGTCGGGACCGATCCGCAGCAGGGTGCGAGCGGCCGGCTTGGCCGTGGTGGCCAGGTACCCGAACAGCGGGGGCGACGCCCTCAGCTCGGCCACGGGCGCCGCCGAGGAGACCACCTCGGGCAGGAACTCGCCCTCGTTGACGAAGTTCCGGGAGGCCAGCACCGTCTCCTCCATCATGATCTGGGGGATCTGATGCAGGTCCCGCCCCGGGTGGAAGCGCCCGCCGCCGGCGTCGGCCACCGCCCGCAGCTCCTGGGCCGCTCCCTCGCCGGTGCCCAGCACCGACACGGTGATGCCCTCCTCCCGCAGGGCGGCGGCCTGGTCGGCCAGGCCGGCGAGGGCGCCCTCGGCGGTGAACCCGTCGGTGAACAGCACGATGTGCTTGAGCCGGGACTTGCTCTCCCGCAGGGCCTCGGCCGCCGTGCTCAGCGAGCGGCGCACGTCGGTGCCGCCGGCGGGCGTCAGCCGTCCCAGGCCCTCGCGCACCACCTCCTCGGGCGGGAGCTGCTGCAGGTCGATGATCCAGCGCTCCTCGGTGTTGAACGCCAGCACGCCCACCTCGTCGTTGCGGCTCAGGGCGGCGATGCTGCGGGCGGCGGCCGAGCGGGAGATGTCGGTCTTGTTCACCCCGCCCTCCTGGCCGAAGTTGCCGCCGCCAGGCAGCCCGTTGGCGCCCTCGTTGCAGTGGCAGGCGCCCATGGACCCACTGGCGTCGATGGCCAGCACCTGGGCCACCGAGCTGCGGCGCTTGGGGTCGAGGACGTCGCTCACCACCGGGAGCAGCTGCTCGAGCGGGCTGTCGAGGTAGCCGCCCAGGGCGTAGCTGTGGTCGCCGCCGGTCACCACCAGCCCCCGCCCCAGGTCGCGGGTGGCGGCCCCGAGGTCGTCCACTTGGGACGGGGCGAGGGAGCGCACGTCCACGTCGACCAACACCGTGGCCTGGTAGGTCGCCAAGCGGTCGAGGGCGGGCAGCGCCTCGGCCGCCACCACGTCGGTGGGGATCCCCCCCGAGCGCAGGGCCTCAGCCAGCGTTGCCCCCGTCCCCGGCGCCCCTTCGGCCAGGAGCACCCGGGGCGGCCCCTCCACCTGCACGGCGGCGAAGCCCTGGTCGTTCTCGGGCACGGTGTCGCCCGATGCCGCCACCTCCACCGAGTAGCGGTCGAGCCCCGAGCTCCCCGCCACCTGAGGCAGGGCCACGACGTTGGCGCCGGCGGACAGCTCGACCTCCCGCTCGTCGACCACGGTGCCCTCCTGGCGCAGGGTCAGGCGGGCCGGTCCCGGCGCCGTGGCGGTGACCGTCACCTCCAGGGGCACCGTCTCGCCCTGGCGGGCCCGGGCCGGGGCGTCGAGCTCGGTCACGGCCACGTCGGCGCCCCCGGTACGGGCGACGGGATGGACGTCGACCCGGATGCCGGCGTCGGCCAGCCGGGAGATCTCGGCGTCGGTGTCGCCCTCGGTGGCCCGCCCGTCGGAGACCACCACGATGCGCCGGCGGGCGTCGGTGGGCAGCACGGCGGCGCCGAGGCGCAGGGCGCCGGCCAGGTCGGTGCGCTCGGCGTCGACCTGCACCGACGGGGTGAGCAGCGTGGCCCGCTCCTGGACGGTCAGCTCCAGGCGGGCGTCGCCGCCGAAGAGGGCCACGCCGGCCACGGCGTCGGGCGGCTGAGAGGCCAGCGCCTCTCGCACCCACGCCACCGCCTCGGCCCTGCCGGCCGGCCCCAGCGAGTCGGAGGCGTCGACCAGGAACACCGTCGCCACCCGGTCACGGGTCCGGGGCAGCTCCACGCCCACGAGGGCGCCGACCACCAGCACGGCCACGGCCGCCCGTGCCCCGAGCGCGAGGCGGGCCTGGCGCCGGCCCACGCCCATCCGCCGGCGGACAGCGAAGGCCTCGGCCGCCAGCACGGCGAGGAGCACGGCCGCCACCCACGCGAGGAGCGATTGCAGGCCCCTGGGCACCTCCTCACCCGGCGGCGCCGGCCGTGGCTCGACCGGCAGGGTGTCGGCCGGCGCCAGCTCCGACTCCCGCGGGCTGGGATTCACCGCCAGCGTCCGCGGCGGCCGCCCCTCCTCGGTGACCACCCAGAAGCCGGGTCGGTCGGCCGCGGGCGCCGAGTCGCCGGGGGCCACCTCGGCCCGGGTGCCGCCCGGGCCCTCCACCGTGGCGCCGCGGCCCCGGGCCAGCGGCAGGGCGTCACCCACCTCGAGGTCGTCGGGAGCCAGGGCGGCGCCGGCCAGCTCGGCCACCAGGCGGTCCCCGAGGATGGGGAACGCCACCTGGACCGGGAGGTTGGTCTCGGCCAGCGCGAACCCGAGGTAGGCGAAGGGCCGCCCGTGGCGCCGGCCCCGGACCAGGAGGGGTGTCTCCTCCGAGCCCACCAGCACGACGTCGCCGGGCGAGGTCTCGAGTCGCTGCGCCCGGCTCACCGCCACCTCGGACAGGTCGATGCCCGCCAGCAGGGGATCGTCGCCCCGCACCAGGGCCACCGCCGGCCGCTCGGCCTCGCCGGCCACCTCGATCCCCGGCGCTCCTCCCGGCGGGGCGATGGCCAGGAACGGGGCCCCGGGATCGTCAGGTACGGGCACCCCGTCGTAGACGGCAAGGTCGAAGCCCTCGGCGGTGCGGGGCTCGGCAACCCGTTCGACGGTGAGGTCGGGGATGGCGTCGAGGAGCCGGTCGAGGAAGACGTCCCCGGGGCCGGCGACGAGGACTCGCAGCGGCCGGCGCCGGGCGGCCACCGCTCGCAGGTGGTCGTCGGCGGCCAGGAGGTCCTCACCCTCCAGGAAGGCTTCGACGCGGTCGCCGGCGGGGAGCTCGACGGCCTGGTCGACCGCCTCGCCGGCGGGCAGGTCGAGCTCGACGCGATGGACCGTGCGCCCGTCGACGTCGAGGCGCAGGGTCTGGCGGGCGTCGCCTCCGCCGGTGTTGCGCACCGTCACCCGGGCCACCAGGCCGCTGCCCCGGGGCTCGACGCCCAGGCGGGCGAGGGCGCGGTTGGTGGCCCGCTCTCCCGCCCGTTCGTAGCGGGTGCCGGGCGGGAGTTGGCGGCGCTCGACGTCGGTGAGTCCCCCGTCGGACAGGAGCACGAAACCGATGTCGACCCCGGGGGTCTCCAGGCTCTCGGCCAGGGTGAAGGCGGTGGCGAAGTCGGCGCCAGCAGCGGTGGTGGCCAGCCGGCCGAGTGCGTCGGCGAAGGCGCCGGCGTCGGGACTGGCCGACAGGACCACCCGTGGTCGCGGCCCGGCCTCCACCAGGCTGGCCACCCCGCCGGCCGGCAGCCCGGCCCGCAGCTCGCGGGCCCGCTGCTTCGCTGTGGCCAGGCGGTCGGGGTCGCCGTCGAGCGCGGCCATCGAGCCCGACGTGTCAACCACGAACACGGTGTGTTGGGCCAGGGGGGCCTCGGTGGGACGGGTCGGGCCGGCGGCGGCCACGGCCAGCAGCGCCACCGCCAGCAGCTGCAGGACCAGCAGGGTGCTGGGGCGCAGCCGTTGCCAGGGCGACGCCGCCGACACCGGCACGGCCAGCTCCCGCCACAGGTAGGTGGAGCTGACGGTGCGAGCGGTGCGCCGCGGGCGCAGCAGGTGCAGCACCACGACCGGGACGGCGAGCAGGCCCAGCCACAGCGCCGCCGGGTTGCGGAACGTCACCGCCGGCGCCTCTCCGCTCTGCTCGCCACCCACAGGAGGGGGGTCATCGCAGGACCCCCGCCGCCCGCCAGCCGGCGAGCAGGACCTGCTCCAGGTCGTCGCCGGACAGGAGGCGCACGTAGGCCGTTCCCCGCCGGCGGCAGCGCCGGGCCACGCCGTCGGCCCACG
>DASZDK010000101.1:0-30890 GCA_035942035.1 Acidimicrobiales bacterium
AACCGCTCGCACGGCTACCGACGTCATGAGTGGCGTGGTCAGCGGTGGCACCGCCACCGCCGCCCGGTTCCCCGACGGCCGGTCCGCCGCCGGCAAGACCGGCACCACCTCCGACTACAGCGACGCATGGTTCGCCGGCTACGTCCCCCAGTTGGCCACCGCGGTGTGGATGGGTTCCCCCGAAGGCAACGTCCCCATGCGCGACGTCGGCGGCATCCGGGTGACCGGCGGCTCCTACCCGGCGCAGATCTGGCAGGCGTTCATGGGCCCGGCTCTGGCCGGCGAGCCCATCGTGCCGTTCCCGCCCCCGCCTCCTGAGGGCCGAGTGGAGCTCCTCCGCCTACCGGGCGAGGGGTAGGGGCGGCGAACCCAGTAGCGGTGACCGGTGGGACATGGGCTCGCGCTTCTGGGCATCGCTCAATTGGCGCCCGTGGTCAGTCGTCGCGCCGAGCTCGTACGGGGCTCAGGTGATGAGGCGAGGCGCTGGTAAGCCTGCCGGTCGAGGTCTCGCTCATGGCAACCGAGCGCGCAAACCGCCACGGCAACCTCGGCGGCAACCAGCGGGGGTCAGCGGCTGACCAACCGGAGCGCGGCCCCGCGGTCGTCGGCCGCCTGGCGGAGTGGCGGGTTGTCGTCCCCAGTCGCCAAGCAGATCTCCGCCCCCAGGTGTTCGGCCGCGGCAAGTGCCTCGAGCGAGAGCAGGTTGAGGCGCGAGCCGCTCGCCACCAGATCGGCCATGTGCAAGCCGAGGGTCCGCAGCGACGTCAGTCCGATCGACGGCGGCAGCTCGATGACCGAGCGCACGACCTCGCTTGCGACGTGGGCGTCGACGTTGCCGAGGGACTTCGACATGGCGCCGGTCACGGTCTGATCTCGGAGCGCTCGGCAGAGGCGGTGGTACCTGCCCAGCAGGTCGGCGGCGCTACCCGTGGCAGCGGGAGAGAAAAGGGGCCTGGCCAGCGCCGTTGTGCGGTGGAGGTGAGCGGATTCGAACCGCCGACTTCTACGTTGCGAACGTAGCGCTCTGCCAACTGAGCTACACCCCCGCGGGGTGCTCATGCTAACGGGGAGGGTGGTGCTCCTCGTGGTGCCGGCGGAGCAGGTCGGCGCCGAAGTCGCCGGCACGCGAGCGCCACACGCTGTGGGCGTGGTTGGCCCCGTCCTGGGTGTTGTCGTACTCCACCAGGAAGGTCGGGGACTGGAGCCGGTAGTAGTGCGGGCCTCCCGGTTCGGTGGTGCCTGCCCAGGCGAAGTGGACGTCGCCGTCGCCGAGGGCCCGACGCTCGGCGGCGGCCACCGCGGCCGGCAGCCGGCCGAGGTACACCTGCACCAGCGCACCGAGGGCGCCGGCGGCCTGGCCCCCCAGCACGGAGCCGGCAACACCGCGGGGTTCGAGCCAGCCCGTCACTGCGGGGGCATTGCCGGTGACAATGTCGGGGGGCGCCTCGCCCTCGATGATCGCCACCGCCCGCTCCGACCGGTCGAGGGCGCTCACCAGCGTCCGGGCCAGCTGCTCCTCGGCCCGCAGGGGCTGGACCACCGGGTGCCCGGCCACGTCGACACGAGCTGGGCAGGCGCCCAGGAACTGTGGCGCCGACCGGACCTCGCCGTCGACGACGCTGTGGTGCAGCGAGAGGTGGTGGCCCTCGAAGCGCCAGCCCCAGGCGCGTCCACCGGGCTGGCCGAAGATGCTGACGCTGTAGTCGAGGGCGTGGCGCCGGCGCCGGTGGCGTTCCTTCTCGTCGAGCACGTCCTCCAGGGCCACGATGGCGGCAGCCGAAGCAAACGCCGTCGGGCTCACGCCAGAGGCCAGCAGGCGGTAGGTGGACCATCGCTGAATGCTGTCCAGGCGCGACACCGCCAGGCCCGGCCGGTTCCTGGGCCGGTAGTGCCAGTCCCGGCGCTCTGCCTCCGCCGGGAACGGGAAGCTGGCCTCCGCTCGCTGCTCCGCTCCAAGCCCGTCGAGGAGCCTCTGGGCAGCATCGGCCATGGCCTCGCCCACGGTCATGGTCGCCGGGCCCCAGGAGGCGCCGGCCCGCTGCCGTCGCCCTGTGGCCGACGGCTCAGTTGGCCGAGCGACGCAGCAGCAGTGCCGGCTGGGGAGTGATCACGCCCGGGAGGAAGCGGACCTTGAGCTCGCGCTCGGCGGCGACGTTGCGGGCCCGGACGAGCAGGGCGACGTAACCGGCGAACAGCAAGTCGACCACCACGTGGAGCAGGAGCACCATCCGCAGCGAAGGGATGAGGCCCAGCACGAACGTGGCGCCCATGGCGACGAGGAGCCCGCAGAAGACGTCCCGCCGACGCTTGCGGACCAGCGCCCGGCTCCGGACGTGGCCGGGGCGAGGAGCGGCCGGGCGGGGGCCCCGGCGGGCCTCGGGCGCCACCTGGCGACCACGGGCGGAGCCGTTGCCGGTGACCCGGGGCCCGGACACGGGGCGCAGCTGGGTCACCGACCGCGAGGCGGCGGGGGTGGTGCGCTCGAGCACGGACAGCTGGTGACGGAAGTTGCCGATCGAGTCGCTGGAACGCTCCGCCCGCGCCCGGAAGAGCTGCGGGAGCAGGAACACCGCCCAGACGATGGCAAGGATGACCAGAACCACCAGTGACACGCTCCGCCCTCTGCTTTCTTCATTGACCGTACCCGGACCGTTCCGGCTCCGGGTGGATGCTGTGAGTGCCGCCCCCCGATGACGTCGCGCTGCGGTTCTACTACGGCGACCGGCGGGTCACAACCCCGAGAACGGCTTCAGGCGTCGGAGCCCGGCCCGTCGGGCTCTGGTGGTCGGCGGTAGACACCCGAGCGACCACCGGTCTTCTCCCACAGCGTGAGGTCGCCGATGGTCATGCTGCGGTCGGCCGACTTGCACATGTCGTAGATGGTCAACGCCGCCACGGAGCAGGCGGTGAGCGCCTCCATCTCGACCCCGGTCCGGTCGACGGTCTCCACCTGGGCCTCGATCTCGATCCAGGCGTCGTCGATGGTGAAGTTGACGAACACCGACCCCACCAGCAGCGGGTGGCACAAGGGAATGAGGTCAGCCGTGCGCTTGGCCGCCTGGATCCCCGCCACCCGGGCCACCGCCAACACGTCGCCCTTGCTCACCGCTCCCCGGGCCACGAGGCTCGCCGTCTCGGGCTGCATGAACACCCGGCAGCGGGCCAGAGCCCGACGCTGGCTCGCCTCCTTGGGGCTGACGTCGACCATGCGGGCACGGCCCAAGGGATCAAGATGCGTCAGCTCCCGCCCAGACACGCCGCGAAGTGTAGGCGCGCCCGCCACCCTGCTCGCCGACACCGGAGGGCAGCGCTGCCGATCGGCGGACGGCCTCAGCCGCCGATCTGGGACATGGTGCGGGGCGGCTGGACGAAGGTGACCGAGCCGATCTGGTGCCCGGGGCCCTTGGCCGCCACACAGGCGGTGACCGCGGCGGCCAGGTCGTCGTCGGTCGCATCGCCCCGGAGCAACGACCGCAGGTCAACCTCTTCCAGCGAGAACAGGCAGTTGCGCAGGCGCCCCTCGGCGGTGAGGCGCACCCGGTCGCAACGGGCGCAGAACGGTGCGGTCACGCTGGAGACGACGCCCACCCGGCCCCGGCCGTCCAGGTACTCGAAGACCTGGGCGGGCTCGTCGCCCCGGCCCAGGGGTCGCAACGGGTAGACGTCGGCGATGGCGGCGACGATGCGCTCTCCGGGGACCACGCGCACCGCCGACCAGGCATGGTCGGCGTCGAGTGGCATGAACTCGATGAAGCGGACCTCGACCCCCCGGTCCCGGCCGAAGGTGGCGAAGTCGATCACCTCGTCTTCGTTGACCCCTTCCATGCACACCACGTTGACCTTCACCGGGTCGAAGCCGGCCTCGACGGCAGCGTCGATGCCGTCGAGCACCGAGGCCAGGCCGTCGCGCCGGGTCAGCTCGGCGAAGCGCTGGCGGCGCAGCGAGTCGCACGACACGTTGACCCGGCGCAGGCCGGCGGCCCGGAGCTCGCCGGCCGAAGCCCGCAGGCTCGAGCCGTTGGTGGTCATGGCCAGGTCGACCCCGAGACCCGCGAGCTTGGCCACCAGCACCGGGAGGTGCGCCCGCACGGTCGGCTCTCCACCGGTGAGGCGGATGCTGTCGAACCCAAAGCGCTCGACGTGCAGCCGGGCCACCCGCTCGATCTCCTCGAAGGTGAGGATCTCCTCACGCGGCACCCACGCCAGGCCGTCCTCGGGCATGCAGTAGGTGCAGCGGAAGTTGCAGCGGTCGGTGACCGAGATGCGCAGGTCGCGGTGCACCCGGCCGTACGAGTCGACCAGCGCCACCACCACCCGGATCAGCCTACGGCGCCTCCGCCGAGCAGCATGGCGTCCACCACGTCGCCCACCTGGGCGCCCTCGCCATCGGCCAGCACGGCCAGGGCGTTGGCGGCGGCCATGGCTCGCAGCTGGTGGGAGCCCTGCCCTCCCGCCGAGCGCACCCGGTAACGACCGTCGTCGCCCATCGAGGCGATCACCCGCACGAAGTGCGTCTTGCCGTCGGGCCGCCGGCGAAGCGCCTCCCCGGCAACCGCCGGGACAGCGGGGCGGTCGGCCACCGCCGCCGGGAAGCCCATCATCCGGCGCAGGGCCGGACGGGCGAACAGCTCGAAGCTGACCATCGACGACACCGGGTTGCCCGGCAGGCCGAACACCGGGGTGCGGCCCACCGTGCCGAACGCCAGCGGCTTGGCCGGCTTGATCGCCACCTGCATCCAGCGCATGTCGCCGAGGCGGTCGAGGACCACCTTCACCAGGTCGAAGTCCCCCATGCTCACCCCGCCGCTGGTGACCACGGCGTCGCACGTCGCCACGCCGTGATGGAACGCCTCGGTGAGGGCGGCCTCGTCGTCGGCCACCAGGCCCAGGTCGACGGCCTCGCAGCCGGCCGCCGCCACCAGGGCCAGCAGGGTCGGGCGGTTGGAGTCGCGGATCTGACCGGGACGCAACGGCGCCGGCGGCTCCACCAGCTCGTCGCCGGTTGACAGGACGCCCACCCGCGCCCGGGGGAACACCGCCAGCTCGGCCACGCCCAGGCTGGCCAGCACCCCGAGCCGGCCGGGAGTGAGCACGTCGCCGGCGGCCAGGACCCGGTCCCCAGGGCGCAGGTCGTCGCCGGCCCGGCGCAGGGCGGTGCCTCCCGCCACCTCGCCGTCCACCTCCACCCGCCGGCCCTCGTCCGACACCACGGTGCGCTCGACCATCACCACGGCGTCGGCGCCGGCCGGCACCGGCGCACCGGTCATGATGCGCACGGCCTGACCAGGCCCCACCTCCACGCCCGGCGCCTGGCCGGCGGCCAGGGTGCCCACCACCTCGAGGGTCACTGGCGCCCCGACCGTGTCGGCCGACCGCACCGCGAACCCGTCCATGGCGCTGTTGTCGAACGGGGGGACGCACGCGTCGGCGGTCACCGCCTCCGCCGCCGCCCGATCCAGGGCGCCGGCCAAGGCAACGGTCACCGGCTCCACGACCTGGCACGACGCCAGGACGTGGTCCCGGGCCTCGTTCAGGGGGACCAGGGGCATCAGCCCAGCTGGTGGCGGGACACCACGTCGGCCAGGAAGGCACCGAACTCGGGGCCGAGATCGTCGCGGGCCAACGCCAGCTCCACCGTGGCCCGCAGGTAGTCGACGGGCGTGCCCACGTCGTAGCGACCCTTCTCGAACACCCAGCCGTACACCGGCTCCGACTGGCCCAGCAGGGCGATGCCGTCGGTCAGCTGGATCTCGCCGCCCTTGCCCGGCTTCACCTGGTCCAGGGCGTCGAAGATGCCGGGAGGGAACACATAGCGACCCGTCACCGCCAGGTCGGACGGCGCCTCGTCGGGCTCGGGCTTCTCGACCACCTCGTGGATGCGCACCAGCCCCTCCTCGACCGGCTCGACCCGCGGGCAGCCGTAGGCGGAGATCTCCGCCGGCCGCACCCGCTTGAGGGCGACGACGGCTCCCCCTCGCTCGGAGTAGGTCTCGACCATCCCTCGTAGCACGGTGGCGCCGTCGGCCATGATCTCGTCGGGCAGCAGGACGGCGAAGGGCTCGTCCCGCACGTGGTCTCGGGCCACGGCCACGGCATGGCCCAACCCCAGCGGCTCGGACTGGCGGGCGTAGTGCATCCGCACCACCGAGGCCAGGGCCACCACCGCCTCGAGCGCCTCGGTCTTGCCCTTGCCCTCGAGGGCCGCCTCCAACTCGGGCATGCGGTCGAAGTGGTCCTCCATCGAGGACTTGCCCCGGCTGGTCACCACCATGACGTTGTCGATGCCGGCGGCCGCCGCCTCCTCGACCACGTACTGGATGGCCGGACGGTCCACCACGGTCAGCATCTCCTTGGGCTGAGCCTTGGTGGCGGGCAAGAAGCGGGTGCCGAGCCCGGCTGCGGGGATGACGGCCGTACGCACGCGTCGGTCCATGTTCAGGTGCCTCCGATGTCGCGGTCGAGGTGCGCACCGGGCTCGTGCCCAGCCACGCAGACCCGATTCTTGCCGGCTCGCTTCGCCTCGTACATCGCTGCGTCGGCGGCGCCGATCAGGGCCCGCACGGTGGTGCCGTGCTCGGGGTGGCAGGCCACCCCCAATGACAGGGTGACGGTCACCTCACCGGCCTCGGTGACGACGGGCCGGGAGCACACCGCCGAGCGAACCTTCTCGGCCACCTCCACGGCGCCGGCCAGGTCGGTTCGGGGCAGGAGCAGGAGGAACTCCTCGCCGCCGTAGCGGGCCACCAGGTCGACCTGGCGGGTGGAGCCGGCCAGGCGCCCGGCCACCTCGACCAGCAGGGCGTCGCCGACTTGGTGCCCGAACCGGTTGTTGACCTCGTTGAACCCGTCGAGGTCGCACATGACCAGGGCGAACTGCTCCCCGAAGCGGGCCGCCCGGTCGAGCTCCTCGGAGCAGCGCAGGTCGAGGTGCCGGCGGTTCCACAGCCCGGTGAGGCCGTCAGTGACGGCCAGGCGGCGGGCCTCCTCGTGGAGGAAGGTGCGGTCGATGGACGTTTGCGCCTGGCGGGCGAAGTCGGCGACGTCCTCCAGATCGTCGGGACCGAACGGCTGGGTGCGCCCGTAGAGGCCGAGCACGCCGAAGAGGTGGCCGCCGGCGTAGAGAGGGACGGCGAGGGCGGTGCCGCCGTCGGGCTCGGGCGGAACGGGCGCCGCCGGGCCCGGGGGCCAGCGGGCGGCCTGCCCGTGCTCGGCCACCCAGCCGACCAGGCCCTCGCCTCGCTCGAGACGCTGCTCGAGCACCCCCGGCGCTCCTCTCGCCACCTTGGCCACGGTGCGGTTGCCGGCGTCGGCGAAGAACACGGCGGCCTCGGCACCGAGGATGGCCTGGGTGCTCTCCACCAGCACGTCCACCAGCGCCCGGCGGTCGTCGGACGCCTCCAGCACCTGGCCCAGCCGGGCCAAGGCCCGGCGAAACTCCGCCCGGCTGCGCTCCAGCTCGTCGACGTAGCCACCGACCTGGCGGGCCACCCGCCAGGTGACCAGGGCCACGAGGCCGGCGGCGACGGTGGCGGCCGCCAACCCCGGCCACCAGGCACGGTGGAGGCCGCCGGCCAGTGCCGCGAACAGCGACGCCGCCGGCACCACGACCAGGGCTGCCGCCACGAGCCGGAGGCGCGCCCAGATGCTCAGGGCACGGGTCGGCGCCGGGGCAGGGCGGCCTGGGCCTCGGGTCCCACGACGACCATGGTACGAGCGGGGGGTCGACCGGTACACTGACCGCCGCCCGTACCCTGCCGGCGACCGGGCCGGCCTCCCCGAGGAGCACGTTGCCGACCTACGAGTACGCCTGCAGAAGTTGCGACGCACACCTCGAGATCGTGCAGCGGTTCGACGACCAGCCCCTCTCGACCTGCCCCTCGTGCGGCGGCGCCCTGCGCAAGGTGTTCGGCTCCATCGGCATCGCCTTCAAGGGCAGTGGCTTCTACAAGACCGACAACCGGTCGTCGGTCAAGAGCGAGAAGGGCGCCTCCTCGGAGAAGGGCGCCTCCTCGGAGAATGGCGGCTCGTCCGAGAAGGCCTCCTCCGAGAAGGGCGGCTCCGACAGCAAGGGCGACAGCTCCACCACCGCCGCCAAGGAGGCGTCGAGTTCGAAGAGGTCGGGTGACACGGCGGCATCGTCCGCTCCCGCCAAGAGCGACTCCTCGGCCAAGAGCGCCTGAGGGCGCCCTCCTGGGCCTTCCCCTCGCTTCCAGCCGGGCATAGGCTGGCCGCCGGCGCTTCCCCCTGCGCAGCCCGTCCTGCCCGAGGAGCGCCCGTGTCCGCCCCGTCCCTGCCCCGTCCACCCCTGCGCGGCCCCACCCGGGCCCTGCGGCTCCCCCGCCGGCCCATCCCCTTCTGGTTGGCCGCCGTCGCCCTCGCCCTGGTCACCGGCCTCGCTGTCGCCCGCCTGGTGGGCCAGGCCTCCGCTGAGGCGGCCCGCTGGGGCGACGTCCGGCCCACTGCGGTGGCCACGGTCGACCTGGAGGCCGGCGCCACCGTCGGCCCGGGCGACGTGGAGATCGAGCATCGGCCCGCCGCCCTGGTGCCCGACGGCGCCCTGGACGGTGGCGCCGAGGGCCGGGTGGTCACCGCCACCGTCCATCGGGGGGAGCCGGTGCTGGCCGCCCGCCTGGCTCCCGCCGGGCTGTCGCCGACCGCAGCCGTGCTGCCGGCGGGCACCGTCGGCATCGCCGTGCCCGCCGGGCCCGGGGCGTTGCCCCTCCAGACCGGCGACGTGGTGGAGGCCCTCGTCACCGTCGACCCCACCGCCGCCGGCGGTGGGGAGCCCACCTTCGCCGTGGCCCGATCCGCCCTGGTGGTGCACGTCGGTGACGAGGCGGTGACCCTGGCCGTCGACCGGGGTGACGCCGACCGGCTGGCCTTCGCCCTCACCGCCGGCGTGGTGACGCTGGTGCTCAGCCCCGGAAGCCGCTGACGACCAGGCCGATCACCGCCAGCCCGATCACCACCCGGTAGACCACGAAGGGGGTGAAGGTGCGGGTCCGCACCAGCCGGAGCGTGCCCCACACCGCCAGCCACCCGGTGAGCGCCGAGGCGGCCATGCCCCAGGCGAAGGCGGGGACGAAACTGGCGGGGATGCCCCCGGCGGCCACCACGTCGAGGCCCTTGTACAACCCGGCGCCAGCGATGACGGGCAGGCTCATCAGGAACGACAAGCGGGCGGCGTCGGCCCGGGCGAAGCCCACCCAGCGGGCGGCGGTGATGGTCACCCCTGAACGAGACACGCCCGGCTGCAGAGCCAGGGCCTGGGCCACGCCCATGACCAGGGCGTCGCGGAGGCGGAACTCCTCGGCCGGGCGCCGACCAGGGAGCCGATCCGCCCACAGCAGCACCAGCCCGAAGACGATCAGGAGCAGGCCGATCAACCACTCCATGTCGGCGACACCCCGGAACGTGTCCTCGAACAGCGCTCCGGCGGCGGCGGCGGGCAGGGCGGAGACGACCAGCAGCCAGGCCAACCGCCCGTCGTCGGAGGCAGGGGCCCGCCGCCACGACCGGCCGGCCGGCGCCACCGACACCTCGGTCGTGCCGGCGTGCGCCGGCTGGCGTTGCACCCGCAGGGCGGCCACGCCCCCACGCGCCAGGCGCACGAGGTCGGACCGGAAGTACGCCACCGCCCCGGCGAAGGTGCCGAGGTGGAGGGCGACGTCGAAGGTCGTCTCCAGCTCGGGCTGGCCGGCGAAGTCCTCCCAGCCGAACAGCCAGGGCACCAGGGCGAGATGGCCGCTCGACGAGATGGGCAGGAACTCCGACAGCCCCTGGACGATGCCGAGCACGATGGCGTGCACCAGGGGCACGGGGTCACCCCACCCGCACGTCGGCGCCGTTCACGCCGGCGCACGCTACTGGTCGGCCGGCGCCACGGCCGACGTTGGCACGACGGCCCTCGGGGGCACAGTTGCCGCCGTGGGTCTCCTTCGCCGCTCGTTCCGCCACGTCATGCCCTTCAGCCGGCTGGGTGCCGTCCTGTGGGCCTGGCGCCACCGCCAACAGATCGCCGGCTGGGCCGGGTGGATGGCCAGGGCCGTCCCGCGCATCGCCGCCGGCGACACCAAAGACGTGGTGACCGAGGGGCGGCTCCAGGCGGCGCTGAGCACCGACCGCCGCCTTCGCGACAGCGATCAGCTCCGGGCCGAGGTCGTCGACGGCGTCGCCGTCCTCCACGGCGTGGTCTCTCCCGAGGCTCACGACGCCGCCATCGACGTGGCCACGACCAGCAACGGCGTGCGCCGGGTCCGGGACGAGCTCCAAGAGACCAGGGGCCGCCGCCGGCGGTGACGGTCGGGTGCCGGCGGGGGCGGCGGCGCCGGCGGCGGCATCAGCCGCCCTGGGCCACCGTCTTCTCGAGGAACGACAACACCGAGTGGCGCCAGGCCTCGGGAGCCTCGTGCTGGGGACTGTGGCCGGCGCCCGCCACCACGACGAGACGGGCCCCCGGGATGGTGGCCGCCAGCCGGCGACACGCCTGGAGGAACGAGGCGTCGTGCTCGCCGACCACCACCAAGGTGGGAACCTGCAAGTGCTCCAGCGCGTGCAGCCGGTCCGGCTGGTCGAGCATGGCCGGGACCATCGCCGTGTACATCGCCGGTGAGGAGGCGATCAGCTTGGCGTCGGCGAAGGCGGCCCAGCTGGCCTCGATGTCGTCGCCGCCGAGCGGGCTGGGGCGGGACTTGCGGGCCTGCTCGCCCTGAGGGGTGGCGAACGGGCTGCCGCCCAAGGCGGTGATGGCCTCGGCGAGCGCCGGCATGCCGCCGCTGCGCACGATCTCGATCGAGGCGAGGGCGAGTGATCGGTCGACCTCGACCGGGCCATGGGAGGTCGCCATGAGCACCAGGGCGGCGATGCGCTCAGGGACGGCCAGGGCCGCCAGCTGGGCGGCCATGCCCCCCATCGAGTGGCCAAGGAGAGCGAAGCGGTCCCATCCGAGGGCGTCCGCCAGCGCCACCAGGTCGGACGCCAGCACCTCGAGGGCGTAGGCCTCCTCCTCGGCGGGGGCGTCGCTGGCGCCGTGCCCCCGCAGGTCGGGCGCCACGCTGTGCCAACCGGCCTCGGCCAGCGCCGGCAGGTGCTCGACGAAGTCCTCCTTGGCGCCACCGAACCCGTGGACCAGCAGCAGCGGCCGCCCGCCCGTCCCCGCCTCGACCACCTCGAACTCCACCTCTGCGGCGCCCAGGCGTCGGGTGCGGGTCGCCTCCATGGGGCCCATTGTGCCCGTCACCGCCGCACCCGCCGTCCGGGCCCTCCTCGACGCTTCTGGCGCCCGTCGATGGCGTCTGGCCCCACCGTCGAGGTCGTTGCTCGCACCTCGCGCCGGTAGCGTCGTAGGCAACCCGAACGGTGAGGACGGCCCGGCATGCTGCTCGACACCATCTCCAGCCCGGCTGACCTTCGCCGGCTCGACTACCCGGAGCTCGACCGCCTGGCGACGGAGATCCGCCAGTTCGTCGTCGACGCGGTGTCCGCCCACGGCGGTCACCTGGGGTCGAACCTCGGAGCGGTGGAGCTGACCCTGGCCCTGCACCGGGTGTTCGACTCCCCCCGGGACATCCTCCTGTGGGACACCGGGCACCAGAGCTACGTCCACAAGCTGGTCACCGGCCGGCGGGAGGCGTTCACCTCGCTGCGCCAGGCTGGCGGCCTGTCGGGCTACCCCAGCCGCGACGAGTCCGAGCACGACTGGGTCGAGAACAGCCACGCCTCGACGATCCTCAGCTACGCCCACGGCATCGCCACCGCCGTCGAGCGCAAGGGTGAGCAGCGCCGGGTGGTGGCGGTCATCGGCGACGGGTCGCTGACCGGGGGCATGGCCTACGAGGGGCTCAACAACCTGGGCCACAGCGGCCGCAACGTGATCATCGTGCTCAACGACAACGGCCGCTCCTACGCCCCCACCGTCTCCCACCTCTCGCAGAGCCTCACCCGCATCCGGCTCAACCCCACCTACATGCGCCGGCAGCGGCGGCTCGAGCAACTGCTGCGGGACGTCCCCGTGGTGGGTGAGCACCTGGAGCGGGGGATGGAGGGGTTCAAGGCGGCGGTGCGGGAGATGCTCGAGCCCACCGCGTTCTTCGAGACCCTGGGCGTGCGCTACGTCGGGCCCATCGACGGCCACGACATCCGGGGCGTGGAGACCGCCCTGCGCCAGGCGGCCGAGTTCGACGAGCCCATCGTGGTACACGTCGTCACTCAGAAGGGACGGGGCTACAAGCCGGCCGAGGACGACCTGGTCAAGTGCCTCCACGACACCTCGGTGTGCAAGCCCGGTTCGTACACCGCGGCCTTCGGGGACGCCCTCATCGCCGCCGCCGAGCGCGACCCCTCGGTGGTGGCCATCACCGCCGCCATGCCCGACTCCACCGGGCTCCTGCCCTTCGGCGACCGCTTCCCCGACCGGCTCTTCGACGTGGGCATCGCCGAGCAGCACGCCGTCACTTCGGCGGCGGGAATGGCCATGGGTGGGCTGCGCCCGGTGGTGGCCATCTACTCCACCTTCTTGAGCCGGGCGTTCGACCAGGTCAACCTGGACGTCGGCCTCCACCGCCAGCCAGTGGTGTTCTGCCTCGACCGGGCCGGCATCACCGGCGACGACGGGCCCTCCCACCACGGTGTGCTCGACATGGCGCTGCTGTCCAAGGTGCCGGGGATGACGATGTTCGCGCCCTCGTCCTACCAAGAGCTCGAGGTCATGCTCGACGAGGCGCTGTCGATCACCACCGGGCCCTGCGCCCTGCGCTGGCCCAAGACGGCGGCGCCCCAGGTGCCGCCTGACCAGGTCGGCCACGGCCTGCGGGCCCGGCGGGCACGTGAGGGTGACGGCGGGGTCGCCATTCTCGCCGTGGGCAAGATGCTGGCCGCCGCCGAGGACGCCGCCGGCCTCCTGGCCGAGGACGGGATCTCGGCCACGGTATGGGACGTACGGGTCGTCAAGCCTCTCGACCCCGTCATGCTGGCCGACGCTTCCCGCCACTCCCTGGTGGTGACCGTCGAGGACGGCATCAGCGTCGGGGGCATCGGCTCTCAGATCGCCGAGGGGCTCGCTCACCAGGCCGAGAGCCGCGTCGGTCCTCCCGTGCTGGTCCTCGGCATTCCCTTGGAGCACCTGCCCCACGGCAAGCCCGACCGCATCCTGGCCGAGCTCGGGCTCGACGGCCCTGGTGTCGCCGCCGCCACCACCAAAGCCCTCACCGCCGCCCGCCACGAGTAGCTCGGACCCGAGCCGTCTCCACCCGTTCTGGCCGGGCCAGTGGCTACTTCTCGGCCGCTCCTGCTGGCAGAAACAGTCCTGGAGCGCGCCGTCGGCTAGAGGGCCTCGATGATCAGCAGGACGCCGGAGACCAGAAGGTAGATGGCCACGACGTAGTTGAGCACTCGAGGGACGACCAAGATCAAGATGCCGGCGGCCACGGCGACGATGCCAACCAGCAGCAAACCGGTGCTCACCCCGGTGCCGGCCTGTGCCAACAGTGCGGCAGCCAAAGAAGACATGTGCACGCCTTTCCTGCGACCGGACGCGGCCCCGTACCCGGAGCCGACTGCGGAAGACCTCTGCCGGCGGTGGCCGTCCAGGGGCACCCCCACCGGTTGCCGATCGCCGCTGGCGCCCGAGTTCTGGCGATCCACGCTTCAGCCAGTGAGCCTGGAAGCGATGACATGCGTGGTTAGTGGGGGATGTGCGGGTTACAACGAGAAGCTCGACAACGACGACGCCGTGCGCTTCCCCAACGCCGTGGGCGTCCCTCGCTGCCCGAACCAGCCGGGCACGCCGGCGGCGCTCACCCCGGCCCAGGTGGCCGAGCCGTTCGTACGGACGATCCCCCTGCCGGCGCCCCGCCCCCGGATCCCGCCGGGTCACGCCATCACCCGGCCTGCCGGCGTACCTGGAGACCCGGGCACCTCAGCCACCGGGTGGCACTCGAGGAGGGGCCGTTCCGATTCGAGGGCGAGTCCTATCCCAGCGGGCGCATCGTGCACACCTACCGCGACACGGGCACCTACACCGTGACTGTGCGCGAGGCCTGGAGCGCCGACTGGCGCCTGGGGGGCGAGTCGGGCACGGTGCCGGGCCTGCAGACCCGGGCGTCCATCCCCCTCGAGGTGCGCCAGCTCCAGGCCGTGCGCCTGCGCTGATCAGAGCAGCAGGACGGACCCGGCGAACGCGACGCACGCCAGCACCACGCAACCGGCCACGCCGGCCGAGCGTTTGGTCCGGTCGCGGTCGTCACTGGCGAAGAGCAGGGCGCCGGCCGCCGCTCCGCCGGCCAGGCCCCCGAGGTGCCCGCCGATGGAGATGCCGGGGATGAGGAAGGTGAGCACCAGGTTGATGGCCAGCAGCCCGCCGATGCCGGACTGCATGGGGTCGACCCCCCGCCGGCGCATGCCCACCACGGCGGCGCCCATGAGCCCGAAGACGGCTCCTGAGGCGCCGGCAGTACGGGCCCCGGGCTGGAGCAGCAGGGCACCGAAAGAACCCCCCAGCAGGGCGGTGGCGTAGAGGACGCCGAAGCGCAGCCGGCCCAGGGTGGGCTCGAGCATGGCGCCGAGCTGCACGAGGATGATCATGTTGAACGCCAGGTGGATGAGCCCGTAGTGCAGGAATCCCGAGGTGACGAGGCGCCACCACTCGCCGGCCGCCACCGCCGGGCCGTAGAGGGCGAAGTCGAGGGCCAAGGGGTTGCCGCCGGGCCCGGCGCCGGCGCCGAGGGAAGGCACGAACGCCGCCACGCTGGCGGCAATGAGGGCGTAGGTCACCACCGGCCGAGTGGCGAGCGAGCGCAGGCTCTGCACCGGCGGCGCCTGGCGCACGCACTCGGGGCACTGGAACCCCACCGGTGCGGTGATCATGCAGTCGGGGCAGATGGGACGCTCGCAGCGCCGGCAGCGCACCCCGCTCTCGCGCCCGGGATGCCGGTAGCAGTCCCACACGACGCGGGCGGAGTCACCGCCGGCGGGTACGGGCTCGGGAGGAGGGGCCGACATGGCCCCGTCAGGCTACCGGCGGCCCGGGGTCCCGGGGGCCCGCCGTCGCGGGAGGGCGGACGTGTTCAGCGGCGGGCGGTGAGCCGGCCCATCAGCTCGTGCCCCGGCACCGGAGGCGAACCAGCGGTGCCCGCCTCGCTGTACGTGCCGCCGGGCCCATCGTGCTCGCTGTCGAGCAGCAGCCACGGCACCGGGTCGAGGGTGTGGGTGCGCAACGCCACCGGGGTCGGGTGGTCGGGCAGCAGGAGCAGCCGCCACGGGCCCAGGTCGGTCAAGCCCTCGACCAACGGGCCGAGGATGCGCCGGTCCCAGTGCTCCAGCGCCTGCACCTTCTGGTCGAGGTCACCGGCGTGGCCGGCCTCGTCAGTGGCCTCGACGTGGATGACGAACAGGTCGGCGCCCGCCGCCAGGGTGGCCAGGCAGGCGTCCCGCTTTCCCTCGTAGTCGGTGTCGTACCAGCCGGTGGCGCCCTCGACCTCGACCACCTCGATGCCGGTGAGGGCGCCCAGCCCCCGGATGAGGTCGACGGCGGTGGTCAGCGCCGCCTCCAGGCCGTGGCGGTCGCGGAAGGCGGGGAGCTGCGGCTGGTGGCCCTGGCCCCAGAGCCACACCTGGTTGGCCGCCAGGCCGAAGCGGCTGACCACTGGGCGGGAGGCCTCCATGAGGGCGCGCAACGACGACGACGCCGGCCCGGTGGGCCACACCGCCGCCCGCCCCGACAGGTCGTGAGGCGGGACGCAGTCGGCGTCGACCCAGGTCGAGGGCACCACGAGCAGGTGGCGGTACTGGACCCCGGGGTGGAAGCGCACCTCGTCGGAGCCCAACTCGGCCTGGAGGGCGGCCACCACCTCGGCCGCCTCCTCGGTGCTCGGGTGGCCTCCGGCGAAGTCGGCCATGGTGCCGTCGTCGCCGACGGTCACGAGGTTGCAGCGGTAGGCGACCTCTCCCGGGCCCAGACGCACCCCGCGCCCGGCGGCCTCGATGGGCGCCCGACCGGTGTGGTAGCGGGCCGGGTCGTAGCCGAGGATGCTCATGTTGCCCACGTCGCTGCCGGGGGCCATACCGGCAGGGATGACCGCCGCCCGCCCGACCTCTCCCCGGCGGGCCAGGGCGCTCAGCGTGGGCATGGAGGCCGCCTGCAGCGGTGTACGACCATCGAGCTCGAGGATCGGCTCGTCGGCGCAGCCGTCCGGGACGCAGACCACGTACTTCATCTCGGTGACGCTACTGGTGGGCGGCCGGCGCGCCCGCCGTCGGTCTCAGGCCCGGGCGTGGGCGACGACGTAGTCGCGCACCGTGGCCAGGTCACACGGCAGCGTGGCGTAGCGCTCGGGCAGTTCGAACACGTGCTCGAGATGGGCGGGCAGAGCGGGGCGCACCCCGGTGGCCGCCTCCACCGTGTCGGGGAACTTGGCCGGGTGGGCGGTCGAAAGGGCGACCAGCGGGACGTCGGCGTCCCGCCGGCACGCCTGCCCCGCCACCAGCCCCACTGCGGTGTGGGGGTCGACGAGAGGCCCCCCGGCGGCATGGAGCCTGGCCATGGCGCGGCTCGCCGTGTCGTCGTCGACGGTCGTGGCATCGAAAAGCCTCCGGACCTGTTCCAGCCGCCCGACGGGGATCTCCATGCGCCCCTCGGCGGAGAAGCGGGCCATGTGCTCGGTCACCGCCGGGGCATCGCGGTCGAGCAGCTCGAAGAGCAGGCGCTCCAGGTTGCTCGACACCTGGATGTCCATCGCCGGGCTGATGGTGGGGTGCACCGTCTGCACCTCCATCACGCCCGTGCTGAGGAACCGCGTGGCGATGTCGTTGCGGTTGCTGGCCACCACGAGCTGGGAGATGGGGGCACCCATCCGCCAGGCGATCCAGCCGGCGAGGGCGTTGCCGAAGTTGCCGGTGGGCACGGAGAAGGCCACGGGGCGGTGTGGCGCGCCCAGGGCGACAGCGGCGGTGACGTAATACACGGCCTGGGGCAGCACCCGGGCCCAGTTGATGGAGTTCACGGCCGAGAGCCGCAGCTGCTCCCGCAGGGCCAGGTCGCTGAAGATGGCCTTCACCAGGTCCTGGCAATCGTCGAAGGTGCCGTCCACGGCCAGGTTGTGGACGTTGGGCGCGTCGACCGTGGTCATCTGGCGCCGCTGCACCTCGGAGATGCGGTCGGCGGGATGGAGGATGAACACGTCGAGGCTGTCGCGGTCGCGACAGGCGGCGACGGCGGCCGGCCCCGTATCGCCCGAGGTGGCCCCGAGGATGGTCAGCCGCTCCCCCCGCCGGCGCAGCTCCAGGTCGAACAACCGGCCGACCACCTGTAGGGCGACGTCCTTGAACGCCAGGGTGGGGCCGTGGAACAGCTCGAGCACCCAGTCGTTGTCAGCCACTTGGCGCAGGGGCACCACCGCCGGGTGCCGGAAGCCGGCATAGGCCTCGTCGACCGCGGCTGCGAGGTCGCCTTCGTCGATGTTGCCACTCAGGAAGGGAGCCATGATGCGGGTGGCCACCTCGGCGTAGGGCGCTCCGGCGAAGCTGGCGAGGGTGGCGGGCGACAGCTCGGGCCAGGTCTCGGGCATGTAGAGCCCGCCGTCGCGGGCCAATCCGGCGAGAAGGACGTCGGCGAAGCCGAGCACCGGTGCCTTCCCGCGAGTGCTGACGTAGTTCACGCGCTCACCCTGACACGACCCTGAGCACGCTCGTGACCCGGTCGACCACGTCGAGACCGCGCAGCGCCGCCAACGTGGCCTGCACGGCTGACTCGGCGGCATCGTGGGTGATGAAGATCAGCCGGGCTTCGTCGCCCAGCCCCTCCTGCTCCATGGAGCGGATGGAGACCCCGTGCTCGGCGAACACGCCGGAGACGGCATGGAGCACTCCGGGCCGGTCGACGACTTCGAGGTGGAGGTAGTACTCCGAGCGCATCTCGTCGATGGGACGGATCACCGCCCGGGGCAGGAGACCGAGCGGAGCGTGCGTGCCCCGACGCAGGTTGCCGGCGGCGTCGACCACGTCGCCCAGCACGGCGCTGGCCGTGGGCCGTCCCCCGGCACCACGCCCGTAGAGCATGAGCTCGCCCACGGCCTCGCCCTCGATGAACACGGCGTTGAAGCTGCCTCGCACGCTGGCCAAGGGGTGGTCGGTCGGGACCATGGCCGGATGGACCCGTACGGCCACCTGAGGCACGCCGCCGCCACCGGCGTCGTCATGGTGGGCCTCGGCCACGGCGAGCAGCTTGATCTCGTAGCCCAGCCGGTGGGCGAAATCGATGTCGGCCGGCGTCACCGCCGAGATCCCCTCGTGGTACACGTCACCCGCCACCACCGAGGCGCCGAAGGCGATGGTGGCCAGGATCGCCGCCTTGGCGCCGGCGTCGTAGCCGTCGACGTCAGCGGTCGGGTCCCGCTCGGCGTAGCCCAGGCCCTGTGCCTCGGCCAGCGCCTCGGCGTAGGTGGCTCCCTCCTCGCTCATGCGGGTGAGGATGTAGTTGGTGGTGCCGTTGACGATGCCGGTCACCCGGCGCACCCTGGTGCCGGCCAGCGACTCCCGCAGCGGGCGGATGACCGGGATGGCGCCGCCCACCGACGCCTCGAACAGCAGGTCGACGCCGGCGGCGTCGGCGGCAGCAAAGAGCTCCTCGCCCACGTTGGCCAGCAGCTCCTTGTTGGCGGTGACCACGGGCTTGCCCGACTTGAGGGCGTCGAGGACCAGGCTCCGCGCCGGCTCGATCCCCCCGATCAGCTCCACGACCACGTCCACCTCGGGATCGTCCACCACCCCGCCGGCGTCATGGGTGACGCAGCCCTCGGGCAGCTCGACCGGCCGGGCCTTGGCCAGGTTGCGCACCGCCACGCGGGTTACCTCCAGGCGCAGCCCGGTCCGCAGCTCCACGGCGCCGGCCTGCTCGGCGATCAGACCGATGAGGGCGGCACCGACGTTGCCGCAGCCGAGCAGGCCGATGCGCACCACCGACGAGCTCGTCCCAGCCACGTCGGCCACGCTACCTGCCTCCGGGAAGAGCCTTACTGGTCCAACAACAAGAGGTCGTCCAGCGTCTCTCGGCGCACGACCACCCGCGCCTCGCCGTCGGCCACGAACAGCACCGGCGGCCGGGCCACCTTGTTGTAGGTCGAGGCCATGGAGTGCCCGTAGGCCCCGGTGACCGGAGTGGCGAGCACGTCGCCGACGGCGAGGTCGGACGGGACCTTGGCGTCGTGGACGATGACGTCCCCCGACTCGCAGTGCTTGCCCACCACCCGCACCCGCCGCGGGCGCCGGGCAGCGGTGGCACGAGGGAGGAAAACCTCGTAGCCGCTGCCGTAGAGCACTGGCCGAGGGTTGTCGCTCATGCCCCCGTCGACCGAGACGTAGGTGCGCACCCCCACCAGCTCCTTGACGGTGCCCACGGTGTAGAGGGTGACGGCGGCGCCGGCGGCGATGGCCCGGCCCGGCTCGACCGAGAGCCGGGAGGTGATGCCGGCCTCAGTGCACGCCTTGTTGAGCGCCGCCCCCCATTCGCTGAGCGACGGCGCCTCCTCGCCCTCGACGTAGGCCACCCCCAGGCCACCGCCCAGGGACAGCTCGGGCAGCCGCAGCGGGACCACGAAGTCGGCCAGCAGCTCAACGGCCTGGTCGAACGAGGCCAGCAGGAAGACGTTGCTGCCGATGTGGGCGTGAATGCCCACCAGCTCCATCGCCGACGATGCCGCCACTCGCTCGACGGCGGCGGCGGCAGCGCCCGAGGCCAGACCGAACCCGAACTTGGAGTCGGCCTGGCCGGTCTGCACGTAGACGTGGGTGTGGGCCTCGACCCCGGGCGTCACCCGGATGAGCACCCGGGGCGGGTGGGCGCCGCCGGCCACCAGCGCTTCGATGCGTTCGATCTCGTCGTGGCTATCGACCACCACTCGCCCGACGCCCACCTCCAGCGCACGGGCCAGCTCGGCCTCGGACTTGTTGTTGCCGTGCAGCACCAGGCGGGCGGGAGGCACGCCGGCGGCGAGGGCGACGTGCAGCTCGCCGCCGCTGGCCACGTCGATGCCCATGCCCTCCTCGTGGACCAGCGCGGCCATGGCCCGGCACAGGAAGGCCTTGGCCGCGTACGTGGCACCGTCACCGAAGGCGGCAACGGCCTCCCGGCACCGAGTCCGCAGGTGGGCTTCGTCGTAGACGAACACGGGAGTGCCGTGCTGGCGCGCCAACTCCAGCAGGTCGCAGCCGCCCACGGCGAGCCGGCCACGGTGGTCGACCTCGGCGGTGAGCGGCAACAGGTGTGGCGGGAGCGGGGTCACAGCGCACCGAGGAGCCGGTTGACCCGGTCGACGAGGTCCAGCGGCTCGAAGGGCTTGGTCACGTAGTCATCGGCCCCCGCCCTGAACCCCTCCGTCACGTCGTCGGCTTGGGCGCGGGCGGAGAGCAGGACGACGGGGATCGACCGGGTCCGGTCGTCGGCGTCGAGGGCCGACACCAGCTCCAGCCCGTTCATCCCCGGCATCATCACGTCGGACACCACCAGGTCCGGGGGCTCGGACGTGGCTGCGGCCAGAGCTTCGGCGCCGCCGGCAGCGGTGCTGACGGTGAAGCCAGCCATCTCGAAGTTGACCTGCAGCAGCCTGAGGATCACGGGATCGTCGTCGACCACCAGCACGCGTCGACCAGCCTGCGCCACCGGCCGATGCTACCGGCGGCCCACCCAGCCCGGCGGCCGGTAGGATCACCCGAGCCGCCCCCGTAGCTCAGGGGATAGAGCACCGGCCTCCGGAGCCGGGTGCGTAGGTTCGAATCCTACCGGGGGCGCAGATCGGGACTCGGCCAGCGGATCAGATCCTGCGATCGAACCAGGACCGGCGGGTCCCTGATTCTCTCACCGGCCGGTCGGCGGGAGGCGCCGTCCGACGGCCGACGCCGTAGCCGTAGCCGTGGCCGTAGCCATCCGCCAGCCCAGCGCCGGCAAAGGCGGCCAGGCCCAGGGACACGAAGCCAGGCTCGTTGACGTTCACGCTGACGGTGAAGGCGGAGACGGCGGCGATGAGGAACAGGGCCACCGCGGCGACGAGGAGGACGGCGCGCATGGCGCCGGAGTACCCACACGCGGTGAGCTGGAATCGCCACCGTGGTCGAATTGACCGCCGCTACGGTCAACAAGCTGGCAGGGCTCGCGGGCCGATTGGCGGTGGCGGCAAGGAGGCACGGTGAGAGCAGCCATCGCCGGCTGGGTGCAGGGCATGGCCACGACCGGGGTCGGCGCGGTGATGGGCTTGCTCGCCGGCGGCCGGGTCGGTGCTGCCGTCGGCGCGGCACTCTCCGGCCTCTTCGCCATTCCATTCGGGCGTGCGGTGGCCCGAGGAAGGCCGTACCAGGGGCCCGACGGCCTGCGGCGATGCATCGTCGACGCCACCTGGAGCTCGCCCAACACGTGGGCCGGCGCGCTGTTCCACGGCGCCCTTCGCCTCAGAGGGAACCCGTTGGACGTGGACCGCACCCGGGGCACGGGGTCCATCTGGCTGGTGAACGGCGTCGTGCCTCGGTACGCCACCACGATCGGCACGGTGAAGGCGGGTAGCAACGAGCGCATCGACCGCCACGAGGAGGTCCACGTTCTCCAGGCCAGGCTCTTCGGGCCGTTCTACCTCCCGCTGGTGGCGGTCAACTTCGTCGTCGCCACCCTCTTCCCCTACTGGCTCCTCTTCCCCGACCGGGCCGGCTACACCATCGACAGCGTGGGGGCGTATTTCGAGAGGGGCGTCTACCCCCACGTCTGGCACGAGCTGTGGGCGTACCGCGCCGCCGGTCGGGCGTCGCCAGGTGGGCCACGCCGTGCGGGTTCGAAAGGCATTGACGAGGGGACACACCGCCGGTGACCACCGAGGTGAGCGAGGCAGGGCACGAGGACGGTCGCCTCGAGCGGACCGCCGACCAACCCTGGTATCGGGCGGCGGCCCGCGGCGGGTGGGTGGCTCGGGGCCTGTTGTTCATCCTGACCGCGGTGCTCGCGCTCCAACTCGGCCTGGGGCAGCGCCGCGAGGAGGCCAGCAGCCAGGGAGCCATGGAGGAGGTGGCCCAGAAGCCGTTCGGCAAGGCGCTCCTGTTGGTCCTGGCCGTCGGCCTGCTGGCCTACGCCGGTTGGCGACTCGTCGAGATCTTCCTGAACCGCTCCCAGGACTCCGCCTGGACAGCACGGGTCAAGCACCTGGCCCACGCCGCCGTGTACCTGGCGCTGTCCGGCATGGCGTTGGCCACGCTGCGGTCGCCCAACGGTCAAAGCGGGGGCGGACAGCAACAGGGGATCACCGCCCGGGTGCTGTCCTGGCCCGGGGGCACCTTCCTGGTCGGCGCCGTGGGCGTCGCCGTGTTCGCCACCGGTGTGGGCATCGCCTGGCACGTCCTGCAGCGCAGGCACCGAGAGGAGCTCGAGCTCGACGAGATGGCCCGCCGCCAGCGCCGGCTGGTCGACCTCCTCGCCATGGCCGGCAACGCCGGGCGGGCCCTGGTGTTCTGCCTGGTGGGCTGGTTCGTCGTCGTCGCTGCGGTGCGCAACGATCCCCGCCAGGCCAACGGCCTCGACGCCGCCCTGCATGAGTTGCTGCAGCAGCCGTACGGCAGCTGGATGCTCGGTGTCGTGGCCACCGGCCTCGCCCTCTACGGCGCCTTCTGCCTCGTCTCCGCCCGCTGCCACCGGATGTAAGTCCCAGCCTTCACTCGCCGAGGGGCACGGCGCCAAGGGCGACGGCCCCGCCCGGGTGGAGGCGCTCGAGGGTCACCGTCTCCTTGGTCCCCACCCGGTGGGCCACCACGTGCTTACCGTCGACCACGAACAGCCAGCGGCTGTCGGGCGAGAAGGTGAAGAGGTTGCCGGGGCCCATGACTGTGGCATGAACGGCGACGACCTCACCGTCGGCCACGTCGACCAGGGCCATGCGGTCGGTCGTACCGGTCAACGTCCTCACCACGACCGCCAACCAACGGCCGTCGGGTGAGAACGCCGCCTGGGCAACGGGGGCGGACGCCGTGTCGGACGGACTCACGGCCACATCGTCGCCGGTGCGAAGGTCGGTGAGACGGAGCCCGCAGCGCAGCGCCTCACACGACAGCCGGGCCAGCGTGTCACCGGAGCCGGCGAGCGCGATCCCGTGACCGATGGCCCGGGCCGCGCCGGTGTCGGGATCGTAAAAGCTCAGGCTGCCGAGCGTCTGGACGATGAGCCCGCCGTCGACCGGCACCATGGTGGGGCCGAGCAACGCCGGCAGGACGAACCGCCGTCCCGTCTCCTGGCCGTCGGCGCTCACCTCCCGCCCCACCAGCTTGTGGTCCTGCTGGCTGACCAGCCAGACGTGGCCGGAACGGTCGGAGGGGACGAGCGAGTCAGCTGCACCACCCTCGGTGAGCACGACGGGATCCTCGCCTCGCGCCGCGGGCACAGCGATGGCACCGCCCGAGCTCTGCACGACGGCGGCGCCCCCCACTGCCCACGCCTCCTGGTAGTTGTGCCGGTCGGCAACCGCCACCGAGCGCACGGCGCCGGTGTCGAGCTCGACGACCAAGACCTCCGAGGAGGTCACCACCACCAGCGCGGCACCGGTGGGCTCGGGGAGAAGCGGCCCGGTGCCCGGCCGGTCGGCGAGTGGCGTGGCCGTCGTGGTCGGCCGGGGTTCGGTGGTCGTGGTGGCGAAAGCCTTCCCGGCGCGCTCCCCCTTCTCGTCCCCGCCGTCCCCGACGAGGGCGAGCCCGGCGAGGAGGGCAACGGCCATGAGCGCTGCGGCAGCGCCGCGCCGGGGCCGGCGCCCCACCGGCTCGGACGCCGCCGGCCGCGGCGGCTCCTCCGGCATCGGTCCGGAAAGCTCGTCGGCAACCGGGAGCGGAGCCAGGAAGAAGTCGCTCCTGGGCCGGCCTCCGCCCGGAGCCGGATCGGTCACCGGTGCTCGGCCGGAAGAAGGGGGGTGGGCGCCGCTCACCAGCGACCATGCTCGCGCCCTGCCGCGCTTCTGGCGAGACATTGGCCGGATGGAGGGACACGAGCCCGTTCCCGGCAGGCTGTCCCGAAACGCTGATCGCCACCAGAGGGAGACACCGCCATGACGCTCACCAGAGGACGGGGCCCCTTCGGTCCCGACCCCGCCGGCCACTTCAACTTCTCCCGTACCGGACCTGCCCACGTGTTGTTCTGGGACCCGTCGCCCAAGCGGGTGCGGGCCATGTTCGCCGGCGAGGCGGTGGCCGACAGCCGCCAAGCCAAGCTGCTGCACGAGACCGGTCTGGCCCCGGTGTGGTACTTCCCCCTCGACGACGTGCGCACCGACCTGCTGGTGCCCACCGACCGGCACACGACGTGCCCGTTCAAGGGTGAGGCGTCGTACTGGTCGATCGCCGTCGGTGACCGCACCGCCGACAACGCCGCGTGGGGCTACCCCGAGCCACTGGAGTCCGCACCGGCGCTCGCCGGCCACGTCGCCTTCTACGGCGACGCCCTCGACGCCTGGTTCGAGGAGGACGACCAGGTCATCGGCCATCCCCCTGACCCGTACCACCGCATCGACGTCCGCCAGGGCTCCCAGCACGTCCGCGTGCGAGTGGGCGAGGTCGTGGTGGCCGACAGCACCCGCCCCCGGCTGCTGTTCGAGACCGGCCTCCCGCCGCGGTACTACCTGCCCGAGGCCGACCTCCGCGCCGATCTGCTCCCGGCGAGCGCCACCACGACGGTGTGCCCCTACAAGGGCGTGGCGTCCTACCGCAGCTTCGGCGGATCCGACGGCCGCAGCCACAACGACGTGGCCTGGACCTATCCCGACCCTCTGCCCGATGCCGTGCCCGTCACCGGCCATTGGAGCTTCCTGGGGGAGGGCGTCGAGACGGAGGTCGACGGGAAGCCGATGCCGGCCGACGCCTAGACAACCGGTGCATCTAGCTTCCTCGGAGCGCAACAACCGGGGCTACGCTGTGGCGCCCTGCCGGACAACGACGTTCGACGGTCCCCGAGGGAGCCAGCGCTGACCGACCCCGTCCTCTCCGTGCGCGACCTCAGCGTCGAGTTCCACACGTCCGGCGGCGTGGTTGGCGCCGTCGACCATGTCAGCTATGAGGTGCGGCCGGGCGAGACGCTGGCCGTCGTGGGGGAGTCCGGATGCGGGAAGACGGTGACGTCGCTCGCCGTGCTCGGTCTCGTGCCGCAGCCTCCGGGACGCATCACGAGCGGCGAGATCCGGTTCGAGGGCGAGGACCTGCTGCGGGCGTCCCCACGGGAGCTGCGCCGGCTCCGCGGATCGGAGATCTCCATGATCTTCCAGGACCCGCAGTCGTCGCTCAACCCGGTCTTCACCATCGGCCAGCAGATCGCCGGGGTGCTGCGGGCCCACGACCATCGCCTGTCGGCCAAGGCGGCGCAGGCTCGGGTCGTGGAGCTGCTGACCGGGGTCGGCATCCCTGACGCCAGGGAGCGGGTCGCCGACTATCCCCACCAGTGGTCAGGCGGCATGTGCCAGCGGGCCATGATCGCCATGGCCATGGCCAACCAGCCGAAGGTGCTGATCGCCGACGAGCCCACGACGGCCCTCGACGTGACCATCCAAGCCCAGGTTCTCGACGTGCTGAGGGAGGCGCAGCGGGAGACAGGCGCGGCCACCGTGCTCATCACCCACGACCTGGCCGTGGTGGCCGAGATGGCCGACCGCGTGGCGGTGATGTACGCCGGGCGCATCGTCGAGACCGGCGGCGTGCACACCATCTTCCACGCGCCGCGCCACCCCTACACCCTCGGCCTCATGGCCAGCCTGCCCCGCCTCGACACCGACCTCCGCCAACTGGAGCCCATCCCGGGGCAGCCACCCACCCTCCTGCGCGTGCCTCCCGGCTGCCCCTTCCACCCCCGATGCCGGCTGCGCAACGGCCGCCATCGCTGCGTGGAGGAGGTGCCACCCCTCGTGGACGTGGAAGGCAGTGGTCGGCACACTTCGGCGTGTCACTTCTGGCCGGAGATGCCCGGTGAGGTCGACACGGTCAGCGAGCGGATCGGCGTGGATCTGGGTGCGGGGCTGCGGTGACCACGTCGGCGCCCGCCACCTCGCACGCCCTCGATGGGACCGCGCCCCAACGGGCCCGGGCCGGCGAGGAGCTCCTCCGGGTCGAGGACCTGGTTGTCCACTTCCCCATCCGCTCCGGGCCCCTCCTGCGGGTCACCGGCCAAGTCCACGCCGTCGACGGCGTCAGCCTGGTTCTGGCGGCCGGCGAGACGCTGGGCCTGGTCGGGGAGTCGGGCTGCGGGAAGTCCACCCTGGCGCTCGCCATCATGCGCCTGCTCGACCCCACGTCCGGTCGCATCGTCTTCCGAGGGAACGACATCAGCACCTACTCGAGGAGGCGGCTCCGCTCCATCCGGCGGGGCATCCAGATCGTCTTCCAGGACCCGCACGCCTCGCTGAACCCCCGGATGACGGTGCAGCAAATCGTCGGGGAGCCCTTCGAGATCCACCGCCTGCTCGACCGTGGCCAGCGCCGGGCACGGGTGGCCGAGCTGCTGGAGCTGGTCGGCCTCTCCCCCGAGCACGCCAGGCGCTACCCCCACCAGTTCTCCGGAGGCCAGCTCCAGCGCGTGGGCATCGCCCGGGCCCTGGCCCTGGATCCCCAGGTGCTGGTGCTCGACGAGCCGGTGTCGGCCCTGGACGTGTCCATCCAGGCCCAGATCATCACCCTGCTCCAGGAGCTGCAGGAGCGGCTGGGGCTGGCGTACCTGTTCATCTCCCACGACCTTTCCGTGGTCCGTCACATCGCCAGCCGAGTGGCGGTGATGTACCTGGGTAGCATCGTCGAGACCGGCGAGCGCCGGGCCATCTATCAGCAGCCCACGCACCCGTACACCCAGGCCCTGCTGGCGGCGGTGCCCATTCCCGATCCCTCCCGGCGCGACCGGGCCCGGCCGCTGGCCAGCGGAGAGCTACCGACCGCGGCCCGTCCGCCGTCAGGGTGCCGATTCCGCACCCGCTGCTGGAAGGCCGACGACCGCTGCGCCTGCGAACCGCCGGAGCTGCTGGACCGGTTCGGCCACGGCCACCCCAGCGCCTGCCACTACGCGGCCACCACCGAAGCGGCGGAGGGCTAGTCCGACCTAGCGCTGGTACTTGGAGGAGCCCATCCGGGGGTCGAGCACGTCGCGCAGCCCGTCGCCCAGCAGGTTGAAGCCCAGGACGGTCAGGCTGATGGCCAGCCCCGGCCAGATCATCAGCGCCGGAGACGTCTGCAGGAACAGGCGGCTCTGGTTGATCATCGTCCCCCACTCGGGGGTCGGCGGCTGCACACCCAGGCCGAAGAACCCGAGCGCGGCCAGCGCCAAGATGAGCTTGCCGGTCTGGAGGCTGGCCAGGACCACGACGGGGGGAACGACGTTGGGCAGGATGTGGCGCACCATCAGCCGGCGGTCGCTGGCCCCGAGCGCCAGCGAGGCCCGCACGAAGCCGCGCTCGCGCAGGGAGAGGACCAGGCCCCGCACGACGCGGGCGTACTCGTCCCAGGTGATGACCACCAGGGCGATCATGAGGTTCCGTAGGCCCGGACCGAGCGTGCCCAGGATGGCCAGGTACAGCACGAAGCTGGGGAAGGCGAGGAGCACGTCCACCACCCGCATGATGAGCGTGTCGAGGACCCCGCCGAAGTAGCCGGCGAGCGTGCCCACCACGACGCCGATGACCATGATGATCACCGCCGCCACCGCTGCCGTGCCGACCGACCAGCGGGCCCCGTAGAGGATTCGGCTGAGCGTGTCGCGGCCCAGCTCGTCGGTGCCGAGCGGGTGCTCCCAGCTGGAGGGGGCCAGGCGGTCGACGGCGTCCACCGCGTTGGGATCGTGGGGCGCCAGCACCGGCGCGAACAGCGCCGCCAGCGTGAACAGTGTGACCAGGGCCAGCCCCACCACGGCCAGCCGGTCGCGGAGCAGCCGCCGGAACACCCCGGGGCCGGTCTCGACCTCGTCGGCGTCCTCCAGCGAGCGTCCGGCGTCCGCCGTGGTGGTGGTGGTCTCGGTCACCGCCGTCTACCCGCCGCCACCGAGGCGGACCCGGGGGTCCAGCCGGACGTAGAGGACGTCGACCAACAGGTTCACCACCACGAAGATCGTGCCGGTGAAGACCACGAAGCCCTGGATCACCGCGTAGTCGCGGGCGAAGATGGAGTCGACCACGTACTTGCCGACGCCGGGCCAGGCGAAGACGGTCTCGACGATCACCGTGCCGGTGACCAGGCTGCCGAGGACCAGCGCCGCCAGGGTCACCACCGGGATGAGCGCGTTCTTGAGGGCGTGGCTGAGGACGACGGTGCGCCCGGGCAGGCCCATGGCCCGGGCCGTGCGCACGTAGTCCTCATCGAGGACCTCGAGCAGGCTGGAGCGAGTGAGGCGCATGAGGCTGGCGCTGGTCGCCAAACCCAGGGTGAGGACCGGCAGCACGAGGTGGCGCCAGGTCCCCCGACCGGCGACCGGGAGCAGGTGGAAGTTCACCGAGAACACGATGATGAGCAGGTAGGCCAGCACGAAGCTGGGAATCGAATCGGAGAGCAGGGCGGCGATCCGCGAGCCGTGGTCGGACAGCGACCCTCGCCGGACGGCGGAGAGAACGCCCACGCCGACCGCCAGCAGCACGGCGACGCCGAAGGCGGGGACGGTGACCTGCAGGGTGGCGGGGAAGCGCGACACGAGCTCTGCGAACACCGGCTGCCCGCTGCGGAAGGACTCACCGAGGTCGCCCTGCGCGGCCCGCCCCACCCACCGGGCGTACTGGACGACGAAGGGGTCGTTGAGCCCGTGGCGCTCCCGGAAGGCCTCCAGCTGCTCGGGCGTGACCGGTTCATCCTGCTCCCGCTCGAGGATCAGCGTGGCCGGGTCGCTCGGCGACAGGCTGGCCAGCGAGAAGGCGAACAGCGAGATGCCCAGCCAGATGGGGACCAGCGCCAGGATGCGCCGGACGAGGTAACCCGTCACCGGCGCACCCTGTCGCTGTTGGATGTTAGGTAGTCCGCCAGCTGCCTACTCGCTCAGGAACACGGTGGACCACCGCTGGTTGGTGCCCGAGGGATGGGGCTCGAACCCCTGGACGGTGTCCTTCATGGCGTAGATCCGCCCCACGCCGCCCAAGGGAACGACCCCCACCTCGTTGTCGACGAGCTCGTGCATGGCCTCGGCGGCCAGCCGCTGGAGCTCCTCCGGGTCGGTGGTCGCCTGCGACTGGTCGATCAGCCGCTCGAACTCGGTGTCGGGCCCGGGCGAGATGATCTTGGCGTTCTCTCCCGTCGCCTTCGAGTACCACCGCAGCGACAGCAGGAAGGCTGGGTTGGCGTCGTTCTGGTTCGGGCCGGAGAAGTCGAGGTCGTAGGTCCCGGTGTCCAGCGCCTCCCGGTAGGCGCCGTCGTCGAGCTTCAGGATGTTGCCCTTGATGCCCACCTCGGCCAGCTGGGCCTGCGCCCACTCCAAGGTGGTCAGGTCGATGCCGGTCCCACCGCCGCCTGGCGAGAAGACCATGTCCAGCGCCAGCGGCTGCCCGTCCTTGGCCCGGATCCCGTCGGGCCCGAGGGTCCAGCCAGCTTCCTCGAGGAGCTCGGCCGCCGCCTCGGGGTCGTAGGGAATGCCCTCGACGAGGTCGGCGTGCTCACCCAACACCTCTGGGGGCGCCACCGTCTCCACCACCTCGCCGTTGCCACCGAGGACTCCCTCGACGTAGGCCTCCTGGTCGATGGCGTGGGCCACGGCCCGGCGCAGGTCGGGGTCGGCCAGAATGCGCTCGTTGCCGTCGGCATCCCGCCGGGCCATGTAGGCGAGCAGGACCTGGCCGACCGGCGCGGTCTCGATCTTGATGTTCGCCTGCCCCTCCAGGCTGGACAGCACGCCCCGGGGCACGCCGGTGATCAGGTCGACCGAACCTTCCTGCAGGGCGAGGGTGCGAGTGGTCTCGTCGGGGAGGAACCGGAAGGTGATCTTGTCGAGCTCGGCACGCTCGCCCCAGTAGTTCTCGTTGCCCTCGACCACCAGCTGCTCCGCCGCTGCATACTCGGAGACCTGGAACGGGCCGCTGCAGACCATGCTCTCGACGTCGTTGAGGGGGTCGCTGCCAGGGGCCATGATCGAGTACGTGGGATGCGTGAGCTGCTCGACCAGGCGCAGGTTCGGCTCCGTCGGCGTCACCTCCACCGTCCGCTCGTCGATCACCTCGACCGAATCCTCGCCGAGGAAGGCGAAGCCGCTGGTCTGGGGCTCCTGGACGGTGTAGTCGAGCGAGTACTTCACCGCCTCGGCGGTCACCGGGGTGCCGTCGGCGAAAGTCGGACCCTCTTTGAGGGTGAAGCGGAAGGTGTTGTCGCCGACCAGCTCCCAGTCGCTGGCCAGACCTTCGTCCACCTGGAAGTCCTCCGTGAGCACGACGAGGGTCTCGCAGACGTCGGCGTTCAACGGGTAGTTGGCGATGCGCTTCTTGTCCCTCTCCGAGGCGTCCTCCCACGGGTCCTCGGCGTAGCCGACCACCAGGTCCTGGACCGCGGCCGGCGTGGCCTCGGGTTGCTCGCCGGCGCCCTCGGTCTGCCCCCCGCCGCCGGTGCCGCTGCCACCACCGCACGCCATCGCCACCAGGGCGAGCACGCAAAGCACCGCCGTCCTCCGCGCGCTCCGAGCAGGCGCGGGGACGACGTGGGAACGGGACGACGAGCGCATGGAGAGCTCCCTTCGGGGGCGGCAAATCGGCGGGCGGACCCTAGCAAGGGAGGCGTCACAGCTGCACTACCTGCCTCCCACATCTAGCCCGGGGGGGGCTCCCATCCGGCGCCGGCGCCCCCGCGGCGGGCCCATAGGGCGGTCGAGGGTCTCCACCGACCCCTTCGGCCCTAGCATCGAGCCATGGCCGTGGCGGAGACCAAGCAGCGCTGGACCCCCCACTGGGCCCACC
>DASZDK010000102.1:0-22842 GCA_035942035.1 Acidimicrobiales bacterium
ACGGTCACGCCGGCGTAGCGGTCGGCGACGGCATCGACGGCGCCGGCAAGTCGTGACCGGCCCAGGCCCCCCACCGCCCGGTCGACGAGCTCGACGTTGCGCAGCACCTGGTCCTCGGGGGGAGCATCGATGGCCCACGCCCCGAACAGCAGGGTCACCAGAACCACGGGCGTGGCCGCCACGGCGATGATGATTCGGGCTCGAAGCGACATGAGACGGCCAGATTTGCAGATCCGGTGCAGCCGCGGGGGACAGCGCCGGAAGGGGGAGCCTCAGCGGGTGGTGCCTGCGGGCGGCGTCGGGCCGCCGTCGGAGCCGGCGTCAGCCTCTTCCTCCAGGGCCCGGCGCTTCTCCTCCAGGGCGATCTCGGCCTCGCCCCCGACCACGTTCACCTGGGCGTCCCCCTCGTAGCCGGGCTCGCCAGGGCTCGACGCTCCCGTCCCCGGGTCGCCCCGAGCGTCGTCCGACTCCGGCCGCTCCTCCCCCTCGCGTCGCATGGCACCCGGGCGTGCCCGGCGCCGGCCGCCGCCAAACCGTCGCCGGCGGCCGCTCCCGCCGTCGCGCTCGCCGAGGCGCGACCGCAGGACGTCACGGCGCTGCTGCAGCTCACGGTAGGTCAGGGCCTCGGTGTCGACGCTCACCCCGAAACCGGCCTTGACGCCGGTGAGGTCGACCTCCAGGGACCCCGGAGTGAGGCCGATGTCGCGCGAGAGCCGCTCGCCGTGGGCGGTGGCGAAGTGCGCGGCCACGTTGGTGATCTCCGCGAAGAGGTCGAGGTCGGGTGCGAGCGTGGCGATGGCGGCGTCGAGGAACACCATGTTCTTCACGAACAGCATGAGCTCCTTGGGAAGGCGGGCGCCGTACCCGAGGAGGGCCTTGACCAGGGCGCGAAGCTCCGCCACGAGCTCGTCGCCGGTGAGGGTGGTGGGGTCGAGCGGCGGCTGGTCAAGGCGTAGGTCTCGCACCGCGGCGTCCAGGTCGGTGTCGGCAGGGAGGGCGCCGAGGTCGCGCAGGGCGGCCAGCTGGCTGCGGGTGTCGTTGCTGACGCCGGCCATGAGCAGGCGCAGGAAGGCCAGCCGCCGTGGCTCGTCGAGGCGACCGGTGATGCCGTAGTCGAGCAGAGCGGTGCGCCCGTCCGGCTGGACGAACAGGTTGCCGCCATGCAGGTCGCCGTGGAAGACGCCGTGGAGCATGGCCCCCTCGAGGAAGGCGATCATCCCCGTGCGCACAACCGCCTCGGTGTCGACCCCGGCGTGGCGCATGCCGGCCACGTCGTCGAAGGCGAACCCCGACAGCCGCTCCATCACGAGCAGCCGGCGGGTCACCAGCTCGGGGTGGGGCCGGGGCACCACGAAGCCGCGCTGGTCGAGCTCGGCCAGGACCCGGGCCACGTCGAGCATGTTCTCTGCCTCGAGCCGGAAGTCGAGCTCCTCGGAGATGGTGTCGGCGAACAGCTCGACCAGCGCCGGCGGGTTGGCGAGCGAGGCCACCGGGATGCGACCGATGAGGGCCTCGGCCAGCCACGCCATCATGGCCAGGTCGTGGCGGACCAGGGATGCCACCTGGGGGCGCTGCACCTTGGCCACCACCGCTTCGCCGGTCACCAACGTGGCCGCGTGCACCTGGGCGATCGACGCCGCCGCCAGGGGGGTGGGCTCGAACGAGGCGAACACCGCTTCGAGGGGTCGGCCCAGCTCCTCTTCCACGACCTGCCGGACGTCATCCCACGGCTCGGGCGGCACCCGGTCGCGGCAGTGCTTGAGCTCGGACACCAGCTCGTCGGGGAACAACCCCTCTCCGGAGGAGATGATCTGGGCCAGCTTGATGTAGGTGGGCCCCAGACGCTCGCACGCGATCCGGAACTGCCGCGACAGGCCGGCGCGGGAGGCCTCCCGGCCCCGCCGACGGTCGGTACAGGCCCACACCGCCACCGGAACTCCCAGGTGGCGGACCGTCGCCGCCAGCCGGCGCAGCGGCGGCACCCGGCGGGGCCGGACCAGCGCGGGAACCTCGGCACGGGTCCGGCCCCGCACCCGGTCGAGGCCCACGTTCCAGCGCAGGGCGGCGAGATCGACGATCCACGGCGGGTGTTCGCTGAACGTCCCGAGCGCCAGGTCGGCAGGGGGAGTGCGGCTCACCTGGCCAGCTTGCCCGCCGGCCGGGGCGCTGAGGAGTCGCCGGCGGGGCCTCTCACCCTCCGAGTGCGGCGAGACAGGCGTCAGCCAGTTCCGGGCGGCAGACCAGCAGGTCGGGCAGCGACAGCTCGGCGGCGTTGTACACGAGCGGCGAACCGTCGATGCGTGAGACGTGGAGACCGGCCGCGGCGGCCACCGCCACGGGCGCCGCCGAGTCCCACTGGTAGAGCCCGCCAGCGTGCACGTAGACGTCGACGTGACCCAGCACCACCGCCATGGCCTTGGCCCCGGCCGACCCCAGGGGCACCAGCTCGGCACGCAGCGCCTTCGCCACCCGCATGGCCTCCGCCGGTCGCCGGCTGCGGCTCAGCACCACCCGCAGCGGGCCGGGTCGGGGAGGCGGCAGCGGGGGCGCCGGCCGGGTGCTGAGCATCCGTTCCTGGGCCGGTAGGGCGACGGCTCCGACGACGGGCGTGCCCGCCACCACCAGGGCGATGTGCACGGCCCAGTCGGTGCGGCCGGGCTCGCCGAACTCCCGGGTGCCGTCCAGCGGGTCGACGATCCACACCCGCGGCGCCGACAATCGGCGGGAGTCGTCGGCTCCCTCCTCGGAGAGCACGGCGTCGTCGGGCCGGGCGGCGGCGAGGAGGGCGACGATCCGCTCGTGGGCCTGCCGGTCGCCCTCGTCCCGGAGCCGGTCGGCATCCAGCCCACCGCCGGCGGCCGATGCCCGCAGCTCGAGCAGCAGGCGAGCGATGTCGGCGCCGATCTCGGCGGCCAGGGCGTGGTCGTCGGTGGTCACGGTGGCAGGAGGGGCCGCGGGCATGGCCGTTCGACGGTAGCGGTGGTGACCGCGGACGGTGCACGTGGAGCTCCGGCAGCGGCGGGGGGTGTCGTCGGATCGGCCCCGCGCGTCTACCGTGGGACCGCCCCCGGGCCGAATGCCGCCCGGGGGGCCCGCACCACCTGTCCCGACCGTCGACGCTCCTCCGAGGTCCATGACCGCCACCTACCAGCTGTCCCACCTGCGGGCCCTCGAGTCCGAGGCCGTGTACATCTTCCGTGAGGTGGCGGCCACCTTCGAGCGCCCCGTGCTGCTGTTCTCGGGTGGCAAGGACTCGGTGGTGATGTTGCGACTGGCCGAGAAGGCGTTCTGGCCGGCGCCGCTTCCCTTCGCGGTCATGCACATCGACACCGGGCACAACTTCGCCGAGGTGCTCGAGTTCCGCGACCGTCGGGTGGCCGAGCTCGGGGTGCGCATGGTCGTGGCCTCGGTGCAGGAGTCCATCGACTCCGGTCGGGTGGCCGAGGACGGCGGGCCGAACGCCTCCCGCAACCGGCTGCAGACCGTCACCCTGCTCGACGCCATCGCCACCAACGAGTTCGACGCCGTGTTCGGTGGTGCCCGCAGGGACGAGGAGAAGGCCCGGGCCAAGGAGCGGGTGTTCAGCTTCCGCGACGAGTTCGGCCAGTGGGACCCCAAGAACCAGCGACCGGAGTTGTGGAACCTCTACAACGGCCGCCATCGCAAGGGCGAGCACATCCGGGTCTTCCCGCTGAGCAACTGGACCGAGCTCGACATCTGGCGCTACATCGCCGAGGAGGGCATCGAGGTGCCGTCGCTGTACTACGCCCACCGCCGGCAGGTGGTCCGCCGCAACGGCATGCTGATGGGCGTCTGCCAGTGGGTGCAGCCAGCCGAGGGTGAGGAGGCCATGGAGGCCATGGTGCGGTACCGCACCGTGGGCGACGCCACCTGCACGGCAGCGGTCGAGTCGGTGGCGGCCACCCCGGAGGACGTCATTGTCGAGGTCGCCGCCACCCGCATCACCGAGCGGGGCGCCACCCGCGCCGACGACCGGTTCTCAGAGGCGGCGATGGAGGACCGGAAGAAGGAGGGTTACTTCTGATGGCCCCGTCGTTGGCCGATCTCGCCGCCGCGCCCGGAAAGGAACTGCTGCGCTTCGCCACCGCCGGCTCGGTCGACGACGGCAAATCCACGCTGATCGGGCGACTGCTGCACGACTCCAAGGCCATCTTCGAGGACCAACTCGAGGCGGTCGAGCGGGCGTCGGTGCAGCGGGGTGAGGAGACCAACCTCGCCCTGCTGGTCGACGGGCTGCGGGCCGAGCGGGAGCAGGGCATCACCATCGACGTGGCCTATCGCTACTTCGCCACGCCGGCTCGCACCTTCGTCATCGCCGACACGCCGGGCCACGTGCAGTACACCCGCAACATGGTCACGGGCGCCTCGACCGCCGACCTGGCACTGATCCTCGTCGACGCCCGCAAGGGCATCCTCGAGCAGAGCCGGCGCCACGCCTTCCTGGCCTCACTGCTGCGCGTCCCCCACCTGGTGGTGTGCATCAACAAGATGGACCTGGTCGACTACGACCAGGAGGTCTTCGAGACCATCAAGGCCGAGTTCCGCACCTTTGCCATGCGCCTCGAGGTGAGCGACCTCAGCTTCATCCCCGTGTCCGCCCTCCACGGCGACAACGTGGTCCACCGCTCGGCCTCCATGCCCTGGTACGAGGGCTCGTCGCTGCTGCACCACCTCGAACAGGTCCACATCGCCTCCGACCGCAACCTCAGAGACGTCCGCTTCCCGGTGCAGTACGTCGTCCGGCCCCGCCGCGACGACTACCACGACTACCGGGGCTACGCCGGCCAGGTCGCCGGGGGGGTGCTCAAGCCCGGCGACGACGTCGTCGTCCTGCCGTCCGGATGGGCCACCAAGGTGGCGTCCATCGACACCATGGACGGGCCGGTGGAGGAGGCGTTCGCCCCGATGTCGGTCACCGTGCGGCTCAGCGACGAGCTCGACGTGAGCCGCGGCGACATGCTGTGCCGCCCGCACAACCGGCCGCACGTGGGCCAGGACCTCCAGGCCATGGCGTGCTGGATGGCCGAGGAGCCGCTGCGGCTCGACGGCCGTTACGCCATCCACCACACCACCCGCACGGCACGGGCGCTGGTCACCACGCTGGCCTACCGCCTCGACATCAACACCCTGCACCGCGACGAGTCCGCCTCGACGCTCGGCCTCAACGAGATCGGTCGGCTGGGCCTGCGCACCACGGCGCCGCTGTTCTACGACGAGTACCGCCGCAACCGCATGACCGGGAGCTTCATCCTGGTCGACGAGCTCACCAACGCCACCGTGGCCGCGGGGATGCTCCTCGATCCCGCGCTGGCGGGGTGAACCGGTGGACGCGGCGGCCCGCAACCTCACCTGGCACGAAGGCGAGCTGAACCGTGCCCGGCGCTGGGCGGCGCTGGGCGTCACCGGGTCCACGGCCTGGTTCACCGGGCTGTCGGGCTCCGGCAAGTCCACCGTGGCCGCCGCCGTCGAGCGGCGCTTGATCGAGGCGGGACGGCCCGCCTACCTGCTCGACGGCGACAACGTGCGCCACGGGCTCAACGCCGACCTGGGCTTCGGCGACGACGACCGGGCCGAGAACGTGCGCCGGCTGGGTGAGGTGGCGCGGTTGCTGGCCGACGCCGGCGTGGTGGCGCTGGTGCCGGCCATCAGCCCGTTCCGCGCCGGCCGGGAGGCGGCACGGGCGGCCCACGTGGCGGCAGGACTGATGTTCGTGGAGGTCCACCTGGCCACGCCGATCGACGAGTGTGAGCGGCGCGACCCGAAGGGTCTCTACGCCCGGGCCCGGGCCGGCGAGCTGCACGGTCTGACCGGTCTCGACAGCCCCTACGAGCCGCCCGAGCACCCAGAGCTCGTCCTGACCCCTGCCGACGGCACCCCTGCCGAGCAGGCCGAGAAGGTGCTGGCGCTGCTCGCCCGCTGAGGGCCGGCTCAGCTCTGCCTGACGGCGCCGTGGGGCTCGCCGGCCGAGGCGTAGCACTCGGGGTGGTAGTGCTCCACCCGGTTCCACCGATCGTCGACGTAGACGTTGGCGATGATCTGGTGTGGCCGGACCTTGGCGGCGAACTTGACCATGGTGGCGCAGCCGGCGCACATCACGGTGCTTCCCTGGGGCACCGGGCGCCGTACCGCCCGGGTGCCGCGGACGACCTGAGGCATGAGAATCGACGTCATGGAACCGGTATCGGCACGCCCGCCGCCCGACCTGAGCGGTGCGCTGAGGACCCGCCGCCGAGGTGTGAACCGTCCTTGACGACAGGTGGCCCAGGGTGAGAAGGTATGCGCCGCCGGGCAAGGGTGCTTCCGCCGTGCACCCCTGCCCGGCTCTCTTTGATTTTCGCCGGCGATAATCCGCCGGCGCCCGTTGCACGGAGCTGCCGACGCTTCCGGCGCTGCTCCGCCTGGCGGACTCGATGCCGCCTGCGCCGGCGATAATCCGCCGGCGCCCGTGCACGGAGCTGGACCAGCATCGTGTGCTGCTCCGCCTGGCGGCTCCGCAGCGTTGGTGGGCGATGATGCGCCGGCGCTACCGGCGGGCGAGGCGCTTGTGGCGCGATGGCGAGGGCTCGTCGGCGTCGGCGCCCAGGCGCCGGCGCCGCTCGGCCTCGTAGTCGCTGAAGTTGCCCTCCGACCAGTGGACGTAGGCGTCGCCCTCGAAGGCCATGATCGAGGTGGCGATCCGGTCGAGGAACCACCGGTCGTGGCTGATGACCACGGCGCAGCCGGCGAAGCCGAGCAGGGCGTCCTCGAGCGCACGCAGGGTGTCGACGTCGAGGTCGTTGGTGGGCTCGTCGAGCAACAACAGGTTGGACCCCGACAGCAGCTGGCGAGCGAGGTGCAGCCGGTTGCGCTCACCGCCCGAGAGCACCCCGACCTGCTTCTGCTGGTCGGAGCCCTTGAACCCGAACGAGGCCACATAGGCTCGCCCGTGCACCTGCCGGTTGCCCACCCGCAGGTCGTCGACGCCGCCGGTGATCTCCTCGTAGACGGTGTGGTCCGGATCGAGGCTGGCGCGTGACTGGTCGACGTAGGCCAGCTGGACGGTGGGGCCGACGCGAACCTCGCCGGCGTCGGGCTCCTCCACGCCGGCGATCATGCGGAACAGGGTGGTCTTTCCCGCCCCGTTGGGCCCGATGATGCCCACGATGCCGGCGGGGGGCAGCGAGAAGCTCAGGTCCTCGAACAGGAGGCGGTCGCCGTACGCCTTGTGGGCCCCTTCGGCCTCGACCACGACGTCGCCGAGCCGGGGGCCGGGGGGAATGGTGATCTCCAGTCCTCTCCCAGCCTGGCCGTCCGACTGCGACGCAGCGAGGAGCTCGTCGTAGCTACGCAGGCGGGCCTTGCTCTTGGCCTGGCGGGCGCGGGGCGACATGCGCACCCACTCCAGCTCTCGCTCGAGCGTGCGCCGGCGGGCCGAGGCCTGCTTCTCCTCGGCGGCCAGGCGGGCCGACTTCTGCTCGAGCCACCCCGAGTAGTTGCCCTCGAACGGATAGCCGCGGCCTCGGTCGAGCTCGAGGATCCACCCGGCCACGTTGTCGAGGAAGTAGCGGTCGTGGGTGACGGCGACCACGGTGCCCTGGTACTCCTGGAGGAAGCGCTCCAGCCAGGCGACGGACTCGGCGTCGAGGTGGTTGGTGGGCTCGTCGAGCAGCAGCAGGTCGGGCTGGCGGAGCAGCAGCCGGCACAGCGCCACCCGCCGGCGCTCGCCGCCCGAGAGGGTGGCCACGGCGGCGTCACCGGGCGGGACCCGCAGGGCGTCCATGGCCACCTCGACCTTGCGCTGGAGGTCCCAGGCCCCGGCGGCGTCGATGCGGTCCTGCAACCCGCCCTGCTCGGACAGCAGGGCGTCGTAGTCGGCGTCGGGCTCGGCGAAGGCGGCACAGATCTCGTCGTAGCGCTGGAGCAGGCCTTGGACCTCGGCCACGCCGTCCATCACGTTGCCGAGCACGTCCTTGCTCTCGTCGAGCTGCGGCTCCTGGGGGAGATGCCCGACGGAGAAGCCCGGCGCGAGCCGGGCCTGGCCGCTGTAGCCGTCGTCCTCCCCGGCCATGATCCGCAGCAGCGACGACTTGCCCGATCCGTTGGCCCCGATCACACCGATCTTGGCGCCGGGGTAGAAGGACAAGGAGATGTCCTCCAGCACCTGGCGGTCGGGCGGGTAGAAGCGCCCGAGGCGCTGGGTGGTGTAGATGAACTCGGCAGCCATGCCCCGACCGTACCGGGACGCGTGCCGACGGCGGCCGTGCGGGGCGAGGCGGCCTCGGTACCCTTGGCCCGGTGAGGGACACCGAGGCTCCCGGCACGGCCTTCGGGACCAACGCCTGGCTCGTCGACGAGATGTACGAGCGGTACGTCGCCGACCCGTCGTCGGTGGGCGAGAGCTGGCGGGAGTTCTTCGCCGACTACCGCAGCCCCGCCCTCGCCGACGAGGAGTCGGTCGCCCCTGCTCCCGAGGTACGGCCCCCTCCTCCTCCGGCGCCCGACGGGTCGGCCCCCGATGGCCAGGCGCCCCAGCCGCTGCGGGGCGCCGCCGCCCGCATCGCCGCCACCATGGAGCAGAGCCTGGGCGTGCCCACGGCCACGAGCGTGCGCACGGTGCCGGCCAAGCTGCTCGAGGTCAACCGCCGGGTGATCAACGGCTATCTGGGCCGCACCCGTGGCGGCAAGGTGAGCTTCACCCACCTCATCGGCTATGCGGTGGTCAAGGCGGTCGGGGCGGTGCCGGTCATGAACGCTGCCTACACCGAGGTCGACGGCCGCTCCGCCGTGATCCGCCACGACCACGTGGGGCTCGGGCTCGCCGTCGACGTGGAGAAGCCCAACGGCACCCGCACCCTCCTGGTCCCGTGCATCCGTGACGCCGACAGCCTCGACTTCCGGCAGTTCCACGCCGCCTACCAGGACATCATCCGCAAGGTTCGCTCCAACCGCATCGCCGTCGAGGACTTCGCCGGCACCACGATGACCCTCACCAACCCGGGCACCATCGGCACCGTGCAGTCGGTGCCCCGCCTGGTGCGGGGCCAGGGGCTCATCGTGGGCGTCGGCGCCATCGACTACCCGGCCGAGTACCAGGCCGCCGATCCTCGGGCTCTGGCCGAGTTGGGCGTCTCCAAAGTGGTGACCGTCACCTCCACCTACGACCACCGCATCATCCAGGGCGCCGAGTCGGGCATGTTCCTCCAGCGGGTGCACGAGCTGCTGCTCGGTGCCCACGGCTTCTACGAGGAGATCTTCCACTCGCTCGGCATCCCCTACGAGGCGGTCCAGTGGCGCCGCGACGTCAACCCCGTCGACTCGGCCGACGCCCAGCTGAAGAAGCAGATGCAGGTCAACCGGGTGATCAACATGCACCGGGTGCGGGGACATCTCATCGCCGACCTCGACCCGTTGGCGGTCAAGGAACCGCACATGCACGCCGAGCTCGATCCCGCCAGCTACGGGCTGACCATCTGGGACCTCGACCGCGAGTTCCTCAGCGGCGGCCTGGCCGGCACCGACCGCCTGCCGTTCGGCGAGATCCTCCACATCCTGCGGGACGCCTACTGCCGGACCGTCGGCCTCGAGTACATGCACATCCAGGACCCCGACCAGAAGCGGTGGGTCCAGGAGCACGTGGAGGGCGTGAGCTCGTCGCTCGACGTCGACGAGCAGCGCCACGTCCTGGGCCGGCTCAACGCCGCGGAGGCGTTCGAGCGCTTCCTGGCCACCAAGTACGTGGGTGCCAAGCGCTTCGGGATCGAGGGGGCGGAGTCGGCCATCCCGCTGCTCGACGCCGTGCTGGAGGCCGCCGCCGACAGCGGCCTGGGCGAGGTCGTCATGGGCATGGCCCACCGGGGCCGGCTGAACGTGCTGGCCAACATCGTGGGCAAGCCACTCGACCAGATCTTCAGCGAGTTCGAGGGCAACGTCGACCCGGAGATGGTGCAGGGCTCCGGCGACGTGAAGTACCACCTGGGGGCCAAGGGCACCTTCCGCAGCCGCGGCGGCGCCGTGATCCCCGTCGAGCTGGCCGCCAACCCCTCGCACCTGGAGGCCGTCGATCCCGTGGTCGAGGGCATGGTCCGGGCCAAGCAGGACCTGGTCGACGAGCCCACCTCGTTCTCCGTGCTGCCGCTGCTCGTCCACGGCGACGCCGCCTTCGCCGGGCAGGGCGTGGTGGCCGAGACGCTCAACGTGTCCAACCTGCGCGGTTACCGCACCGGGGGCACCGTCCACCTGGTGATCGACAACCAGCTGGGGTTCACCACCGCGCCCGAGGCCGGACGCTCGTCGGTGTACGCCACCGACGTGGCCAAGATGGTGCAGGCCCCGATCTTCCACGTGAACGGGGACGATCCGGAGGCGTGCGTGCGTGTGGCCCGCCTGGCCTTCGAGTACCGCCAGAGGTTCCACGGCGACGTGGTCATCGACATGTGGTGCTACCGGCGCCACGGGCACAACGAGGGCGACGATCCCAGCTACACCCAGCCCCTGCTCTACCGGCGGATCGAGCAGCGCCGGTCGGTGCGCAAGCTCTACGTCGAGTCGCTGGTGAAGCGGGGCGACATCACCCTGGAGGAGGCCGAGCGGGCACTGGACGACTTCTCCGAGCGTCTTCAGCGAGCCTTCGACGAGACGCGATCCCTGGCCGCGCCCCGCGATCGGCATCGCGACGGCCACAACCGGCGCAGGGCCACCCGTGGCCAGGTCGCCACCGGCACCGACCACGAACGCCTCGAACAGGTGGTCGCGGCGCTCGAGCGGGTGCCGGAAGGCTTCGTCGTCCACCCCAAGTTGGCCCGCCAGCTCGAGGCCCGGCACCGCCTGTGGGACGCCGGGCAGGTCGACTGGGCGGCCGGCGAGGCGCTGGCCTTCGGCACCTTGCTGGCCGAGGGGATCGACATCCGCCTGGCCGGCCAGGACACGAGAAGGGGCACGTTCTCCCAGCGCCACTCGGTACTGTTCGACCACCAGACTGGAGAGGAGTACGCACCCCTGGCCCACCTCGATCCCGACCAGGGGAAGTTCTGGGTGTACGACTCGTCGCTGTCCGAGTACGCCGCCATGGGCTTCGAGTACGGCTACTCCGTCGGCCATCCCGACGCGCTGGTCTGCTGGGAGGCGCAGTTCGGCGACTTCGTCAACGGTGCCCAGATCATCGTCGACCAGTTCCTCAGCTCCGCCGAGGACAAGTGGGGTCAGACCTCCGGCCTGGTGCTGCTGCTGCCCCACGGCTACGACGGCCAGGGGCCGGAGCACTCCTCGGCCCGCATCGAGCGCTTCCTCACCCTGTGCGCCGACGACAACCTCCAGGTGGTCAACGCCACCACCGCCGCCCAGTACTTCCACCTGCTGCGCCGCCAGGCCCACCAGGGCCTGCGCAAGCCGCTGGTGGTGTTCACGCCCAAGTACCTGCTGCGGGCCCGGGAGTCCCGCTCGCCGGTGAGTGCGCTGAGCCAGGGTTGTTTCGCCGAGGTGCTCGACGACACGTCGGTCACCGACCCGGGCGAGGTGCGCCGGGTGATCCTGTGCTCGGGCAAGGTCGCCTACGAGGCGATGGCGCGGCGCGACGACCGCCGGGCGCCGGTGGCGGTGGTCCGCGTCGAGCAGCTCTACCCGTGGCCCGACGCACGGATCGGCGAGCTCCTCGACCGCTATGAGGCCGCCGACTCGGTGTACTGGCTGCAGGAGGAGCCCGAGAACATGGGGGCGTGGCCCTTCGCCCACGGGCGGCTCCATCGCAACCTCGCCTCTCGCGGCTCCAAGCTCGGTCACGCCAGCCGGCGGGAGTCGGGCAGCCCGGCGACGGGCAGCGCCAAGGTCCATGTGCGGGAGCAGGCCGAGCTGCTCGAACGGGCCTTCGAAGGGGTTGACTGAGCCTTCCGGTGACGTTCCAGAGGTCACCAACGGGTGGCGCCGTCCACAGCGGAAGGCAAGGAACGAGCCAGGATGCGCGGGTTCACCGTGTCGAGATGGTTGACTGTCCATGAGATGGCGCCCACGCACCTCGTCGTCGACGGATCGAACATTGCGACCGAAGGCCGGAGCCTCCCCAGTCTCAAGCAGCTGGACGAGGCGGTCCGGGCCTTCCTGAAGGAGCGACCCCACGACACGTGGACGGTCGTCGTGGACGCGACGTTCGAGCACCGCATTGACTCGTCGGAGAAGAAGATGTTCGAGGAGGCCCTGGCGGCCAATGAGATGGTGATCCCGCCGGCGGGAACCATCGGCAGGGGTGACAAGTTCCTGCTCGAGATCGCCGACCGGGCCAACGCCACGGTGTTCTCCAACGACTCCTTCCAGGAGTTCCACGGGGAGTACACGTGGTTGTTCGACGACGGCCGTCTCGTCGGCGGCAAGCCGGTCGCCGAGGTGGGGTGGATCTTCACCGAGCGGACGCCGGTACGGGGACCGAAGAGCCGGCAGGCCACGCGCTCGGCCGACCGGCGCGGCCGCCTGAAGTCGCCGCAACGAGTGGCGAGGAAGAAGGCGGAGGCCAGCGCCGAACTGGGGCCACCTCCCGTGCCCACCGAACCACCGCCGCGCGGCAGGCTCGGCCGCCGGCGAGCACCCGCCGCCGCCGAGGCGGCCGCCGCTGCTGAGACGTCCGAGCCCGCGTCGTCGTCGAAAGGCAGGTCCGGTCGCCGGCGGACGTCGTCGTCTCCGGCTCCGGAGCCGGTCAACGAGCCGCTCCCGTTCATCGAGTTCATCGCCGAGCACGGTCCCGGCAGCACCGTCGAGGGTGAGGTCACGGCCTTCGCCAGCCACGGGGCCTACGTCCAGGTGGGCGACGTCCGGTGCTACCTCGAGCTCAAGCTGATGGGTGATCCGCCGCCCAACGCCGCCCGGGAGGTCTTGACCCGGGGCGAGGTGCGCACGTTCGTCGTCCAGGCCATCGACGCGCCCCGCCGGGGTATCGACCTCGCCCTTCCCGGCTTCGAGCAGCTCGCACCTGAGGACCGGGAGGCGCCGGCGGCGAAGGCGCCCGCCCGCAAGCGGGCGGCCACGAAGAAGGTCGCCGAGGAGTCGCCGGCCGAAGAGGCGCCGGCGGCCAAGGCGCCGGCCCGCAAGCGGACGGCCAAGAAGAAGGCCACCGAGGAGGCGCCGGCCGAAGAGGCGCCGGCGGCCAAGGCACCGGCCCGCAAGCGGACGGCCAAGAAGAAGGCCACCGAGCAGCCCACGACCGAGGAGGCCCCGGCCAAGGCACCGGCCCGCAAGCGGGCGGCCAACAAGAAGGCCACCGAGGAGGCGTCGGCCGGAGAGGCGCCGGCGGCCAAGGCACCGGCCCGCAAGCGCGCCGCCAAGAAGAAGTCCGCCGAGGAGCCCACGCCCGAAGAGACTCCTTCCGAGGAGACCCCTGCCAAGAAGGCGCCGGCCCGCAAGCGCGCCGCCAAGAAGAAGGCCGCCGAGGAGCCCACGACCGAAGAGACTCCTTCCCAGGAGACCCCTGCCAAGAAGGCGCCGGCCCGCAAGCGCGCCGCCAAGAAGGCAGCAGCCACGGAGGCCTCGACCGCGACGGCCACGACCCCTGGAAGGGGCCGGCATCGGCGCGGCGGCGGAGGAACGCAAGGCGGGTGAGTCGTGGCGGCCCCGTGCGGCCGCCACCGGTACGGTCTGCGTCGATGCGCATCGCCACCTGGAACGTGAACTCCCTCAAGGCGCGGCTGCCTCGGGTGGAGCAGTGGCTGGCTGAGGTGTCACCTGATGTGCTCTGCATCCAGGAGACCAAGCTGACCGACGACGCGTTCCCGAGCATGGCGTTCTCCGCCCTCGGCTACGAGGCGGTGCACCACGGTGAAGGACGGTGGAACGGCGTGGCCATCCTCAGCCGCCTGGGCATCTCCGACGTGGTGGACGGTTTCGCCCCGGGACTGGCGCCCGACGGTGACGCCCGCCTGCTGACCGCCTCCTGCGGTGACGTGCGGGTGGCGACGGTGTACGTGCCCAACGGCCGAGCCGTCGGCCACGAGCAGTACCACTACAAGCTCGACTGGCTGGCCCGGCTGCGCCGCCACCTGGACCAGGTCGCCGACCCGTCGGGTGACGTGGTGGTGTGCGGGGACTTCAACGTGGCTCCCGACGACCGTGACGTTTGGGACCCGGCAGCGTGCCACGGGGGGACCCATGTGAGCGCCGCCGAGCGGTCGGCCCTGGAGGAGGTGGTCGGGTGGGGTCTTGTGGACGTCCTGCGCCAGTGCCACCAGGAACCGCAGCTGTTCTCGTGGTGGGACTACCGGGCGGGCAACTTCCACCGCCACCTGGGCATGCGCATCGACCTGTTGTACGCCAGCGCGCCGCTCGCCCGTCGCCTGTCGTGGGTCCTCATCGACCGCAACGCCCGCAAGGGCAAGCTCCCCTCCGACCACGCGCCGCTCGTGGCCGAGTTCTCACCGGCCTGAGGACCCGAGGTGGACCACGGGCCTTCAGGGCCCGGCGCAGAGCTACTTGGCCGATCTAGTGAGGAACCTCGCAGATGGAACGGCCTGCGGACGCGCACGTAGTTCTGCGTCGGGCCCTCAGGCGGCGAGTCGGGCCCGCAGCTTGCACAGCCCCGTCTCCAGAGCGTCGCGGACCTGGTGACGGGTGAGCCCGAGCTCGACGTGGAGCTCCTTCATGGTGCGCACCCGGGCGCCGCCGAGCCCGAACCGAGCGCACAGCACGGTGCGTTCGAGGGGCGAGAGGTCGTCGAGGAGATGGGGCTGGGCGGCGTGGAGGCAGACCGCGTCCAGGTCGATCTCGCCGCGGGGGTCGGAGATCTCGGTGACGGGCGTGGTGTCGGCCCGGAGTGTCGGCCAACCGGCGTCGCCGGGCCAGAGGTACTGGGTCATGTCCCCTTCGTCGCGCCGGCGCCCGCCGTTGTCAAGGAGAACCACTGCCGGCTCTGGTGCGGAACGGAGCCGACCTTGCCGTTTCCTAGTTGGAGCCGCTGGAAGAGCCGGCCTCGGCATGCTCGGACACCAGGGCCAGCAGGGCGGCGCCGTAGCGCTCGGCCTTGACCGGGCCCAGTCCCGGGACCCGCACCAACGAGGCGCTGGTGCGGGGCTTGGCCTCGGCCACCGCCGCCAGTGTGCTGTCGTGGAACACGACGAAGGCGGGCACGCCGCCGGCGCGGGCTGCCTCGGAGCGCCAGCGCTTGAGGGCGGCAAGGAGCTCCGGATCGGCGTTGGTGCCGGCTCGCTCTGACCGGCCGCCGCGTGCTCGTTGTGCCTGGCCGCGGCGGAGCCGGGCCCGCTCAGCACCGAGCCGATCGTGCCAGCCGGGGCTGCCGGGCGTCGGGGAGCCACCGGCGAGTGCCGCCCGCGCTGCGGAGATGTCGTCGAGCCAGGGCGACGGCTGCCGGCGCGAGGACCGGGCGCCAAAGCTCCGCTCGCGGGCCCAGGAGCAGTGCAGCTGGTCCTGGGCCCGGGTGACGGCCACGTACAGCAGCCGCTGCTCCTCGGCACGGGCCTCGTCGGTGCCGGCGTGGGAGATGGGCACCAGGCCCCGCTCGAGGCCGGTCACGAACACCACCGGCCACTCCAGCCCCTTGGCGCCGTGGAAGGTCGCCAGCTCGACGGCGTCGGACGCCGCCCCGGGCGCCTCCGAACGCAGAGCGGCGCCCAACCAGGCCTCGAAGGCGCCGGCGTCGCCGTCGGGCTCGTGGGTCAGGTAATCGTCGCCCAGCCGCGCCAGCTCCTCGAGCACGGCTTGGCGCTCGCCGACCGGTGAGCCGTCGGCGGGACCGTCGTCGGCGCCGGCCTCGTCATCGGCGGGGGCTCGCAGGTCGGCCAGGCCGGTGGCGAGCGGCGCTGGGGAGCGCCGCAGCTCGGCCAGGGCGGCCTTCACCTCGGGGCGCTGCAGGAAGGCACCGCCACCCCGGACGCGGTGCGGAATGCCCGCTGCCCGGAACGCCTCTTCGAACAGCACGAGCTGGGCATTGGTGCGGCACAGCACCGCGGTGTGCGACCACGACGTGCCGGGGCGGTGTCGATCGCGCACTGCCCGTGCGATGGCCCGGGCCTCGTCGACGTCGCGGGCGTAGGCGCGCACGGTGGGCAGCGGTCCGTCGGGACGCCGAGGACGCAGCGGTCGGTCGTGGCCGGCGCCGACGGAGATGACCGCCGATGCCACCGCCAGGATCTGCGGGGTCGAGCGGAAGTTGTCGTCGAGGGAGATGACCGTGGCGCCGGCTTCGCGCTGGGCGAAGTCACGCAGCTGCGCGGGCTCGGCGCCGTTCCACGAGTAGATGGCCTGTCGCGGGTCTCCGACCACGCACAGGTCGTTGCTGTCGCCCCGCCACCCCGCCAGGAGGCGGGCCTGGGCCAGGTTGACGTCCTGGAACTCGTCGACGAAGAGGTGGCGGAACCGCCAGCGCTGGGAAGCGGCGAACTCGGGGTCGTCGGCCAGCGCCGAGGCGCAGCCCAGGAGCAGGTCGTCGAAGTCGACCAGCCCGCGACGGCGCTTCTCCTGTTCGTAGCGCTCGTAGACGGCGGCCATGGTGGGCAGCGGGACGGGGGGACGTCGCTCGGCCGCTGTGGCCTCGGCTTCGTAGCGACCGGGCTCGATCAGGCGGGCCTTGGCCCACTCGATCTCGCCGGCCAGGTCGGCGGGCTGGACCCGGGCGGAACCGGCGCCCCGACCGAGCAGGCGGATGAGCAGACCGGCCTTGCGGTCGAGCAGGGCCGGTGGCCGGCGCTCCGTGTCGGCCCAGCGCTGACGCAGCTGGGCGTAGGCGAGGGCGTGGAAGGTGCCGGCGGTGACGTGGTCACGCACCCCCAGCGCCTCGAGCCGGCGCACGAGCTCGCCTGCCGCCTTGCGAGTGAAGGTGAGGGCCATGACGTGGCGGGGATCGGCGGTGCCCGCCAGCACCCGGTAGGCGATGCGCCGGGTCAGGACCCGTGTCTTGCCCGATCCGGCGCCGGCGAGGATGCACAGCGGGGCACCCGGGGTGGTGACGGCCTCGGCCTGGCGGTCGGTCAGGCCGGCGAGCACGGCACGGGCATCCATACCCGCACCCTAGGGACGGGGTGGGACAGCGGGGTGGATAGCGTCCAGGCCGTGGTCGAGGTGGCGCCCGAACGGTTCGAAGAGCTGGTGGCCGACGCCCTCGACGAGTTGCCCGAGGAGCTGGGACGGCTCATGGACAACGTCGTGGTCCAGGTCCGCGATGGTGCGGCGAACGGTCTGCTCGGCCTCTACGAGGGGGTGCCCCTCACCGCCCGGGAGGCCTACGGCGGCCTGGTCATGCCCGACCGCATCACCGTCTACCGTCGCGCCATCTGCCATCGTTGCGAGACCGAGGCCGACGTCATCGAGGAGGTGCGCGTCACCGTGGTCCACGAGGTCGCCCACCACTTCGGCATCGACGACGACCGGCTCGACGAGCTGGGCTGGGCCTGAAGCGTGGCCCGTGTCGCCGTCACCGCCTTCGGGGTGGACCGCCCGGGCATCGTCGCCGCCGTGACCGGGGCGCTGGTCGACCACGACGGCAACCTCGAGGACACGGCCATGACCATCCTGGGGGGCCACTTCGCCATGATGCTCGTCGTGTCGGTCCCCGACGACCACGACGCCGGGGCCCTGGAGCAGGCGCTGGCCGCAGAGGTGGCCGCGCTCGGGCTCACCGTGGCCGTGCGCCCGCTGGAGGAGGAGGCGGCGACCACGCCCGTTGCCGGCTCGAGCTGGGCAGTGTCGGTCCACGGTGCCGACCGCCCGGGGATCGTCCATGCCGTCAGCCGCCTGCTGGCCGACCACGGGGCCAACATCGTCGACCTCGCCACCAGGGTGCTGGGCGAGCAGGTCCCGCCGGCCTACGTCATGCTCCTCGAGGTCACCCTGGCACCGGAGGCCGACGTCGACTCGCTCCAGCAGGACCTGGCCGCCATCGGGTCCCAGCTGGGCGTGGAGGTGCACCTGCGCCGCGACGACCCCGACATCCTCTGACCTGACCAGGTGATCCGCCCGGTCCTGCTCCTGCCTCATCCCGTGCTGGCCCGTCCGTGCGAGCCGGTGCGGCGCGTCGACGACGTGGCCCGGGCCCTCGCCGGCGACCTGCTGGACACCATGCGGGCGAGCGGCCACAGCGTGGGCATCGCCGCCCCGCAGATCGGCGTGTCCCTGCGAGCATTCTGCGTCGACGTCACCGGCCATCCCAAGGCCCGGTCCTGCCATGGAGAGGTCGTGCTGTTCGATCCGGTGGTGGTCGAGTCGTCGGGTTCGGTGATCGGGCGCGAGGGGTGCATGAGCGTGCCCGACCTGACCGGTGACGTGGGCCGCGCCGCCCAGCTGGTGGTGCGGGGCACGAGCCCGGACGGAGACGACCGTGTCCTGGAGCTGGATGCCTTCGAGGCCCGCGCCGTCCAGCACGAGCTCGATCATCTCGACGGGCGGCTGTTCCTCGACCGTGTGGTGGCCCGTGAACGGATCTTCCGCCGGCGGGTCTACCGCTGAGCGGGCGGTCAAGGGCCCGGAACCCGTCGTCGCCGGCCACTAGCATCTGGCGATGGCCTTTTCCAGGAGGCTGCTGGACGACGGAGAGCAAGTCGCTGTCGCCGTCAGGCCGCACTGGTGGTGCTTCGCCCCCGCCGGCGCCGGCCTCGCCGCGGCCCTGATCCTGGCGGTGGGCTCGGTCACCTACACCCTGCCCGAGCCCGTGCTGTTGCTGGTCGTCGTGCTCACGCTGGCGGCGCTGGGCCGGTTCGTGGCCCGCTACGCCCATTGGGCCACCACGCAGTTCGTGGTGACGAGCGAGCGGGTCATCCATCGCCGGGGTGTGGTCGCCCGGCGAGCCACCGAGATCCCCCTGGGTCAGGTGCGGGGGGTGTCGTGTCGCCGGTCGCTCGCCGGGCGCGTGCTGCGGTGTGGCGAGGTGGTGATCGAAACGGCCGAGGGAGGTGAGCACCGCTTGGAGCGCCTCCCGCGACCGGCGGTGTTCCGAGAGGAAGTCCGGGCGGCGGCCGAGGCCCACCGCCGCCGGTGGGGCTGGTCCGACGTCGACCAGCTGGAGCGCCTCGACGACCTGTGCCGCCGGGGCGTGCTCACCCGAGCGGAGTTCGATCGCAAGAAGGGGCAGTTGCTGGAGCGGATGTAGCCGCTAGAAGCGCTCCTCGCGGACCACGGTCTCGCGGTCGCGGCCATAGGGGGTCAGGCTGCTGAGGAAGAGCAGCGAGACGAGCAGCCCGATGCCGCCGACGATCATGAGGATGATGCCGATGGTGTCGAGGTTGACCCCCTGGACCGACACCTCGATGGCGAAGGCCAGGATGGCGCCCACGGCAAGAAGAAAAACGCTGACTCCGATACCCATGTCTTCAGACCTCCACGTCGCTGGTTCTCCGTCCCGCCGCCGCGGAAGGTACCCGTCGCCAGGGTGGTGGGAAACGGATGCCACGGCGCCACAGGACCGAACCGGGCGACGATCGGACGGCGGTTCGCAGCCCGGCGCCGGGGGGGGCAAGATCGTGCCCATGTCCGTGGTCAAGATCAACGCCATCACCGTCCCGTCCGAGCAGGGCGACGAGCTCGCCCGGCGCTTCGCCGCCCGGGCCGGGGAGGTCGACCGCCAGGACGGGTTCGAGGGGTTCCAGCTGCTGCGGCCGACCGACGACCGCGAGACCTGGCTGGTCGTCACCCACTGGCGCGACGACGAGGCCTTCCAGGCATGGGTGGGCTCGGATGCCTTCCGCAACCAGCACCGGGAGCGGCCGGCGGGCGAGGCGCCGGTGGCCATGACCAGTGAGCTGTGGTCCTACGAGGTCGTGACTGACCGGAGGGGCTCCTGATCCTGCGCGACCTCCACGCCGGCTGGGCGTGGATCGTCATCTTCGGCAACGGATTGGCCGGCCTGTGGGCGCTGGGTGCTCACTGGGCGCCCTCACTGCGGGCCCGGGCCCTGTGGTGGTTCACGGCGGCGGCCGAGGTCAGCATCTTCGTGCAGGTGGGCCTGGGCGTGTGGCTGGTCGCCGGCCAGGACCGGGAGATCGACGACCTGCACATGTTCTACGGCTTCATCGCCATCGTCGCCGTCGGGATCATCTACTCGTACCGCCAGCAGCTGCAGAGGCGGCGGTACCTGCTCTACGGGTTCGGCGGCCTGTTCCTCATGGGGCTCGGCATCCGGGCGCTGATCGTCGACGCTGCGGGATGACCACGGGCGCCTACTAGGGGTGGACCACCGTGCAGGTGTGGGTCCGGGTGATGCCGTCGACGGTCTGCACCCGGCTCAGCACCAGCCGCCCGAGGTCGTCGATCGTCTCCGCCTCGCCGCGGGCGATGACGTCATAGGCCCCCGTCACCGCCTCGCAGGCCACGACCCCTTCGATGGCGCGTACGTCCTCGGCGACCCGCATGACCTTGCCGGCTTCGGTCTGGATCAAGATGTAGGCGCTCACGGCCACGGGCCCCATGGTAGGGCCGGACGCACCTTCGGTCCTATGTGACGGACCGGTAGCGTGACCCGGATGAGCGACGCGGTGTCCTCCGTTCGGTCCGCGCCCGCCAGCGAGGAGGCCGCCCTCCTGGAGCGGGTGCTGTTCGAGGCCAAGAAGGTCATCGTGGGCCAGGACCGGTTGCTCGAGCGGCTGATGGTGGGCCTGATCGCCCGAGGGCACTGCCTGATCGAAGGCGTGCCCGGGCTGGCCAAGACCCTCACCGTGGAGACGATGGCCACCACCATCGGCGGGACCTTCGTTCGTCTCCAGTTCACCCCCGACCTGATCCCTTCCGACATCGTGGGCACCCGCATCTACCGGGCCGGTTCCGAGCGCTTCGACGTGGAGTTGGGGCCCGTGTTCGCCAACTTCGTGCTGGCCGACGAGATCAACCGGGCTCCGGCCAAGGTGCAGTCGGCCCTGCTCGAGGTCATGGCCGAGCGGCACGTGAGCATCGGCGGCGTCACGCATGCGGTGCCGCTGCCGTTCCTCGTCCTGGCCACCCAGAACCCCATCGAGAGCGAGGGCGTGTACCCGCTGCCCGAGGCGCAGCGCGACCGGTTCCTGATGAAGCTGCTGGTGGGCTACCCCAACCATGGTGAGGAGATGGAGGTGGTCAGGCGCATGGGGGTGCACCCGCCCTCGGCCACCCAGGTCGTCACCGTCGGCGACCTGGTCCGACTCCAGGAGGCAGCCGACGCCGTGTTCGTCGACGCCGGCGTGGCCGACTACGCCGTCCGCCTGGTGCTCGCCACCCGGTCGCCCGCCGAGCACGGGTTGGCCGAGCTCGCGCCCTACATCGCCTACGGCGCCAGCCCCCGGGGCAGCCTCGGCCTGGTCGCTGCCGGCCGGGCGCTCGCCCTGCTGCGCGGTCGCGACTACCTCGTGCCCCAGGACGTGTTCGACGTGGCCTTCGACGTGCTGCGCCACCGGCTGGTGCTGTCCTACGAGGCCCTGGCCGAGGGAGTGGGCGCCGACGCCGTGCTGGCTCGGCTCCTGTCGGTGGTGACCGCCCCCGCCATCGAGTCCCGACGGTCGGACGCCGGCAACTCCTCGTGACCGAGACGTGGCGGCCGGCGACGGAGGAGCTGCTGCGCCGGCTGGAGCTGACCGTGACCCGGCGCCTCGACGGGCTCCTCCAGGGCGACTACCAGGGGCTGCTCCCGGGGCCGGGAACCGAGCCGGGCGATGCCCGGGCCTACCAGCCGGGCGACGACGTTCGTCTGATGGACTGGAACGTCACCGCTCGTACCGGCCACGCCCACGTGCGCATGCCGGTGGCCGACCGGGAGCTGGAGGTGTGGGTGGTCGCCGACCTGTCCGCCAGCCTGGACTTCGGTACCGCCGCCCGGGAGAAGCGGGACGTGGCGGTGGCGGCGGTGGCGGCGGTGGGGCACCTCACGGCGAGGGTGGGCAACCGCATCGGCGCCGTGCTGGTCCAGGCCGGCGCCACCTCGCCGATCCCCGCCCGACCGGGCCGCGACCACCTGCTGTCCCTGCTGCACCGGGTGGCCGTGGCCCCCCGGGGTGACGGGGGAGGACCGACGGACCTAGGCGCCGCCCTGGTGACGGCGGACCGGCTCGCCCGCCGGCGGGGCATGGTCGTCGTGGTCAGCGACTTCCTCGGCACGCCGGGATGGGACCGTCCCCTGCGGGCCCTCGCCGCCCGCCACCAGGTACTCGCCGTGGAGGTGGTCGATCCTCGCGAGCTGGAGCTGCCCGACGTCGGGCTGCTCACGCTGGTCGACCCCGAGACCGGTCGACGGCTGGAGGTGCAGACGAGTGACCGACGCCTGCGGGAGCGCTACGCCGAAGCCGCCGCCGGCCAGCGCCAGGCCACCCGGGCCACGCTCCTCGCCGCCGGGGCCGACCACCTCGTGCTGCGCACCGATCGCGACTGGCTGTTCGACCTCATCGCCCACGTCGACCGCCGGCGCCGACTGCGCGCCCGCCCCCCGGCACCGCCGGCCTCGCCCCTCCCCGCCGCCAGGTGAGCTTCCTCGCCGGCCACCGGCTGTTGCTGCTGGCGGTGGTGGCCGCCCTCGGGGCGGCCTACGTGATCCTCCAGGTGCAAGGCCGGCGTCGGTATGCCGTGCGCTTCACCAACCTGGCCCTGCTCGAGTCGGTGGCGCCCGAGCGGCCCGGTTGGCGCCGGCACGTGCCCGCCGCCCTGCTGCTGGCCGCCCTGGCCGGCATGGTCGTGTCGCTGGCCCGCCCCGTCCGAGACGAGCTGGTGCCAAGGGAGCGGGCGACGGTGGTCATGGCCATCGACGTCTCCATCTCGATGCAGGCGACCGACGTGGCCCCGTCGAGGTTCGTCGCCGCCAAGGAAGCGGCGGTGTCCTTCGCCGAGCGCCTTCCCCAGCCCATCAACCTCGGGCTCGTCGCCTTCGCTGGCACCGCCCGGGTGCTGGTGCCGCCCACCACCGACCGC
>DASZDK010000103.1:0-11654 GCA_035942035.1 Acidimicrobiales bacterium
TCGACGGCGCCGGCCGGGCCTTCGTGGAGGTGGTGGAGCCGCCGAACCGTCTGGTGGTGTGCGGAGCCGGGGCCGACGCACCTCCCCTCGTGGAGCTCGCCGCTCGCCTGGGCTGGAGCGTCACCGTGGTCGACGACCGCCCCACGCTCCTCACCGCCGACCGCTTCCCGCATGCCCGTTCGCTGGTGCGAAGCGAGCCGGAACGAGCGGCGGCGACGGTCGGCACCGATCCCCGTACGTGCGTGGTGGTGATGAGCCACAACCTCGGGCGCGATCGGGGGTACCTGCGCTCCTTCTTGCCCGTGCGCTGCGCCTACCTGGGTGTCGTGGGGCCTTCCGCCCGTCTGGCTGGGCTGCTGGGGGAGCTCCGCGCCCAGGGCGTGGTGCCGCCGCCGGAGGCGTCCACCCGCGTCCACGGCCCGGCCGGGCTCGACCTCGGTGCCGAGGGCCCGCACGAGGTGGCGTTGGCCATCGTGGCCGAGATCCTTGCCGTTCGCCGGGGAGCCGGGGCAGGCTTCCTGCGCCATCGCCAGGGCCCGATCCACCTCCGCGCCGCGGAGGGGCAGGCTTCCGCCTGACCCCGGCCGGCGCCGGCCAGCCGAGCGCCACCCCGCCAAGGATGGCGTGGGCGAGACTGAGCAGCCATGGCATCCATCCTCCTGGTCGAGGACGACGCATCCGTGCGCGAGGCGGTGGCCATGGCGCTCGAGGGCGACGGCTACCAGGTGCGCACCGCGGTGTCGGGCGGCGAGGCGCTCGACCGGTGGCGCCGGGTGCCGCCGGACCTCGTCCTGCTCGACGTGATGCTGCCCGGCACCGACGGCCTGGAGGTGTGCCGGACCATCCGCGCCGACGACGACGTCCCCATCATCATGCTGACCGCCCGCGCCGATCCGATCGACGTCGTGTTGGGCCTGGAGTCCGGTGCGGACGACTACGTGACCAAGCCCTTCGAGACGAGGGTGCTCCTGGCCCGGGTCAAGGCGGTCCTGCGCCGTCACGACCGCCGGCCCGAGGACCAGACGCTGCGCTACGGCGACCTGGTGGTCGACCCCCAGGCGATGAGGGTGACCAAGGGCGGGGAGGAGGTGCGCCTCACCGCCACCGAACTGCGACTTCTGCTCGAGCTGGGCCGTCATCCCGACCAGGTCTTGTCTCGGGCCGTGCTCCTCGACCGGGTGTGGGACTACAGCTACCTCGGTGACTCTCGGCTGGTCGACGTGTGCGTGCAGCGGCTGCGGGCCAAGGTGGAGGACGACCCCAGCCATCCCCGGTTGATCGAGACGGCCCGGGGCCTCGGCTACAAGCTCGTGGCGCTGCCGCCGCCCGGCGAATGAGCGGCGACGAGCCACCGTCGGGCGGGGGCAGGCGTCTGCTGGGACGCGGCGGCCTGCGGCGGCGGCTCGTCGTCACCTTCGCGGTGGTCACCGCTGCCGCCTCGGTGGCGGTGGCGGCCACGTCCTACCTCCTGCTGCGGCAGGCCACATTCCAGCGGGCGACCGGGGAGGCGATCCGCGAGGCGGAGCTGGCGCTGGCAGAGGCGGCCGCCGTGCTGCCCCCGTCCCCGACGGTGGACGAGGTCGACCAGTTCCACGCCGGCCTGGGCCTCCGCGACGGTGCCCAGGTGGTGACGCTGCTCGACGGCGACTCCTTCGCCACCAGCTCCTTCTCGCTCTCGGCCCCATCCGTACCGCCGGCCCTGCGCCAACCGGTCGCCGACGGCCGGGTGGTCTCGTTGCGCACCACCGTGGAGGACAGCCCCCACGTCGTGGTGGGCGGGCGGGTGCTGCCCGACGGGCCCAGTTCGTTCTTCTTCTTCCCGCTCGAGGGCGACCTCGCCGTCCTTGCCCTGGTGCGCAACGTCCTGGCGGCGGTGGGCGGGGTGGTGGTGCTCCTGTCGGCCGCCGTGGGCGGGGTGGCGGCGAGTGGCGTGCTCCACCCGATCCGGCGCACCCGCGACGCCGTCCAGGGCCTGGAGGAGGGCCAGTTCGAGACCCGCCTGCCCGAAGAGGGCAGCGACGAGCTCGGCGACCTCGCCCATGCCTTCAACCGCATGGCTGAGACGCTGCAGTCCACCGTCGCCGAGCTGCGGGTCCTGGAGGCAGGCCACCGCCGGTTCGTGGCCGACGTGTCGCATGAGCTGCGCACCCCACTCACCGCGCTCACCACCGCCGGCGACATGCTCGAGGCTAACGGCGAGGGCCTGGACGACACCGGCCGGCGGGCGGCCCGGCTCCTCGTCCTGGAGACCCGCCGGCTGGCCGCCCTGGTGGAGGACCTCATGGAGATCTCCCGGCTCGACGCCGGCGCCGCCCTCATGTCGTGGACGGCAGTCGACGTGGCGGCGGCGACCACGGCGGCGCTAGAGACCCGGGTGTGGGGCCACCAGGTGGAGACGCACCTGCCTCCCGGGATCACCACGTGGGCCGACCCACGCCGCTTCGACGCCATCGTGGCCAACCTGGTCGGCAACGCCCTGCAGCACGGGCGTCCGCCGGTGGTGGTCAGCGCCGCCCTCGACGGCGAGCAGGTCTCCATCGAGGTCAGCGACCGAGGCGACGGCATCGCCGCCGAGCACCTGCCTCACATCTTCGACCGCTTCTACAAGGCCGATCCGTCTCGGCCCCGCAGTGAGGGCAGCGGACTCGGGCTGGCCATCGCCCGTCAGAACGCCCGCCTCCACGGCGGCGACCTCACCGTCGCCACCAGCGCCGACGGCACCACCTTCACCATCGTGTTGCCCCTGCGAACCCAGTCCCCCGAGCCCGACGACGTCTCCGCCCCGTCGGTTGCCTGATCGTTACAGCGCCGAGAAGCAGCAGTTACCGGCCGGGTGCATGGTGGCCACACCGGCTCGAAGGAGGAGAAAGATGCAAGCACGCACCACCCGGTATCTGGTCGCTGCCATGGTGGCCGTCGGCGTGGCCGCCTGCAGCAGCGGCGGGCCCACCGACGCCGGATCCGCCCCTCTGCGTCCGTCATCGACGACGACTGGGCCGGCCGACGAGCCGGCCGGCGAAGAGGCCGGCGAGGAGGCGCCGTCGACCACGCAATCACCGCCGGCGACCGCTGGCGAAGGGCGCGACAGGAGTGGGAGCACGACGTCCACCGCCGGCCCCGGCCTGCCCTTCGTCGCCAACACCAGACCGGACACGTCGTCGACCACCGAGGGCTTTCCGGTGCTGCTGAGCGTCACCAAGGGCGACCACCCGGGCTACGTGCGCCACGTGTTCGAGTTCGACGACAAGCCGCCCGACGGCCAGCGCGCCGACGCCGCCCGCCCGGCGTGGGACGTGCGCTACGTGCCGCGGAGCCAGGTCGTCCAGGACGGCTCCGGATTCCCGATCGCCGTCGAGGGCGCCGCCGTGCTGCGCATCACCTTCCAGCACGCGTGGATGCACTGGGACGACGGGAGCACCTCGCTCCAGCACCCGCCGGACGTCTACGAGCGGCTGCGGATCGGCGGTGACTTCGAGGGTTACGTCACCTGGTTCCTGGGTGTCGACGGCGAGCGCCCGTTCCGAGCCTTCTTCACCGATGGCGACAAGGTGGTGGTCGACGTGGTGACCCGGTGAAAATCTTCGTCAGCCGCTGGCCGGTCGTCACCGCGGCGCTGGCGCTCCTGGCGCTCAGCTCCTGCGGGAGCGACCGGCCCAGCGACGCCGGTCCCGCCCCCTCCCGGGTGCCATCGACCGACACCAGCGTGCCGACCACAGAGCCAGAAGAGGCCTCGCGACCCGCCGGCTCCTCCCAACCGGTGGAGAAGAGAACGACTTCGGTGGCGACCACCACGGTGGCCATCTACCTGGTCAAGGGGGAATTGCTGGAGAAGGTGACGAGGCGGGTGCCGAAGGTCCCTGCCATCGGGGGCCAGGCGATGGAGGCGCTGCTGGCGGGGCCCACCCCTGCCGAGTCGGCCGCCGGCGTCACCACGGCGATACCGGACGGCACCCGGCTCCTCGGCCTCGTCATCGAGGAGGCAACGGCGACGGTCGACCTGTCGCCGGCCTACGAGTCCGGGGGTGGCACGCTGGGCCTGACGCTGCGACTCGCGCAGGTGGCGTGCACGCTGGACCAGTTCGGGACCGTGGACGGCGTGCGCTTCGCCCTGGCCGGGCGCCGGGTGCGGGTGTTCTCCGGCAACGGGATCGTGCTGGAGGAGCCGGTGAGCTGCGACGACTACCGCGATCACCTGCCCGGGCAACCCCCGCCGCCACCGCCACCGCCGTGCACCCCCGGCGAGCTCGAGCCGTGCGGGCCCGAACCGGATGACCCGAGCACCCTCGGCGTCCATCCCCGGGCGGGGGAGCCGGGCCAGGAGCTGGTGGCCACCGTCTCCGGCTTCGCTCCCGAGGTGTCCGTGGTGGTGGAGCTGGTACGGGTGGACCCGTACGGGCCGGTCCTCGGCTTCCAGGTCAGGACCGACAGAGCCGGCTACGCCCGAGAACGGTTCCTCGTCCCGGGTGATGCGCCGCCAGGGGCCTACCAGCTGGTGGCGACCAGCGAGGACGGGAGCGACACGGCCTCGTCCCCGCTCACCGTCCTGGCGTCGTCCAACTGCCCGGCCGAGCAGCAGCCCACCTGCTGACCCGAAGGTCCCGGCGTTTGCGGGTGTCAGTGCCTGACCGGGCGGGCATGGACAGCCCATGGACAAGAGCGACGGCGGCTACGTCAATCCCACGGGCAACTACACCCGCGACACCAACTACATCACCACCCGCATCACCGTCGACGGCCGGGACGGCTACCCGGTGGAGCCGGGCCGGTACCGCCTCGTCGTCAGCCGGGCGTGCCCGTGGGCCAACCGGGCCATCATCGTCCGCCGCCTGCTCGGCCTCGAGCCGGTCTTGTCGATGGGCGTCGCCGGGCCCACCCACGACGAGCGGAGTTGGACCTTCGACCTCGACGCTGGGGGCCGTGATCCCGTCCTCGGCATCGAGCGCCTCCAGGAGGCGTACTTGGCGCGGTTCCCCGACTACGACCGGGGCATCACCGTGCCCGCCATGGTCGACATTCCGAGCGGCCAAGTCGTGACCAACGACTACTCGCAGATCACCCTCGACCTCTCCACCGAGTGGCGGGCCCACCACCGGCCGGGCGCTCCCGACCTCTACCCCGAGGAAAAGCAGGAAGAGATCGACGAGGTGGCCCTGGCCGTGTTCAAGGACGTCAACAACGGCGTCTACCGCTGCGGCTTCGCCGGCAGCCAGGGGGCCTACGAGCGGGCCTACCGGCGCCTGTTCGACCGGTTCGACTGGCTGTCGCAGCGGCTGGAGCGCCAGCGGTACCTGGTGGGCGACACCATCACCGAGGCCGACGTGCGGCTGTTCACCACGCTGGTCCGCTTCGACCCCGTCTACCACGGCCACTTCAAGTGCAACCGGCACAAGCTGGCCGAGATGCCGGTGCTGTGGGCCTACGCCCGCGACCTGTTCCAGACGCCGGGCTTCGGTGACACCATCGACTTCGACCACATTAAGCGCCACTACTACGTGGTCCACACCGACATCAATCCCACCCGCATCGTGCCCGTGGGCCCGGACCTGAGCGGCTGGCTCGAACCCCACGGGCGGGAATCGCTCGGCGGGCGGCCCTTCGGCGACGGGACCCCGCCCGGGCCACCGCCGGCCGAGGAGGTGGTGCCCGCCGACCACACGGTGCTGCAGGCGGCCTGAGGCTCCCGCGGGGCTTGTGGCGAAGCGGCGGCAAAGCGTCCCGCAGCCGGGGCCGGAACAGGGCGTCACCAGGCGGCCACCGGATCAGAGCGCCCGGTCGGCAAATTGACGCGCCCCGATCTCGAGCACCCAGTCGTGGCCGAAGCGGGCGACCGCCGGCGCCAGCCGGGCCACCAGCCGGGGGACCCCCTGGGCGGGCGTCAGTGTGGAGCTGAGCACGGCCCGGCAGCCGTCACCGTGCTGCTCGTCGAGCACGAGGCGGGCGGTACCGGTCACCTCGCCCGCCACCGTGGCCACCACCAGCGCTGGGGCCACCACCTCGTCGAGGGTGACCGTGACCCGCAGCTCGTAGGGCAGGGGGGGCTTGATCACGCAGGACCACACCGCGCCGGTGACCAGGTCGGTCCCGTCGAAACGGCGCAGCCACGGCCACCAGGTCGGGAAGTCGGCGACACGGCTCACCGCCGCCCACACCGCGTCCCGGTCGGCATCGAAGTGCAGCTCACGAGTCGTGGTCAGCTGCATCGCTGCTCCCGTGAGCGGTGACCGGTGACGTCTCAGCCCCGGGTCAGCACTTCTTCGATGTCGTCGAGATCCTGCCCGTCGAGCTCGACATCACCGGCGCCGGCGTTGTCCCGCACGTGGGCCGGGGAGCGGGACCCGGCGATGGCGGCGGTGACGCCGCGCTGGTGCACGACCCAGCCCAGCGCCAGCTGGGCGAGGGTCACGTCCTTGCGCTCGGCGATCGGGCGCAAGGCGTCCACGATGGCGAGGTTGCGCCGGAAGCGGTCGGAGGCGAACAGCTCGTCGTAGGCGCCCATCCCGTGCTTGCCGCTCCGCCAGTCGTCGTCGGAGAACGTCGTCGTCTCGTCGAACGCCCCGGTGAGCAGGCCGTAGGCCAACGGGCCGTAGGCGAGGATGCCGGTGCCCGCCTGGTCGCAGTGGACGAACAGGTCGTCGCGGCCGTCGCGGTGCAGCATGGAGAAGTGCGGCTGGAGCGAGTCGACGTGGCGTACCCGTTCGCAGCGCTCGATCAGCTCCACGGAGAAGTTGGACACGCCGATCCAGCGGACCAGGCCTGCGTCCACGAGGCCGGCCATGGCCTCCCACGTCTCTTCGACGGCGATCTCCGGATGAGGCCAGTGGAGCTGGTACACGTCGATCACCTCGCGCCCGAGCCGACGCAGGCTGGCCTCGGCGGCGGCCCGCACGCCCTGGACGTCGAAGCCGCTGCCCGCCGGCCGAGGTGCCACCTTCGTGAACACCAGCACGTCGTCCCGACCAGCCACCGCCTTGGCCACCAGCTCCTCCGAGCGGCCACCGCCGTAGACCTCGGCGGTGTCGACCCAGGTGATGCCGGCGTCAAAGGCGGCGCCCATGGCTGCGAGCGTCTCCTGGTCGGGCGGGTTGGGCCCCCAGGCCATGCCCCCGGCCTCCCACGCCCCGTAACCGACCACGGAGATCTCCGGACCGTTCGATCCCAGCTTCCTCATCCTCATCCCTGCGTGCACCTCCGTGCTCCGACACCACACTGTCGGCCTGCCCTACCCGTGTCCCCCCGCCGCCGTCACCCGCCGGGTGGTCGGCCCGGCGGTGTGATCACCCGTGAACGGGGCTTCCCTCACGGGGGGCGAGGCGGGCCTGCACCTCGGGGCGGCGCAGCGGCGGGACCCTGGCCGGCGGCTGCCGGCGGGCGGGCAGCTCCGCCAGCAGCGCCGTCGCCGCGGCGGCGACATCGCGCACGGCCTTGTCGATGGGCGCCCCCGTCGCCGCCGACGGTCGGGTGACGCCGCTGATCTTGCGGACGAACTGGCGGGCGGCGGCCTCGATCTCCTCGGCGGTCGCCGGGGGCTCGAGCCCGCGCAGGATGGTGATGTTGCGGCACATGGACGCGACGCTACGTCGTCGCCGGCAGCGACGGTCGGGTGTGCGGGGCGGTTCACTTGGTGGAGATGGACGTCGGGATCCGTGTCGCCGAGCCCGGCGACCTCGGTGCCCTCACGGCGTCCATGGGCCAACGCCACTTCTTCGCCGACCGGCTCGCCCGCCAGGCCCGGGGTGGCGGCGTGCTCCTCCTCGCTGCCCTCGCCGGCGTGGTGGTGGGCGACGTCTACGTCTCCTGGGAGCCGCCGGGCGAGCCGGAGTTGGCCCGGCACCTCCCCGGGGTCCCCTCCCTGGTCCACCTCGAGGTGGCGCCCGACGTGCGCCGGCGGAGGATCGGCACGTGCCTGGTCGAGCGGGCGGAGGCCGAGGCGATGCGTCGGGGAGCGGGGCGGGTGCTCCTCGGCGTCGAGGGCGCCAACCGGGGTGCCCGCCGGCTGTACGAGCGCCTGGGCTACGTCGAGTGGGGCCACGGGACCGTTCCGACCGGCTGGATGATCGAGCGCGACGGCCGCCACGTCCTCTACCGCACGGAGGTGCACGTGCTGGTCAAGGAACTGTCGATCCCGCCCGGGTGAGTCGAGCCTCGCCGCCCGGCGGGTGCCGGGCGGTTGCCGGTTGTGTGAGGCTGGCCGGGTGGCACCAGCACGCGAGCCGCGGGGCTGCCGGCGGTGAGCTCCCCGTACCGGGCCGTGGGTGACCTGTGGGTGCTGGCGTCGTCACAGCCTGCCCCCGGGCACGGCGTCCTGCCGGTCAACGCCTACTTGTTCCGGAGCGACACTTCGGTGCTGGTCGACACCGGGCTGCCCACCCAGCGGGGCGAGTTCCTGGAGGCGCTGTGGTCGCTGGTGCCACCGGCACAGCTGGCGGCGGTCGTGCTCACCCACGAGGACGCCGACCACGCCGGCAACCTCTTCGCCGTGCTCGAGGCGGCGCCTCAGGCCCGCCTGGTGACCAACTACGTGACCCTGGCCAAGCTCCAGGAGGGGGCCTCGGTCCCGCTCGACCGGGTGCAGGTGGTCAACCCGGGCCAGCCCGTGCCGGGGACCGAGCGACGGCTGACGGTCGTGCGCCCGCCGGTCTACGACGCGCCGGGGACGGTGGGGGTGCACGACCGGGGCACCGGCGCCGTGCTCACCGTGGACGCCTTCGGCACCTACCTCCCCGAGCCGGTGGCGGACCTGCGGGACGTGGCCGAGGCCGACGTGCTCCGTGGGCTGGCTGACTTCAACCGCATGAACCATCCGTGGACCGCCCTGGCTGACCAGTCCCGGTTCGACGCCGCCGTCGCCGCCGTGGCTGAGCTCCGGCCCACCTTGCTGCTCAGCTCCCACGGTGCCCTGGCCCGGGACCGGACCGAGCTGCTGCTGGAGGGGCTCAGATCGCTGCCGGCCATGGACCCCTACGTGCCGCCCGACCAGGCGGCGTTCGAGGAGCTGAAGCCCGAGATGGGCGGGTAGCCGGCGGACGCCTGGCCGCTCGTGGCGGTCAGCTCCGGGCGTCGCCGTGGCGGTACACGCTGACGTGGGCCCGGCTCTCGCCGGTGAACGGGGCCCCACCCCAGTCGGCCCAACGGGCCTCTCGGTGCAGCCCGGCCAGGCGGGCCATGAGGTCGAGCTCCGCCGGCCAGGCGTAGCGGTGGTTGGCCGGGTAGAGGCGGACCGAGCCGTTGGCCAGCACGGCCTGGGTGGTGCGCATCATCTGGGCGACCGGGTCCAGCTCCACCGTCTCGATGGAGATCCTCTCGGTCCCCATGATCCGGGGGCGCACCAGGCGGTTGTGCCGGAAGGCGCCGACATCGGGGATCCAGGCCTCGACCACGAACGCCCCACCGGGGGCGAGGTGGCGGGCGGCGTTGGCGAAGCACGCCACCTGGGTCTCCTGGTCGGGCAGGGCGAAGATGGTGTTCACGGCCAGCACCACGAGGGAGAACCCCTCGCCGGCGTCGGCGTCGGCGAAGTTGCCGATGACCACGGGGATGCGATCGCCCCCGGGCTTGCCCGCCAGCCGGGCCACCATCTCCTCTGAGGCGTCCACGCCGTGCACCTTTAGGCCCCGCTCGAGCAGGGGGAGGGCCAGCCGTCCCGTTCCGATCCCCAGCTCGAGCACCGGGCCTCCCCTTGCCAGCTCGGCGATGCGGTCGACGGCAGGCCCGATCTCCCACTCGGTCTCGTAGAGGTCGTCGTACTCCTCGGCGATGCCGGAGGCGCCGTAGGCGGTGGGGTCGAAGTCGGTCATCCGGGCAGCGTACGCAGCAGCGATCCCTGCCCCGGCGAGCTTCGAACTGGATAGCGTCGGCGGTGGTGCCCGCCAAGCACGTCGTCATCCCCGGCGGTTGGGGGTTCCTCGGTCGTTCGCTCACCGATCGGCTGACCGCCCGAGGTGACCGGGTCACCATTCTCAGCCGGAGCCAGCCGGCGTCCGGTGACGGATGGGAGTCGGTGCACTGGGACGGAGCCTCGCCGGGGCCGTGGGCCGAGGTGTTGGAGGGAGCCGACGCCGTCGTGCACCTCTCCGGAAGGCGCGTCGACTGCCGCCCCACCCGGCGCAACCGCGACGAGCTCATCGCCTCCAGGGTGGAGCCGGTGCGTGCCGTGGGCGAGGCGATCCGGCTCTGCCAGTCGCCGCCGCCAGTGTGGGTGCAGGCCTCGTCCCTCGCCATCTTCGGCGAGGGAGGCGACGAGATCGTCGACGAGCGCACCCCGCCTTCCGGTCGCGGGCCGGCCCAGATGGTCCAGGTGTGCCTGGCGTGGGAGGCGGCGTTCGGGGCGGCCACCGGTGGCGTGGATCGCGCCGTGCTGCTGCGCATGGGGATCGGCCTCGGCGGTACAGGAGATCCGGCGACCGAGCGTCTCGCCTGGCTGGTCCGCCGGGGCCTGGGCGGCAAGGCCGGCTCCGGCAGGCAGTGGGTGTCGTGGGTGGCCCTCGACGACCTGCTCGACGTGATGGTGCGGGCCCTCGACGACGAGGCGATGCGCGGCTTGTACCACGTGACCTGTCCGACGCCGGTCACCAACGCCGAGATGATGGCGACCTACCGCAAGCTGCTGGGCCGCCGGTTCGGCCTCCCGGCACCGGTGCCGGTCACCTTCCTCGGTGCGCTGCTGCTCGGATCCGACCCGGCGCTGGCCCTCACCGGACGGCGCTGCGTCCCCACCCGGCTCCTGGGCGAAGGCTTCGAGTTCTCCGTCCCGACGTTCGAGGAGGCGGCCGCCCGGGCGCTGGCCTCGACGGGCTGATCCGGCCGGCTCGCCCGGCGGGCTGTGGTGGGCCGCCCGGGTTTCGAACCCGGCACCTTGGGATCAAGACGGGCGACACCAGGTGACCGCCAGCGCCGCCTCCGAGTTGCGCTTGCCGATGTAGCACCACGGGCAGACGACGTCGAACCAGATCTCCACCTTCATGACATCCTCGCTGACATGGTGCAGCACCTGGGATCCAGGGCCTCATCCCTACGATTCACAGCGACGTCCGAAGTGAGAACGCCCCCTAGCCTGGCGGCGGATGGACGTGTTCTCTCACTCGGTCGCCTCGTTCGACCCGACCTTGTCAGCCGTCCTGCTGTGGACCAGGCTGTGCGGAGAGGCGGAGGCTGACTGGGTCATGGCCGATGACCCGGGCCTCGCCAATGTCGTGGCCTCCGGTCGGGCTCGGACGAGCCCCGATCACGACCACACCATCGTGGTCGACGTCGACGGCCTGGCCGCCGCCACGACCTACTGGTACCGCTTCAGCGCCGGCGGCACCCGCTCGCCGGTGGGCCGCACCCGTACGCTCCCCGAGGCCCCGACCAGCCGCCTGCGCCTGGGCCTGGCGTGCTGCGCCCACTACTCGGTGGCACCTCTCGGGGTGTACCGGGCACTGGCCGAACGGGAGGTCGACCTCGTCGTCCACCTCGGCGACTACATCTACGAGGACGACGGGTCCCAGGGGCCCCGCTCCCACCGGCCGCCCCGACCGGCGGTGACCCTCGACGACTACCGGGCTCGCCTCGCCCAGATCCGCGAGGACTCCGACCTGCAGGCCGTGCACCTGCGCCATCCGATGATCGGCATCTGGGACGACCATGACCTGGCCGACAACGCCTGGCGGGGCGGG